>JBBSQJ010000064.1:0-19194 GCA_038257965.1 Propionibacteriales bacterium
CGTCGGCGACGTCGGCTCGGGCCACGGCGGCAACTCTGCCGTCCCCGGCCGGCCCGCGGATGACTCCGCCCTCGTCGGCGAAGAACGGCAGCAGGTCGCTGTAGAAGTTGTCCCGCAACAGCGTGTAGCGCAGGCCGGTCTCCCGGATCGCGGCCTCGGCGTCGCCGTGGTCGCGGCCCAGCGTGAAGACGGCGTCCCGCCCGGCGCCCACGAACGAGGTGTAGACGACGTGACCGACACCCGCCTCGGCCGCCGCGGCGATGAACTCCCGGTGCACCCCGCGACGGGTGCGCGACTCGGCCGCCGAGACCATGAACAAGGCGTCGACGCCGCGTAGCGCTTCGATCGCTGCCGGTCGGTTGTCGTACGTTGCGACAGCGATCTGCGATCCGGGCAGGTCGGGCGCGCGGGACGGGTCGCGCACGACCAGCCGGAGCGGGAATTCGGCCGCGAGGGCGGCAGCCACCCGAGCGCCGACGTGACCGGTAGATCCGGTGATGGCGTAGACAGTCATGCTCGACCCAAGCAGAGACGGCCGGTCGGCATTCCCCAGCACGGCGGACAGGAGGCCAGCCCTACGATGAACCCATGGTGACCGCGATCGTGTTCGTCAAGGCCGAGGTGGCCCAGATCCCGGAGGTGGCCGAGGCCATCGCCGCCCTTCCCGGGGTCAGTGAGGTCTATTCCGTCACGGGAGCGATCGATCTCATCGTCATCGTCCGGGTGTCCAGCCACGACCAGGTGGCCGAGGTGGTAGCCGATCGCCTGAACAAGGTCGCCGGGGTGCTGAGCACCGAGACCCACATCGCCTTTCGCGCCTACTCCCAGCACGATCTCGAGGCCGCATTCTCCCTCGGGGGCTGATCGGGTGCGAGGCTTTGACCGCGTCCTGGTGGTCTGTTTCGCACTGTCGGTCGTCGCTCTGCTGGCGACGATCGTCATCGCCGTCTTGTCCTACGTCAACCCGAGCGTTCCTCCGCTGAGCCTGCCCACGGCCCGCCTGCGCTGAGAGTGTCGCGTTTCGCACACTCGACGGCGTGCCGCGGCCCGCAGAGCCGTTCGCCCGGATCGACCGTGTGAAAAGCGACAATGTGGCGCTTTCGGGCCGAGACCTAGGCCATGGCGATCTTGGCGACGACCGCGATGAGACACAACAGCACGACGCTGAGCAGGCCGACCGCCTGGATCGCGGTCCGGCTCTGCCGCGGGGCATAGGCCAAGATCGCACCCGAGAGAGCGCCCACGAGGGCGCCTCCGATCATCCCGAGCCAACCGAAGTACCTGAACCCGATCAGAACGCTGTACAGAATCAGCAAGACCAGCAGGCTGATGTCACCGCGAATGTCCTCGCGGGTCTTCAGCTTGCCGATGGCGTTTGCTGCCAGGAGACCGATGATCGCCCAGGACGATCCGGTCGCCACGAGCCCGGCCGGTCCCAGCAGGAAACAGAGCGTGGCACCGCCGAGTCCCGCGGTCAGATACAGGGCGACGAAGCGCCACCCGCCGAGTTCACTCTCGATGGCACGGCCGACCAGCCACAGCACGAGCAGGTTCAGCAGCGTGCCGAACAGGTTGACACTGGCGATGGACGCAGTGATCAGCCGCCAGAACTCGCCGGCCGCGACGGCCTGATTGCTCATCACCAGCAAGCCTGCCAGGAGGCCACGGCTGACGATGTTGAGCACCCAGGTCCCGACCAACACGCCCATCAAGATCTTGGTCGCCGTGCCGCCACCGGGCTTCAGCGCGGCGCCGAACAGCGTCCTCGGCGCGCGCACGCTGGACCGTCCCGCCGAGACGCACTGCGGGCACTGGAACCCGACCGATGCCGGATGCATGCACTCTCCGCAGATCGGCTTGCTGCAGCGCTGACAGCGGATTCCTGTCTGCCGGTCCGGATGCCGATAACACGACACGAACCCTGGAGCCTGGAACTCCGGGCCCGTCCCGCTCGAGGCGCTCACGACGAACTCCCGATGTGCGAACTCACTCCGAGATGTCGACCGAGGTGATCTCCACCGGATCGACGGGGCGGTCCGAGCGACCCGTGCGCACCGAGGCGATCTCGTCGACCACGGCCTTGCTGGCGGGATCGGTGACCTCACCGAAGATCGTGTGCCGACGATTCAGGTGTGGGGTCGGTCCGAGCGTGATGAAGAACTGCGAGCCGTTCGTACCGGGCCCGGCGTTGGCCATGGCCAGCAGATAGGGCTTGTTGAACGCCAGATCCGGATAGAACTCGTCGGCGAAGGAGTAGCCCGGTCCACCCGCGCCCGTGCCCAACGGACAGCCGCCCTGGATCATGAATCCGTCGATGACCCGATGGAACGTCAGCCCGTCGTAGAACTTGCCCGTCTCCGGCTGACCCGTCTCGAGATTGCGATACTCCTTGGTGCCGGATGCCAGCCCGACGAAGTTCGCCACCGTCTTGGGTGCCTGGTCGGGCAGAAGGTCTATCACGATGTCACCGTGATTGGTGTGCAGAGTAGCCGTCTGTGCCACGAAGGGGCGCCTTTCTGAAGCTGATCATGTCGGTGAAACTGGTTCCTGCTCGCCGTCGCGATGATCGGACGGCCTGCCTTGGGCCCGGAGTTGTGGGACACATCTTGTCACGCGCGGGCAAGCCCGTGAGTGATCGTCCGCAGGCGGGCGGTAAGTTTGGGAATGCTGCGGCGGGGCCGCGAGCCGGTGACCCTACGGAGGATCATGAAGCGCAAAAATGCCAAGCAGGTCGAAGCTGTCGTCGAGCCCGCGGAGGACTTCGTCCACGCGGCCGCCGATCGGATCGGGCCGATCATGCACAACGCCGCCGACAAGGTCGGGCCGATGGCTCAGACGGCGGCCGAGAAGATGGGTGCCGCCGCCGAGCATCTCGGCCCCGCCGCCCATGCGGCGGCAGACCGCGTGAGCCCGTTCGCGCACTCGGCCGCCGACCGAGTCAGTCCGTACGCCCAGTCCGTCGTGGACAAGCTGAGTCCCTACGCCCATTCCGCGGTCGATACGGTCAGTCCGTATGCGCACACCGCGGCCGAGCGGGTCGGGCCGTACGCCCATCAGGCGGCCGACTACATCGGCCCGCTGGCCGGCAGCGCCAAGCGCAAAGGCGCAAAGGCTGCCCATGATGCGGTCGAGGTGTTGGGGCCCAGACTCGAGGATGCGTTGGAGCGGGTCCCCCCGGCGGTCGATCAAGCCCGCGAGAAGCTCAGCGACGAGGTCCTCCCCAAGCTCGCCGAGGTACTGGCGGCAGCCGCCGCCACGCCGGTCGTGAGCGAGACCTCGAGCCGGGCCAAGTCGACGGTGGCCGCGGCCAAGGGAGATCTGGTGGTAGCCGAGCCGAAGAAGAAGAGCCGCTGGATCAAACGCATCGCCGTCGTGGCCCTCATCGGTGGGGTGGTGGTCGTGGTGGCCCGCAAGTTGCTCGGTGGCGGTAAGGAGTCGGAGTGGCAGGCGGCGCGGCCGAGCACACCGTACGCACCGCCCAAGCCGGCCGACACCAGATCGAACGCGTGGAAGGACGCCACCGACTCCGCCGCTGGCGCGGCAGGGGCGGCAAAGGACAAGGCGTCCGACCTCGCCGACGCCGCAAAGGACACGGCGAGCGATCTTGCTGACGCGGTGCAGGACAAAGCCGGCGACGCGGCGGACGCCGTGCAGGACGCGGCACAAGGAGCCAAGGAGTCCGCCCACGATGTGGCGGAGGCGGCCCACGACAAGGCCGATGAGGTGGCCGATGCCGCACAGGACAGGGCCGACGACGTTGCAGACACCGCCGAGGACGCGGCAGATGCTGCGCGGGAGAAGACCGAGGACCTCCGCGACGAGGGACACGACGGGATCGAGGATGCCGAGCAGGTGGCCGACGAGACGGTCGACACCGCCCAGGAGAAGGCCGAGGATGCCGCGAATGCCGTGTCCGACCAGGTCGACGAGCAGAGGTCCAACGACTCCTGACCGGCTTGCGGTCAGCCGAGAAATTCGGGACTGATCGCTAACATCGAGGCCGCTGAGCGGGCCTTCTCTCAGTAGAGAGAGTTCCCGCTCAGGAAGGCCCACGATGACCGTCGGATTACTCGACGCCCCCGGCTCCCAGACGTCCCCCGGGTGGGACGTAGCCCTACCCGCACCGCGATACCGAAAGGGCTACGGGCGATGGCCGGATTCGGCTCCGTTCCGAGCCCACGTGATGCACCTGATGGCAGCTTCCGGACTGTCGGCGCAGGAGTTGGCCGCGCTGACCCGCGTATCGGTGCGGCTGATCCGGCGGCTGATAGGCGGCAGAGACGGGCGGCCGATGCGTCGCATCGATCCGTTGAGCGCGCACCGACTGATCGCGGTGACGACGCTGGACGCGAGTCTGGTCCGCTCCCGGGTGGTGCCGGCCGGTCGCGCTCGGGCGACCACCTTGCTACTCCAAGAGGGCGGTCGGCACGTGTCGTCGCTGGCTCGCCTGACCGGGCTCAGCTCGACGGATGTGTTGCGACTGGCCGATGGCACCTTGTCCATGGTCCCTCAGCTCGTCGACCTCCGACTGGGTGCCGCACTGATCGACTCGACCGGTCCGGTGGATCGGGTCGGGTCCGGCGAGGGGCACCGCATCGAAATGGCCGACGCAGCGTGAGGCCGATGCCGGGACCGCAGCAGTGCCGGCGCGCATGATCGGCGCTCTGAGCGCCGTAGGGCCGGCCGTGCTGACCGCGACGGTGGTGGGACTTGCTGCCGGTCCCGTGCTACGCCGCCTGGCCGAACCTGTGCCCGGCGACATCCCGGACGGGGAGATCAAGACGCCGTACAGGGAGCTGGCCGGTGTTCGGTTCGCACTCGGCGCGGCGATGATCGCCTTTGTCTTGAGCTGGACATCGTGGACTCTGCTCGAACCCGTCGGCCAGGGCCCCTGGGTCGTGCTGGCCAGTATCGGCGTCCTGCTCGCGCTGATCGATCTACGCACCACCTGGCTGCCGCGACGACTCACCCAGCTCGGCTGGCTGCTGAGCGTCCTCGCTCTCGGGATCAGCTCGGGCCTGTCGGCCGACACCCGGCCGCTGCTCGGGGGCTGCCTCGGTGCGCTGGGTGCGGCCGCCGTGTACTGGTTGGTCTGGGCACTCAGCCGCGGCGGCTTCGGCTTTGGGGACGTCCGCTACGCACCGCTCATCGGCGCGGCTGCGGGCAGCGTCTCGTGGTCACTGTGGATCTGGGCGCTCCTGATCGGCACCGTGGTCGGCGCAGTGGTGGGTCTGACCCGCCTCGTTCGTCGGCGACGACAGGCCTTCCCCTACGCGCCGTCCATGCTCTTGGGTTGCTACCTGGCCCTGGCGGGACTGACGCTCGCCTGACCGACGCCGGCCTGACTGGCGCCGGTCTGACGCAGGACGTAGAGCAGGGCCACTGCGTACGCGTCGGCGGCTTCGACTTGCGGCTCGGTGTGGAAGGCGCGTCCGGGCCCGCTCACGGTGACCACAAAGCCGTCGTGCCCGGCGTCCAAGGACAGAAAGGCCGTCCCGATCAGCGCGCGCAACTGGTCCTCGCGCGGCAGCCAGACCACCTCCGACGACTCCACCGAATCCAGCGCCCACTCCACGGTGCCGTTGAAGTGGAACCGCGACTCACCGTTGCGGACGACCAGCTCCACCAGCATGTCGCTCACGGTGAACACGGATTCGGCGATCTCCGGCTGCGGGATGTAGAACCGATCCCCGTTCGCGGGCGCCCAGGTCAGGAATGGCGCCAGCTGGCCGGCCAGTTCACGAGAGATCATGACTCCCAGTATTCCCCGGCGCGTGGCGACGAGGACTGCTGATGAGCGAGGCTCCGCCCACGGTCGGAGCTTTCCCCGCCGGGCTAGGCTCCGGACGTGAGCGGCGCCAGACCCGGGTGGTATCCCGATCCCCGGGATGACCAGGGGTGTTTCCGCTGGTGGAACGGCACCGAATGGACCACGGCGGTGGCCGAGTCGGCGCACGCGCCGCAACCGGCACGAGCCCGCGCCGTCCGGCCGCCCGGGCTCTCGCGTTCGATCGGTGGGATGCGGTGGTCGGGTCGGATCAGAGCTCCCTGGACGCTCGGCTTCGCGCTCGTCGCCGTCGCCGGCGTGGTCTTGGGGCTGGTGATCTGGCACGACCCTTCGGGGCCGTCTCCGAGCGCGGCCGCCGGTGTGACGCCGGGACCATCGGCATCCGGGGTGCGCGGAGAGCTGGACAGGTCCTCACGGGAGGCCAGCATCGGCGAAGCCTCGATGACCCTGCCCGACGACCCGTACGAGTTGCGTGCCGATCCGATGCGCGCGAAGGACTTGTTCGACAGCTACTTCGCCGCCGGTGCGACCGTGCATGAGGACTATCGCGGCGGCCGGGACTGGGCGGCGATCGTCGGACTGGCCCACGTCGGCCAACGCGCCACTCGGGTCGAGTTGGACGCCACCGCGGTCACGGTCGGTCAGCAGGTCGCGGCTACCTTCTTCGACGGTCAGCCGACCACCGTCGAGTCTGCGTCGGTGGCGGAGCATTCCGTGGACGGGTGCCCGGGATACCTGTTCACCGCCTCGGTCCGCTACCGGATCGCGGGATTGGCGAGCTCAACCGACGAGCTCACGGTCCTGGTCGTCCGGCTCGACGACGGCACCCGGGTAGCCGCCTTCAGCTCCGTGCCGACCGACGCTCCTGCGGCCCTACGCGCACAGGCGGCCTCGTCGCTGGAGTCGATCCGGATCGGCTGAACACGATCCTGTCAGGACTGCCACGAACGGCTCGAGGCGACCCAAGCCGACAGCGTCGCCTGTGCCGCGCCGCTGTCGACCGCGTGCGCGGCGCGGCTGAGCTGCGGCGCCAACTGTTCGGTCAGCGGACGATCGTCGAGACCGTCGTGCGCCAGCAGGGCCGCCGCCGCGTTCAGCAGCACGATGTCACGCACCGGCCCGGGCTGGCCGGCGAGGACGGCCGTGGCGACCGCGGCGTTCAGGTCGGCCTTGCCTCCGACCAACTCAGCCGGCTCACCCCGAGGGATGCCGAGCTCAGCGGGGTCCAGCACACCTGTGGTCACCGAACCGCCGGTATAAAGCCATACCTGCGACGGCGCGGTCGTGGTGAGCTCGTCCAACCCGTCGGCACCATGCACGACCATGCCCTGGTTCCCGCGGCGGGCGAAGACACCGGCCATCAGCTCGGCCACCCGGACGTCGGCGACCCCCACCGCCTGAGCGATCGGCTGCGCCGGGTTGGCCATCGGACCCAAGAAGTTGAACGTCGTCGGGATACCGAGCTGACTTCGGACCGGCCCGGCATGTCTTAACGCGGGGTGATAGAGCGGCGCGAACAAGAAGCCGATCCCCACGCGATCGACGACCAGCACCTGTTGTTCCGGGGTCAGGTCGAGCACGACGCCCAACGCCTCCAAGACGTCAGCCGCACCGCAGGCCGAGGAAGCCGCGCGATTGCCGTGCTTGACCACCCTCGCTCCGGCGCCGGCCGCCACGATCGCGGCCATGGTCGAGATGTTGACCGTGTTCGACCGATCCCCGCCGGTTCCCACGACGTCCACGGCGTGCTCGCCGATCTCGATCGGCGTGGCGAACTCCAGCATGGTGTCGGCCAGCGCAGACAACTCCTCGACGGTCTCCCCTTTAGCCCGCAGCGCCACCACGAAGGCGCCCAACTGCGCCGGGCTCGCCTCTCCGGCGAGGATCTGCCGCATCGCCCAGGTGGCCTGATCCGAGGTGAGATCCCGCCGGCCGGCCAGCTCGGCCAGAACACTCGGCCAGGTCATACGCTCCCGGCCCCGGACCCGGCCGCCCGACCGGCACGCAACAGCTCGGCGACGGCGTCGGGGAGTCGCACGGGATCGATCGGATGCGCAACCGCCCCGTCTGCCCGGGACCACGTGGCCAGCCAGGCATCGTCCGGGCGCCCGGTGATCAACAGGATCGGTGGGCACCGGTGGATCTCGTCCTTGAGCTGGCGGGCCAGTCCCATGCCACCCGGCACCGCCTCGCCATCCAGGATCGCCAGGTCGATTCCGCCGCGATCCATCGCGGTGATCACCGCCGGCTGGGTTGCCACCTCCAGCACCCGGACCTCGGGAAGGTCGCGAGCGACCTTACGGCCAAGCGTGAAACGCACGTTCTCCCGGGTGGCCCGGTTGGAGGCATACAGCAGGATCGTCAGCGTCGATTCGGCAGCATCGTCGTGCACGACGCCATCGGTCTGCTCACTCATCGGTTCTCCTCGCCACGGGCACCCATGGGCACTGCTGCCCTCGGCGCCCGATGCTAGCCGCCGCCGACGACGCTGGCGCATGGTGCCGCCGAATCGGCGCGGGGAGCAGCGCCAGCGACCCCGCAAACCCACTCTCGCCAGGGCCATTTGGACCCTCCGTCGCAGAGAACCCACAGGTTAGGGTCCCCTGGCCTGCGCAAGCGTGACTTCGACATCCGATGCCCAAGGATGACTCCCCAGACCGATACGGCAATAATGACCTCGTGGCGCTACATACTCACGCGACGAGCGGCTCGATGACCAGGCCGGCGGGATCTCTGCACCCCATCCCGCAATCCCGGTTACGCGGTCGCGACAACCGTCCCGATCCCCTCGCAGTCGGCGTGATCATCTGGCTCTCCTCCGAGCTGATGTTCTTCGCCGCCCTCTTCGCGGCCTACTTCACCATCCGTAACGTCACCGACGCGCAGGCAGCCGCCGCCGGGGTGCCGTCGCTGTGGGAGACCCAGACCGCGCTGCTGAACGTCCCGTTCGCGATCGTGAACACCAGCGTGCTGGTCGCCAGCTCGTTCACCTGCCAGATGGGTGTGTTCGCCGCGGAGCGTGGTCAGGTCGGGCGGACCGGCGGCCTGGCCAACCTCAAGGGCTGGGGCCTGCGCGAGTGGTATGTCCTGACGTTCTTCATGGGCGCCTTCTTCATCGGCGGGCAGGTGTACGAGTACGCGTCGCTGTTCGCCGAGGCCGGCCTGACCATCTCCTCGAATGTCTACGGCTCGGTGTTCTTCCTGGCCACCGGCTTCCACGGACTCCATGTCACGGGTGGCCTGATCGCATTCGTCGTCTTGTTGGGACGGACCTTCCTGGCCCGGACCTTCACCCACGAGCAGGCAGTGGCGTCGGTCGTCGTGTCGTACTACTGGCACTTCGTCGACGTGGTCTGGATCGCCCTGTTCGGCGTGATCTACATCCTGCGCTGAGCACGACAGTGCATCCGCCGGAGCCTGTCAAAGAGAAACAACCGGAGCACCCCTCCAGACAACCGCATAGTCCGACACCGCACCATCACCGACCGCACCGACGACCGAGAGGGCTCACGACGTGAGGTTCCTGTCTTCCAGACGGCGCCACCCGGCAGCGAAGCTGCTGCTCCTGGTAGCCGGCCTGTTCGTGATGGGTGTGTCCTGGGCGGTCCTCGCCCCCTCGCAACAGGTGTCGGCCGACACCGACACCACCCAGCAGATCGCCGAGGGCAAGACCTTGTTCGCGGTCGCCTGCTCCTCCTGCCACGGGCTGAACGGCGAGGGTCAGGTGGGTGAGCACATCCAAGGTCCGCCGTTGGTCGGGGTCGGCGCGGCTGCCGTTGAGTTCCAGGTGAGCACGGGTCGGATGCCGCTGGCGCAGCCGGGTCCGCAGGCCCCGATCAAGCCGACCCGCTACACCGAGGACGAAGTCCTCGCGCTCGCCGCATATGTCGAGTCGCTCGGTCCTGGCCCCGCCATTCCCGACCAGGCCGCGTACGATCCGGCCGGTCTGTCCGACGAGGATCTGTCCCGCGGCGGTGAGCTGTTCCGGACGAACTGCTCGGCATGCCACAACTACGAGGGCGGTGGAGGGGCGCTGCCGAACGGCAAGTACGCGCCCTCCCTGATCGGGGTGTCGAACCTCCATCTGTACGAGGCCATGATCACCGGGCCGCAACAGATGCCCGTCTTCTCCGACCAGGTGCTGACCCCCGATGACAAGCGGGCGATCATCGGCTATCTCGACACCCTGCACGCCAAGCCCAACCAGGGTGGACTCGCGCTCGGCGGCCTCGGCCCCGTGAGCGAGGGTCTGTGGACCTGGATACTCGGACTAGGCAGCATCATCGGCTTCGGCGTCTGGATCGCCGCCAAGGGAGCGAGGGCACGATGAGCCACGGAACAAACGAAGGTCGACCCGAGCTGGAATCGCCCTCGCACGGCGAACTCGCGGTCCAGACCGATCCGGACCGCTTCCCGGTGCCCGATCCTGGGATGGAGGAGCACCTCCCGCGGCTGACCGACGTCGATGAGAAGGCGGCCGACCGAGCGACCCGACAGGTCGCCACGATGTTCGCTCTGGTCCCGATCCTGTCCATCGCTTTCGTCGTGGTCTATTTCGCGGTTCCGAGGGACGTCACGGTCGATTTCGGGCCGCTGCACGCCAACGCGCAGCACGTCCTGCTCGGCCTGACCCTCGGTCTGGCGGTCCTCCTGCTCGGCATGGGCGCCATCCAATGGGCTCGGACGCTGATGGGCGATCAGGAGATCGTCGACATCCGTCACCCGATGGTGTCGCCCGACGAGGCGCGCGCCTCGGTGCTGGGGGACGTGAATAAGGGGCTGGCCGAGACGCAGCTCACCCGTCGCAAGGTGATCGGACGGACCTTGATCGGTGCGGTCGCCGCGCTCGGTCTACCGATCATCGTCGGCCTCGCCGACCTCGGTCCGTGGCCGACCAAGAAGGTCCGGGCGGAGACGATCGAGAAGACCATCTGGGCTCCCGGGATCCGGCTGGTCAACGACATCACGTACATCCCGATCAAGGCCTCCGACGTCGCGATCGGCCAGTTGGTCAACGGTCAGCCGGAGAATCTGAAGGATTACGAGGGCACCGAGTTCATCGTCGAGAAAGCAAAGTGCTCGATCATCGTCGTTCGGATGAACCCGAACACGATCAAGATCCCCGACTCCCGCCGTGACTGGCAGGTCGGAGGGATCTTGTGCTACTCCAAGATCTGCACTCA
This sequence comes from Propionibacteriales bacterium, assembly GCA_038257965.1. Taxonomy (GTDB): domain Bacteria; phylum Actinomycetota; class Actinomycetes; order Propionibacteriales; family Propionibacteriaceae; genus Microlunatus. The sequence goes on from JBBSQJ010000064.1 coordinate 10,972, forward strand.
CGTGGGCTGCCCGATCAGCCTGTGGGAGCAGCAGACCCACCATCTGCTCTGCCCGTGCCACCAGTCGACGTTCGACCTGGGCGACTCCGGCGTCGTGGTGTTCGGACCTGCCGCCAGGTCCCTGCCCCAGTTGCCGATCACCACCGACGCCGAGGGCTACCTGGTGGCCAGGAGCGACTTCACCGTGCCGGTCGGCCCGAGCTTCTTCGAGCGTGACTCGCAAAACGACTTCCGTGAGGGAGACAACTGATGGCCAAGCCCGTCCCGACGTCGGACGACGGCGATTCAGCCGTCCCGGCCGAGACCCCTCCAGCAGAGCTCGGTCCCGTCTTCAAGAAGATGGCGGGCCCAGCCAAATGGGCCGACGAGCGCCTCGGGCTGGCCACGCTGGTCCGCGACGACGGGAAGAAGGCGTTCTACCTGCGCAAGGTCTTCCCGGACCACTGGTCGTTCCTGCTCGGTGAGGTGGCGCTCTACTCGTTCATCGTCTTGTTGTTGACCGGTGTCTTCCTCACGTTCTGGTTCAAGCCGTCGATGGGTGAGGTCGAGTACCAGGGCACCTACCAGTTGATGCGCGGTCTGCACGTCTCCGAGGCGTACGCATCGACCCTCGCCTTGTCGTTCGACATCCGCGGCGGTCTGCTCGTGCGGCAGGCGCACCACTGGGGCGCGATGTTGTTCATCGCCGCGATGCTCGCGCACAGCCTGCGGGTGTTCTTCACCGGCGCCTTCCGCAAGCCGCGCGAGGTCAACTGGTTGATCGGTGTCGGCCTGATCGCCATCGGCCTGATCGAGGGCTTCGCGGGATACTCGCTGCCCGACGACCTGCTCTCGGGCACCGGCCTGCGCTTCGTCGACGGTTTGATCCGCTCGATCCCGCTGATCGGCACCTGGGCCGAGTTCTTCGTCTTCGGCGGGGAGTACCCGGGCTCGCTGATCGTGCCTAGGCTCTACATGGCACATATCCTGCTGATCCCGGCGATCATCCTCGGGCTGATCGCGGCTCATCTGGCGCTGGTCTTCTACCTCAAGCACACCCAGTACCCCGGTCCCGGACGCAACGACAACAACGTGGTCGGCTATCCGCTGTACCCGGTCTACATGGCGAAGGCGGGCGGCTTCTTCTTCATCGTCAGCGGTGTCATCGTCTTGATGGGCGGGCTGATGCAGATCAACCCGCTGTGGACGTACGGCCCGTACAACCCGGCCGAGGTCACCGCCGGGTCCCAGCCCGACTGGTATATGGGCTTCGTCGAGGGTGCGATCCGGATCATGCCCAACTGGGAGTCCCACATCGGCAGTACGACCTGGTCGTGGAACGTGGCGATCCCCGGTCTCGGCCTGATGGGTCTGATGTTCACGGTGATGGCCATCTATCCCTTCCTGGAGCGCTGGGTGACCGGGGACGACGCCGAGCACCACACCCTCGACCTACCGCACAACGCACCGACCCGTACCGCGTTCGGGGTCGCGGCGATGACCGCGTACGGCTTGTTCTGGATCGGCGGCGGCAACGACATCATCGCCACTCAGTTCCACGTGTCGCTGGAATCGGTGACGTACTTCCTCCGGGTAATGGTCTTCGTCGGGCCTGTGCTGGCGTTCCTCATCACCAAGCGCATCTGCGTCGCCCTGCAGCGCGTCGACCACGAACGCCTGCTGCACGGCGCGGAGAGCGGCGTGATCGTCCGCGCCCCCTCCGGCGGCTACCACGAGCGGCACCGGCCGGTTTCCCAGGAGGAGGCGTACACCCGCACCCAGCACCTGGAGAACGATCCCCTGTTGCCGCTGGCTGCCGGTCAGCTGCCGGACAAGGAGCTCAAGAAGGAGAACCGGCGGCGGAGGGCGACCAGGTTCTGGTTCATGGACTCTCTACGCAAACCGACCCGTGAAGAACTCGAGGACGCTGCGCACCACCACGGCGAGCAGCACACCGACGAGGGATACGCGGTGGAGGACGCGTCCGAGCACACCGGCCATCGTCACGAGATCACGTCCGACGGGTCCGAGATCGACGACACGTCCGAGTTCCGCCCGGCCCACTGAGTCGGCCCACTGAATCACAGCCCCGATCTGCCACACCCCCTTCCGCTTCGCGGGAGGGGGTGTGTCTTCTCTCACTGTTCACCCGGATCGGCGAATAACTGGGCGCCCCGTGCGTTCCAGCTTGTGGAAGGAGCCGCGCGCCGCCGCGCGGTTTGAGATCCACGAGCACCACGAAGGCTATGAACATCAATCTCAGAGCACCGAACAACACCGATCACAACGGCAGCGACGACTCGTCCGAGGACGCGAAGAAGAAGGTCCTGAACCTGTCGGTGACCCAGATCGCCGGGGGCGCCCTGGCGGCGATGACAGCGGCAGCGCTGGGATCGACACTGGGGGTTGCGGGAACCGTTGCCGGCGCGGCGGTGGCCAGCGTCACCGCCGGCGTCGCCGGCTCGCTGTACACCGCATCGCTGCGCACCGGCAGCGATCGAGTGCGAACCGTGTTGCGCGGCAAGGGTACAGATGGTGCGGCCGCACCGGGGCCCTCGGTCGCATCCGACATCACTACTGACCCGAACACGCTCGACGAGTCGCAGGTCGCACCGAAGTGGGATCCGCTACCGCTGGAGCGGCCGGCCTCGAAGCGCAGCGCGGGCTCGTTCCCGTGGAAGCGGGCGATCGCGGTCAGCCTGTCGGTATTCGTCCTTGCCGCCGTGCTCATCACGGGCTACGAACGAGTGAGCGGCGAGCCCTTGTCCGGCGGCACGGGCACGACCGTGAGCCGGATCGGCAACGACAGCTCCGCCGGCTCAGACGACGGCGATCCTGGTCCGAAGCCCGGCGCGACCCCCTCTTCGAGCACTCCGTCTGCCACCGAGTCGGCTCCCTCGGAATCGGCCTCGGAGCCGGAGGCGCAACCGTCGGAGTCTGCCGAGTCGCCCAGCGCCAGCGAGTCCGCGCCCGAGACGGCACCCTCCGCGACCGCGGGCTAGGCCGGCCGGCCCGGCACCGTCTCCCACCCCAAGTCGCCCCGGGTGTTCCCCAGGGGGCCGAACGCTATGGTCGGCTTGTGCCGAACAGCCTGCTGATCGTCCATGTCGACGTGAGCCTCGTACCCGAGGTCGTCGATGAGTTCCTCACCGCCACGGAGGCGAATGCCACCGCAAGCCGCGCCGAACCCGGCATCATCCGGTTCGACGTGATCGCGGACCGAGTGGATCCGACGCACATCGTCCTGGTCGAGATCTATCGAGACGACGAGGCGGCTGCGGCGCACAAAGAGACCGCGCACTACGCGACGTGGCGTGACACGGTTGCCCCCATGATGGCGCGTCCGCGAGCGGCTACCCGCTTTGTCAATGCATCCCCCGATGATCATGGATGGTGAGCGAGTTCGCTTCGATCTCGCGGTCCCGGCCGATATCCGGTTCGGCGCGGGCCGCGTGGCCGAGGTCCCTGCGGCGATGGCCGACCTCGGCGCCGGCGCAGTGTTCGTCGTCACGGGCCGGTCGACCGCCCGCGCCGACGGGCTCAGGGCCGGTCTGAGCGAACTGGGCATCGCGAGCGCCGTGTTCGCAGTGGAGGGCGAACCGTCGATCGAGACCTGCCGTGCCGCCGTGGGTCGGCTGCTCCAAACCGGCGCGGATGCCGTGATCGGGTTCGGCGGCGGTAGCGCACTGGACGTGGCGAAGGCGATCGCGGTGCTGGCGACGTCTGGCGCCGATCCGCTGGAACACCTCGAAGTCATCGGAGCCGGACGGCCGATCACCGAGCCGGGCCTCCCCTGTGTGGCGGTGCCGACCACCGCGGGGACCGGTTCGGAGGTCACCCGGAACTCGGTGCTGTCCGGCAGGGGCGTCAAAGCCAGCCTGCGCAGCCCGCTGATGCTGCCTCGGCTCGCGGTCGTGGATCCCGACCTGCTGATCGGTGTGCCCGCGACGACGATCGCCGCCAGCGGGATGGACGCTCTCGCCCAGGTGATCGAGCCACTGCTGTCTCGCCGGGCCAACCCGCTTACCGACGCGCTGGCCCGGGACGGCATCGGACGCTCGGCGCGTTCCCTGCCAGGCGCGTACGTCGACGGAATGGTCGCCGCCGAGGTGCGGGAGGATCTCGCGCTGGCCAGCCTGTACGGCGGACTGTGTTTGGCGAACTCCGGCCTCGGCGTCGTCCACGGACTGGCAGCGGCACTGGGTGCCCGGTTGTCCGCGCCCCACGGGGCGGTATGTGCGGCGACGCTGGCCGCGGCCGTCGCCGTCAACCGGGACGCCCTGCGCAAGCGCTCTCCGCGGAACCCAGCACTGGCTCGGATCGAGGAGCTCGGCCCGTTGCTCACCGCCGACGCCGACGCAGGAGCCGACCGTGCGATCGACTGGTTGAGAGACCTGACGAGCGCCTTGCACGTCCCGGGACTTGCATCGTACGGACTCGGCGCGACAGACATCGACGAGGTGGTGGCCGCTACCCAGCGGGCCAGCAGCATGCGCGCCAATCCCATCGATCTCGACGACGCCGAGGTCGACGAGATCGTCCGCCGCTCGCTGTGAGGTCTCGGCGCTGATCCACCGGTGCCACTACGACCTGGTCGTGACCGCCGACAACGGCGTACGACAAGACCGCCGCTGGCCGCGATCCGTCGCCGTCGACCATCGATCGACGTCGTCTCGCCGGGACGGGTACCCTCGAGCGGCGAGATGGACCGGTGGACACTTACTTCATGAAAGAGACCACCGTGCGGGTGCTGGAAGAGTCCGAGTGGACGTTGTACCGCGATGTCCGCCTGCAATCCTTGACCGATTCTCCGGACGCGTTCTCCGCCCGGCTGGCCGAGGAAGCCGATCAGGACGAGCAGTTCTGGCGGGAACGAATGACCCGATCGCATCGCTTGCTGGCCGAGCGCAAGGGCGTTCCCCAGGGAGTCGTCAGCGTCGGACCGTACGAGAACGATCCCGCGGCAGCGGAGGTCTACGGCCTGTACGTCGTGCCCGACGCGCGACACGGCGGTGTCGCCTGGCGCCTGGTGGAGGCGGCGACATCGGTGGCCACCCGACTCGGCGCCGAACGGGCCTACTTCTGGGTCGGGACCGACAATCCGACGGCGATCGGCTTCGCCAACAACGTCGGTTTCCGGGTGACCGGCCATCGCCGCCCGGCGCGGACCTCGGATCTGGAGCGTGGCGACGACGAGATGGCTATGGTGTTACCGCTGCAACCCGACAAGACATCGACGCCCAACCCGAACAGTGCGGTGACCCGGGAGACCTCGGATCGCTGAGCTCAGCGCTGACCGACCCCGGCCAGCACAGTTCTGGTCAGCGCAGTTCTGGTCAGCGCAGTTCTGGTCAGCGCAGTTCTGGTCAGCGCGGTTCTGGTCAGTGCAGGGCGCCGTAGGCGTACGTGGGGCGTAGCCGGACGACCAGCCGGTGTTCGGAGACCATGGCCCGTCGATAGTCCTGCCAGTCCGGGTGCTCGCCGGAGATCGCCCGGTAGACCTGGACCAACTCATCGGCTGTCGCATCGTCGACGGACTCGGTAACGGGGGTCAGCTCGACGTCTCCCTCGAGCACCGCATAGGACCAGAAGTTCGCGCCGTCGACCTTGAGCGCGGCCCAGGGCTGACGCCGCAGATTCGCCGTCTTCGCCCGGTCGGCCGTGGTCGAGATCCGGAGCACGCCGTCGTCGCCGAGCGCGTGTATGACGTTGGACAACTGTGGTCGCCCGTCCCGCCGCATGGTGACGAGTACGGACTGGTGGGTGTCCCGGGCCGCGTCGAACGCCCTTGGCAGGTCCATGATCATTTCCTTTCAGAGGACCGTCGAGCCTCTCGACGGCTCGCCACGGTCCGATCGAGTTCGCCCAGCAGCCGCAGCGCACCGTGCCTGCTGGCCCTTGGTCACCTGTCCGGACTCGTCGCCCGATCGCACAGTGCCCAGGACGCGCCCGCGGAGACCGCCGAGACGACCAGCACCGACGGCCACCCACCGATCCTCTTGGCCAGCGGATGGGACAGCCCGAAACCGCCGATGTACAGCGCACTGAGCCCGGCCGTGGTCGCCGGACCGGTCCTGGCCAACCAGGTGCGCCCAGCGAAGGAGCCGCAGGCGCCGAGCAGCACGCCGCCGAGGGATCGGAGACCCGACTCCCGCGCGATGAGATAGCCGCCGATCAGGCCGAGGGCAGCCAGCGGAGCGGTACGGACGGAGGTAGCCGGAGTGATGGGCATGCCTCGACCTTAACCGAGCGCTTCGCAGCCGGATACGAGCGTTGCTTGCGATTCGGTCCGACTCGGACGATCCTGGAACGACAGTGCTGACCCCAGAGTCGCGTTCGGGCGAGTTGAACCCTTCGACGGATCAGGCAGACTGGTGGCAGAAGGCGGTGATCGAGCATGGCGGACGGCACCTCGTGGGTCATCGTGGCGCTGGGCTTCTTCGTGCTGCCGATCGTCGCCGTGCCGAAGGTCTCGCGGGTGCTGCACCGGGCGGCGGAGCGCGCGAACGAGTGGGTCATGGCTCGCGAGGCGAGCAGGTCGGTGATGGATCCCGAGCAGGAGAAGCTCTGGCTGTGGTCCAAGCGTCGTCAACTGTGCACGGCGCTCGACCGGATCGAACGACTTCTCCGCACCGACGCCTGGATGTCGGGTACGCGTCAACTTGGCAACCGCTTGGCCTACGAGCAACTGTTGGCCGAGCTGAGCCATATCCCCGATGTCTTTCCGTCCACCATCGAGCCCGTCGGGAACCCGTCCTGGAGTCCTGCCGCTGTGGTTCGTCGAGGACCGGGGCGGCGTCGGACGGATACCTGGGATGACCGTGACTTCGCAGTCGGCTGGTCCGTCACCGATCCTTCCGCCATGGTTTCCGGTGCATCCCAGTCCGGCGCGGTCGAAGTGATCGAGATCGGCTGGCGCCAGCGCTGATTCAGCCGACGGCGGGTCCGGGCTTCACGATCGCGCATTCTCGAGCAGAGCGTGTCGGTTCAGGCGGGACAACGTCCAAGGAGATAGAGACGCCGGGTGGCTGCTTCCTGCGGGAGTGGGCTGCGGACGTACCACTCGAGATCGACCAGTCCTGCCGCGGTCGCAACGGCGACGACCGCGTCCGGGTCGTGCTCGACGAAGTCGAGTTCGGTGGGCACGTCCCACAGCAATCCGGGATGGCGCACCTCGTCGCCCACGTGGGTGGCGATCGCCAAGACCCCACCTCGCCGCAGCACCCGGGTCAGTGCCGTCATCGTCTGGGCCAGCTCAGAGGCAGCGAGGTGGACGAAGGCATACCAGGCCGTGACCACGCCCCAACCGGGATCGTGCGGATCGCCGCCCCGCGGCATCGGCGGAACGACGAAACTGCCCTGCACGAGGGCGACGTCGGGTTGGAGATCCCGAGCCTGCTCGATCATGTTCGCCGAGATGTCCAGGCCAGTCATGATCACGTTGCGGGCGGCCAGGTAGCCGGCGACTTGTGCCGGGCCGCAACCGACGTCCAGGCCCTGGCCGCCCGCGGCGTCGGCGGCCAGCCGGTCCAACAGCCACCGGTCGAATGGCTTGTCGGCCAGGTCGTCGCCCAAGGCGATCGCATAGCTCTCGGCCAGGTGGTCGTACTCGACCGCGACCTTACGGTCCCTGGCCACCGCCCCACCGATCAGCACCTGCTCGCGGTCGACCCGGGGCGACGATGTCGCACTCTCGGGCGGTTCGGCGCCCAGTAGATGAGTCCAGCGCGCGTCTCGCCTGCCCGGCTGCCGATCGAGCTCGCGGACCAGCGGTGGGTCGAGCGCCGCCATCTCCCGGAGGACTTCCGCCACGCCCTCCTTGTCCGCGAACACGAGAATCCGCTCGACCCGCGAGAACAACTCGCTGGCGGTCTGCGCACCTCGCAGAAGCAGGACGGTCAGCAGCGCGGACCGCTCTTCGTCCAGCTCGAGCTTCTCCTCGAGTCGCTGGTGGTACTTCACAACGCGCAGACCGGTGGGCTTCACGAATCGGACCAGCTCACGATCGCGGAGCCGGTTCAGGGCGTCGACCAAGATGTTCTCGTCATAGGAGACGACAGGGTCACGGCTGGTGGTCTGGTTGCAACCGGTGCGCAGGGAATTCAGTGAGAGGGGGTACGCGTCCGGCACGGTTCGCTGCTTCTCCAGCAGGACGCCGAGCACCCGCTGTTCGACCGGATCCAGCGCTGGAAGATCAGGCACGTGGCCCAGCCTGCCATGATCCCATTTCGGCGCAGCAAGGAC
>JBBSQJ010000065.1:0-19095 GCA_038257965.1 Propionibacteriales bacterium
GTCGAAGGGCCGTGTCCTGAGCCTGTCGAAGGGCTCACCTCCCACCACCCAGGATCGCACCTACGATGGCCAGCGCCGGACCGGCCAGCGCCAGGTCGAGCTCGTCGTCACTCTGCCGCCGACGAGCTGCCCCCCAGAGCCCGTCCACCCGCTCGCCGACCAGCCGACGCTCGGGAACGCTGAACGTCGAGAACGTCCGTCGGACCAACGGCAAGACGTCGACGAACTCTGCCTCGTCCAGCTCGGTCACCCACCGATCGAGAAGCTCCAGCAACTCGAGGTCGTGGATCAACAGCAGGGCGCCGTCGGAAAAGAACCCGTCTACCCAGGCCGCCTTGTCGGCCGCCGGAGCACCCCAGGACAGGGCGCGGTGCACCCGAGCCGGAGCGTCGTCCAGCATCTCGCCATCGCTCAGTAGCCGAATCACTCGGCCGAGCAGCATGCCGTGCACGTCACGCCGATCCACGAGACCGCCCAGTGTGGTCAGCCACTGCCGGCGCAGCGACGGCGTGCCGGATCCCGGATCGGGTTCCTCCGGCTCGAGCAGTCCCAGGGAGCCCTGGACAGCGTCCACCCGGCGGCGCATCAGCCGCGCGTTGTCGGAGTCCAGTGAGGCCACGGCGGCCGGTAGCGCCGCACAGATCCGGACGACGAGCGTACGACTCACTGCACTCAGAGCCGACGTGTCCGTGCCGCGGACATCGCCGTAACGCTGGGCGCGGGCCAGCGGCGGCAAGGCATCCATCAGGTGCACGACGTCGACGTCGAGCGCGGCTTTGGCGGTCAGGGCGACCAGCAGCCGGGCCAGGGCGGTGGGCAAGTCCGCCCGCAGGCAGCGTTCGGCGGCCTCGGTGAGCTCGACCAGACTGCCCCCGGCAACCGTCTCCATCAGTTTCGCCGTGGCCGCGGTCTCCACGGTGGTCCCGTAGGCAGCAGCCTCCACCAGAGCCAGTGACAGCTCCGGGCGCCACGCCGACTGCCACGTCTCCCGGAACGTGCCACGGTTGGCGACCTCGCTGTCGGCCGGACGGATCCAGTCGAAACCGAGCACTCTCAGCCGGTGGAACAAGACAGAACGATCCCGGTCGTACGCCTTGCGCAGGTCCAGGTCGTGCACGACCGGACTCGGGTCACGTCTGATCCGCAGTGTCCGGCAGCGGGAGTTGAGGTCGGTCTCCAGCGGAACGGTCGGTACCCCGGGATCCACGCTACCCAACGACTGCCCGACGACGAGTTCGTCGGTGATCAGACGGACGGCGAGCTCGTCGCCGTCACACAGCACCGCGCGCGTCGCGTCGGTGACCTCGGCCAGACCGGCGAGTGGACGTCCGCGCAGGTGGGCCAACGTCTCGGCCAGCCGGACCGCCTCGATGACATGCGCACTCGACACGACGAGATCGCGGTTGCGCAAGGTGGCGGCGACCCGGGTCAGCCAGCGGGTGATCGGCTGGTCGGGTGCGGTCCACAGGTGGTGGTACCAGCCGGGCGAGGTGATTCCCGCGCCGTACCCACTGGCGGAGGCCAGCCGGGCATGGGTCCACGGAATCCAGGTGGAGTTCACCTTGCGCTTCGGCATCCCACGCAGCAGCTTGGCGCCGGCCGTGGCGCCCGGCAGCGATCCGACGAGCACCGGGGCATGCCACGCACCGCAAACCACCGCGACGCGCTCCCGGCCGGACTTGATCGCCGCACGGATGCGCTGCCGCATGTATGCCTCGCGACGGGCCTCCAGACCTGCCCCGGCCGGATCGGTCGCCGGTAGCTGCGAGCGCAACTCGCCCATGGCCTCGGTCAGCGCAGGGAACGGCGACGAACCGTCGCGCCGCGACTCGATCACGTCATCCCACCAGCGTTCGGCATCGTCGTATCCAGCCGCTGCGGCCAGGGCGGCGAGCGGGTCGCGGCGGGTGAGAGCGCGCACGGGATCGGAGATCGCCAGCTCTCGATCGATGTCGGCCCCGTCCGGATCGTCCGGCATGAGCTCAGGCGTCTGCCGGTCCTGGCTTCCGATGCGCGCCACGACGGCGTTCGCGGCCGGCAGATCGCAGAATCCGACCGCGACGCCGTGGCGGAACGACCAGGTCAGCGCCTGCCACTCCGGGGAGAACACCGCAAACGGCCAGAAGGCGGCCAGACCCGGCTCGTCCGGTGCGTAGGCCAGCAGTGCCACCGGCGGAAACGTGTGCGCCGAGGTCGCCCAGCCGATCACCGGGTCGGCGTCGGCCGGACCCTCGATCAGGACCTGGTCCGGACCGAACGCGTCCAGGGCCGCCACCAGCGATCGGGACGAGCCCGGACCGTGATGGCGGATCCCGTAGACCTCGACGATGCTCACCCGAGGACGCCCTGGTCGACCGGTCTCACGAGACCTCCCGGCAGGCGCTGTAGAAATCGCCCCAACCGGATCGGTGACGCACCACGAGCTCGAGATACTCCGTCCAGGCAACCGCGTCGGCGACCGGGTCCTTGACGATCGCTCCGACCATCCCGGCGGCGACGTCCAGGGGTTGCAGCCGTCCGTCGCCGAAGTGCGCCGAGAGCGCCAAGCCGCTGGTGATCACCGAAATCGCCTCGGCCGCCGATAGAGTCCCAGACGGACTCTTCACCGTCGTCCGGCCGTCACCGGTGACGCCGGAGCGCAACTCACGAAAGACCGTGACCACGCGGCGGATCTCGTCCCCGGCGGCCGGCACCTCGGGCAGTTCGAGGCTGGCCGCCAGTTCCGCGACCCGGCTGCTGACGATGCGGACCTCGTCCTCTGGATCGGCCGGCAACGGCAGCACCACGGTGTTGAATCGGCGGCGCAGCGCCGACGACAACTCGTTGACCCCCTTGTCCCGATCGTTGGCGGTGGCGATCACGTTGAAGCCCTTGCGCGCCTGGACCTCCAGGCCGAGTTCTGGGATCGGCAGCACCTTCTCCGACAGCACCGTGATCAGCGCGTCCTGCACGTCACTGACGATCCGGGTCAGCTCCTCGATCCGGGCGATGCGTCCTTCGCGCATCGCCGTCATCACCGGCGACGCGACGAGCGCGGCCTCGGTCGGACCCTCCGCCAGCAACCGGGCGTAGTTCCAGCCGTAGCGGATGGCCTCCTCCTGAGTCCCGGACGTGCCCTGCACCAGGAGGGTCGAACTGCCCGAGATCGCGGCAGCCAGATGCTCCGACACCCAGGACTTGGCCGTGCCCGGCACCCCGAGCAGCAGAAGTCCGCGATCGGTCGCCAGGGTTGCGACGGCAACCTCGATCAGCCGCCGCGAACCGATGTACTTCGCGCTGATCTCGGTGCCGTCCGACAACTGTCCGCCCATCAGATACGTCACGACCGCCCACGGCGAGAGCCGCCAGTGCGGCGGCCGGGGGCGGACGTCGTGCCGCGCCAGGGCGACGAGTTCGTCGGCGTACGCCTGCTCGGCGTGTAGACGCAGCCGATCGTCCACTGTGCCCGCCCGGCTCCTGGGTCCGTCCTGGCTCGCGGGGCTGGCCTGGGTCATTGACATGCTCCTGTGCTCGGGTCGGGCTGATCGGACAGGTTTTCCCACTCGGTGCGGCTCACTCAGACCGGTGGGATCGTGATCTCGAGGATCCGCTTGGACGACGGGTCGAAGGCGTGCTCGATCTCGATCCGGTCGCGCGCGGCACGTTCGATCTCCACGAACAGGTTTCGCACGCCTCGACGCGCTGCCGGTCCGAGGTGGGCCAGTTCCAAGAAGCCGGTAGCGAGCACGCCCAACGAAGCGTACTGGGCGCGGGTGAGCCGAGAGCCCAGCACTCGAGCGTACGGCCGCCACTTGGTGCCCATCTGCGGATCGACCAGACCGGCGATGGCCGCGGTGACCAGCCTGTCCGGCCAAGGATCGGCCACCGCGGTCAAGAGCTCGGGGTTCTTCTCGACCTGCTGGGTCGTCGGCTGCGACTGTGGCGACGCCGCGGCCACAGCGGGTCGCCCGCCGGCGGCGGCGAGCACGGAGGCCAGTTTCCGCCAATCCCGGTTCTGGCCGACGAACCAGCGGCCGCGCGCGCCGAGCACGACGGCCAGACAGTCCCGGTCGTACGCCGTCGATCGGGCGGACAGGGCGACGACCTGCGTCCAGTGCTGCGGAGCCAGTCCGCAACCCTGATGGCGGCAGGCGGCCAGCCAGAGATTGATCGTCGCAGCGTCCGGACGAGCGAGAAACCCATCCAGCAGGTGCCGGGCGGCCGAAGGCGCGATCGGCAGCAGCTGCCGAGGAACCGTGGCGGGGAACGCATTCGGTCCGCCGGAGAACTGCGCGAGACGGCCCGCCTGGACGGCGATTCGGTGGACGGCGGCCAGATCGAGCACCCGGCCCTCGACGTCGCCGCCCTCGTCCAACCCGGCTACATGCGCCCAGGGCGGAAGCGCGGCGGCCAACGGGCGACGTCCCGTGCCGAGCAGAGCCGTGGTGACGATGTCGGGCCAGCCGGTCATCGCGGCACCCCTGCCGCGGCCTCCAGCACGACAAGCGGCTGGAAACAGACACCGTGCCACTCGCCGAAGACCGTGATCGGGTCCCCGCAGGAATGGGCCAGCAGAGTCCACGGGTCGAGCAACGAGTCCTCCAGCGGGCAGCACTGCCCCGACTCGTCGCGCAGCAGCCAGCTCTGGCCGGCTTCGCCCGGCGCCACCGGCACGGCACGCACCACCGCCGGCATCCGACTGGCCCACGGGTCGGCCGCCAGCAGCTCGGCGAACTGGGTGCGGACCTCGGTCAGTGTCGAACCCCGCGGCGGAAACGGACCGGGCTCGGTGTCGTGACCGACGCCGACCAGTGCTCTGTACTCACCGCTGCCCGGATAGAAGTGCAGATCCGCATCGATCAGCTGGCCGGACTTGACCGAGGTGTCGAACGGCTGCCCGGGAACCGCGAACGTCAGCCACATCGCCCATCGTCTCGTGCGTTCGCCCAGCAACCACACCCGCCGTGTCTCCAGCTGGTAGTCGGCCGTGTCCACCGCAGCCAGCGCGTGCCAGCGGTCCGCGATTCCGGGCCCGCGCAACACGTCGCCCTTGCTCATGGGGTAGCCGATCCGGCTGCGGACCGTTGCCGCCAGGCCGGGATCGAGCCGGTCCAGCCGCTCGTGCGCCTTGACCAGCAGCCGCAGTGCGCCGAAAGCGTGCAGCGCGCGGTCCGGCCAGTCCCCACCCACGAGCTCACCGGGAATGGTTCGGAGGATGCCGGCCACACCGGGGGCCTGTGCGTCGACCATCCGCGCCGCCACCGCGTCGAAGTGGGCATAACCGGCTCTCGGCAGGCCGGCAAGGCCGCCCCGGACCTGGTCGCCGAGCCACCTGTTCAACTCCGCCAGGCCGAGGCTCACCCGCTCGCGTCGAAGCTCGGCGCGCTTGACCGCGGCTGCCGGATCGGCCAGCTCTGCGCCACCCGCGGCGTGTCCCAGCGCCCGGCCGGCGGTCCGCCTTGCCGAGGCAGTCCGGTCGTCGAACCAGCGGCTGACGAACTCCGGCTCGATCTGCACGCCGATGCCGTCGTCGATCCAGAGCAGCAACAGCGCTAGCACGTGCTTGCAGGGGCGCTTGCGACTCGGACAGGTGCAATGGCCCTCCATCCCCTCCAGCGCCACGACGGCCTCGTACGGCGATGCCCCACTGCCTTGGCAGAATCCCCAGATCCCCCGTGCGGACCCGCCGACCGCTTGCCACGCCGCCGAGCGGGCCAGTCGCTCGGCGGCGACGACGGACGCAGCGTCCGGTGCCTTGCGCTGCACCTGAGCTCGCGCGGGATCCGACATGTGCGCCAGCGTAATTGGGCGCGCCGACACTGCTCGGGCTGTCCAACACCAATGAAGTAGATCGCTGTGGGAGTAACCGTGACGGTCTACTCCACTGTTCGGCACATCAGAAGTCGACCGCCGGCATCAGCAGCTCGGTGCCCTGCGGGAGACCGAGGGCCCGGGTCAGCTGCGTCAGATCGGCCAGCGCCCCTGTAGTGCCGCGAACGATCGCTCGGGGATCGTCGCTGTTCTTGGGCCTGCCGAGTCGGGCGAGCGGCGGCACGTGCAGCGCCGGGCGGACCGGGGAATCGTCGCGCAGACCGGCGCGTGAGCGGGCGATCCGAACCGCGTCGCGCAGGCCACCGAACTCGTCCACGAGACCACGGTCTCTGGCGTCTCGGCCGCTCCACACCCGGCCACGGGCCAATGGCTCGATCTCGGACACGGACCGTCGCCGACCGGCGGCGACCTTGGCGACGAAGTCGTCGTAGATCGCGTCGATGCTCGCCGCGAGTCGCTCCCACTCGGAGTCGCTGAACTGCCGACGGGAGGAATACATCCGAGAGTGTGCACCGTGTTCGACCGCCCCGGTGGCGAGCCCCAGCCGCTCCATCAAGTCGGCGACCACGAACTTCCCGCCGAACACCCCGATCGAGCCGGTGATGGTCGTCGGCAGAGCCACGATGACATCGGCTGGACAGGCGATGTAGTAACCACCGGACGCGGCGACGTTGCCCATCGACACGATCACCGGTTTCGCCGCGGCACGCAACCGGTCCATCTCCCGCCAGATGACCTCCGATGCGACGGCCGATCCGCCGGGTGAGTCGACGTGCAGCACCAGCGCGTGGGCATGGTCGTCGTGCAGCGCCGCCCGCAACTGGGCAGCCACCGAGTCGCTACCGACCGAGCGACCCATCGGTGTCCGTCGGCTACGACCGGAAACGATCGATCCACGCGCTTCGACCAAAGCCACGTAGTGCCGGGTCCGGGCCGGTGGCCGCAGCCGGCGCCGGCGCCGCGGACGCCACAGGTCGGCGAACAACAGATCCACCTCGCCGACCCGGTCGTGGGCGGCCGCGTACACCTCGTCGCGATAGCCGAGCCGATCGACGAGTCCGACCGCCAGCGCCTCGGCTGCGGTCCTCGGGCCGGTGTCGATCAGCTCGCGAACGCGCTCGGATTCAAGTCCTCGCCCCGCGGCGATGACGCCGACGGTGTCGTCGAAGATCGATCCGGACAACCGGCCGAGCGACTCGCGATGTGCGTCGGTGTAACCGGTTCGCATGATTCGGTCGGCGGCGTTCTTGTACTCGTGTCGTTGCTCGAGCTCCGGGGTGATCCCGATCTTGTCCAGCACGCCACGCAGGAAGGTCGTCTCTACGGCGATGCCGGTCAGCCCGAGATCGCCGCCGGGCTGCAGCCAGACCTCCTCGAACACGCTGGCCAGCGCGTACGAGGCCATGGCCGCACCTCCGGCACCGAAGCTCTCCGCCCACGCGATCGTCGGCTTACGGCTCGACGCGAAGGCAGCGACACCGCCGCGCAACTCCGCCGCCATCGCCCACGGCAGCCGGCCCCCCACCTTGGCGACCAGACCGGCGACCCGCGGATCATCGGCCGCCTGGTGCAGCGCCCGCAGTGTCGGGCGCAGCTGGCGTCTGCCCCGCGACAGCAGTCGTTCCAGCGGATCGTCCGGACTGGGATCGGTCAGCGGGTGGGACAGGTCGAGCTCGAGCAGGAGTCGTCGTCGGTGCGGCACCATCCCATCCTCCCCGAGTCGTCAGAACCTCAGCACACCGGAGCGTGCTGAGGTTCTGGGGTCTGGGGTTTCGACCATCTCCGGACAGGCGTGGTTAAGAATCGCCTCCCGCGTTCCCGGTCGTGCCGGCATTGACGTCGAGCAGTTGATAACGCTCCGCGGCCTCCTTCGGCGCGCTGACGTCGACCTCACCGGCTGCGGCCAGCTCTTGCAATGCGCGGACCACGACCGAGTGCACGTCGATGTGGAAGAAGCGTCGTGCCGCCGCCCGAGTGTCGGAGAAACCGTGGTCGTCCGCACCGAGGGTGGCGAATGCGTTCGGCAGGAACTGCCGGATCTGGTCGGGCACCTCCGAGACGAAGTCGGTGGTGGCCACGATCGGACCACGAGCCTCGGCCAGTTTCGTCGTCACATACGGCACCCGCGCCTGCTCGTCAGGATGCAGGAAGTTGTGCTTCAGCGCGGCCAGTCCGTCGCGTCGCAGCTCGTTCCAGGAAGTCACCGACCAGACGTCGGCGCTCACTCCCCATTCCGAACCCAGGATTGCCGACGCTTCCTGCACCCACGGCACCGAGACGCCCGACCCCAGCAACTGGACCTTCGGACCCGAGTCGGCGCCGGTGCTCAGCCGGTGGATGCCGCGAACGATGCCTTCGATGTCGGTGCCGTCCGGCTCGGCCGGCTGGAGGATCGGCTCGTTGTAGAGAGTGATGTAGTACATGTAGTTCCGGTCATCGCTGTCCGGTCCATACATCTGGTCGAGACCGGCGCGCACGATGTGGGCTATCTCGTAACCGAATGCGGGGTCGTAGATCTTCGTCCCGGGGTTCGTCGCGCCCAGCATGGGCGAGTGACCGTCGGCGTGCTGCAGGCCCTCGCCGGTCAGCGTGGTCCGGCCGGCGGTCGCACCCAGGATGAAGCCGCGCGCCATCTGGTCCATCGCGGCCCACATGAAGTCGCCGGTGCGCTGGTAGCCGAACATCGAGTAGAAGATGTATATCGGGATCATCGGCTCGCCGTGGGTGGCATAGCTCGTGCCGGCAGCGGTGAAGGCCGACATCGAGCCTCCCTCGTTGATCCCGACGTGCAGCAACTGACCGCTCTCGGACTCCTTGTAGGCCAAGAACAGTTCGCGGTCGACGGAGGTGTAGCGCTGTCCGGCCGGATTGTAGATCTTCGCGGTCGGGAAGAACGAGTCCAACCCGAAGGTCCGCGCTTCGTCGGGGATGATCGGCACGATTCGCTTGCCGATCTCCTTGTCCCGCATCAGGTCGCGCAGCAACCGGACGAAGGCCATCGTGGTGGCCGCCTGCTGCTTGCCGGAACCCTTCCGGGCCGTGGCGTACGTCGACTCCGGCGGCATGGTCAGCTGCCGCGGCTTGTTCACCCGCGCAGGCACGAAGCCGCCGAGGGCCCGGCGCCGCTCCAGGGCATACTTGATCTCCGGCGCATCCTCGCCCGGATGGTAGTACGGAACCGCGTACAGGTCCTCCTCGAGCTGGGCATCGGTCACCGGGATGTCCATCAGGTCGCGGAAGGTTTTCAGGTCATCCAGCTTGAGCTTCTTCATCTGATGGGTCGCGTTGCGGGCCTCGAAGTTCGCCCCCAGACCGTAGCCCTTGACTGTCTGGGCCAGCACCACCGTCGGCCGGCCGTCGTGCAGCGTCGCCGCATGGTAGGCGGCGTAGACCTTGCGGTAGTCGTGACCGCCACGCTTGAGATTCCAGATCTCGTCGTCGGACATGTCCTTGACCATCAGCTTGGTGGCCGCCGAACGGCCGAAGAAGTTGGCCCGGACATAGCTGCCCGACTCACCCTTGTAGGTCTGGTAGTCACCGTCCAAGGTCTCGTTCATGATCTTGACCAGATCGCCGGTGTGGTCCTTGGCGAGCAGCTTGTCCCACTCCCGGCCCCACATCACCTTGATCACGTTCCAGCCGGCACCACGGAAGCACGCCTCGAGCTCCTGGACGATCTTGCCGTTGCCGCGGACCGGCCCGTCCAGTCGCTGCAGGTTGCAGTTGATCACGAACGTCAGGTTGTCCAACCGGTCGTTGGCCGCGACGTGCAGCAGGCCGCGCGACTCCGGTTCGTCCATCTCACCGTCGCCGAGGAAGGCCCAGACGTGCTGGTCCGAGGTGTCCTTGATGCCGCGGTTGGACAGGTAGCGATTGAACTGGGCCTGGTAGATGGCGTTCTGTGGGCCGATGCCCATGGACACGGTCGGGAACTGCCAGAAGTCCGACATCAGCCGCGGGTGTGGATACGACGGCAGTCCATTCGGTGCCTTCGACTTCTCCTGCCGGAACCCGTTCAGATGATCCTCGTCGAGCCGCCCCTCGAGGTACGCCCGGGCATACATGCCCGGGGAAGCATGACCCTGGAAGAAGACCTGGTCGCCACCACCGGGGTGGTCAGGGCCGCGGAAGAAGTGGTTCAGTCCCACCTCGTAGAGCGTGGCCGCCCCGGCATAGGTCGAGATGTGACCGCCGACGCCGATGTCGGCTCGCTGGGCGCGATGCACCAGCACGGCAGCGTTCCACCGGATGAGTTTGCGGAACTTGCGCTCCATCTCCTCGTCGCCGGCGAACTCGGGCTCCTCCGACACCGGGATGGTGTTGACGTAGTCGGTGGTGTAACTGCTCGCGTCGGTGGGTGCCGGGGCGGACACGCCCGCGTCTCGTGCGCGTCGGCTCAGCGCGGCCAAGATGTCGGCCGCACGGTCACTCCCCCGGCTGGAGACCAGCGCGTCGAAGGATTCGAGCCACTCCTGGGTCTCTTCGGGGTCAGGTCGCTGATCTGGGCTCATCGGTGCTGGGACTTCCTTCCTGAGTCTCCGCCGGTTCGGGGGTAGCGAACCGGCGGTGGGTCGGGCTAGGCCGAGCCTAGTCCGTCGCTTTCGGGGCCCGACAGGCCCGCCGGGCGGATGAGATCGAGTCCGCCGGGCGGACCGGACCGGTTCGACCGAGCAGGCGCCTGCCCGGTCGAGACATGACCGCCGTCAGTGACCGCTGTCTTCGGGTTCGCAGACCTTGATGTCGACGACCTCACCCTTCTCACCACGCACCGGCACCGGTTTCCCGTCGCTGCCGACGATGCGTCCGTCCTCGACCCGGTCGCCCTCGCGGAGCTTGGTGAAGAACTTCACCTCTTCGAGATTGATGTAACGGTCGGCCTCGACGAACGTGGACACCGGTCCCTTCTGTCTGGCGAACTTGATGTGGTTGAAGAAGATGTTCAACAACACGGCGACGAGCGCCGCCGAGGTGATCCCGGAGTGGAAGATCGTGCCGAACCACTTCGGGAACGCATCGTAGAAATCCGTCTTGACGACCGGGAGCAGTCCGGCCCCGATCGAGGCGGAGACGATGATCAGGTTCATGTTGCCCTTGTAGTTCACCCTGGCCAACGTCCGGATGCCGGAAGCGGCCACGGTGCCGAACAACACGATCCCGGCTCCACCCAGCACCGGCAGCGGGATCGCCGCGACGACGCGCCCGAGCACCGGCAGCAGACCCAGGATGACCAGGATGCCGCCGCCTGCGGTGACCACGAACCGGCTCTTGACCCCGGTGATGGCCACCAGTCCGACGTTCTGCGCGAATGCGCTCTGGGTGAAACCGTTGAAGATCGGCGCGATGACCGAGGCACCCATGTCGGCCCGCAGACCGTCGCCGATCCGCTTGCGATCGACCGGCGTCTCCACGATCTCTGCGACGGCCAGGATGTCCGCGGTCGTCTCGGTCATGATCACCAGCACCACGATGAACATGGACACCACACCGGCGAGCGGGAAGGTCGGCCAACCGAACGCGAACGGCGTGGGGAAGGCCGCGATCGCCCCGGTCCCGACATTGTCCCAGGTGGCCATCCCGACGATCGTGGCAAAGACCGTGCCGACGATGATCGCGAACAGGATGGACAGCCGCGAGATCGCCGGATGGTTGGCTCGACTCAGGATCAGCACGACGAGCAGGGTGAAACCGGCCAGTCCGATGTTGGCCATCGAGCCGTAGTCGGGCGCCTTCGCGTTGCCGCCCATGGCCCAGTTGGCGGCGACCGGCATCAGCGACAGGCCGATGGTGGTGATCACCACGCCGGTGACCACCGGCGGGAAGAAGCGGATCACCTGGGCGAAGAACGGCGTGATCAGCAGTCCGATGAAGGCCGACGCCATCACCGACCCGAAGACCGCCGGCATGCCGCCGCCCTGAGTGGCGATGGCCACCAACGACGCCACGCTGGCGAAGGAGGTGCCCTGGACCAAGGGAAGTTGCGAACCGAACCAGGGCACGCCCACCGACTGCAAGATGGTGGCCAGGCCGCCGACGAACAGGCAGGAGGTCACCAGAAGGGCGAGCTGTGCCGGTTCGACGCCGGCTGCTGCACCGACGATCAGCGGCGGGGCGATGATCCCGCCGTACATGGTGAGCACGTGCTGGGCGCCGTAGCCGAAGCTGCGACCGACGCCGAGCCAGTTGTCCTCGGGTCTCTCGTGGACGACGGCTACGGCCGGCGATGGTGGAGGTGCGCTATGACCGCCCCCTTGCGACTTGATTGCCATGTTCTGATTTCCCCTCAGCAGAATCCGGAGATACCGACCCACGCCGCGTCAGCGCTGGGGGCACCCTCCCGGGCGAACGTGGCCTCGATCAGGCCGTAAGGACGGTCGGCGGCGATGTGCACCACACCCGGGTTCTCCAGGTCACAGTAGGACAGATCGACCACGAAGTGGTGCTTGTTGGGGCAGGAGAACTTGATCTCGTCGACCTCGGGGTGGGCCTGGATCACGGCCTTGCCCATCTTGTAGAGATCCTCCTGCAGCGCTCGGGAGTAGTCGGCCACGAACGTCGTGAGAAGGGTGGACTTGATGTCGTCGTACGCGGCGTTGAAGTCGAGATCGGTGGTGTTGTAGCGCCACTTCGTGGAGATGTCGGTGGACAGGATCCGGTCGGTGGTCTCCTGCAGCGTCGTGTACTTGTCCTTCGGGAAGCCGACGAAGCCGGACTCGGTCGACTTGAGCACGGTCAGCCCGTAGAAGCCGCTGATCATGGTGTCGGTGTCACCGTCACGGACCAGCGTGGCGGTCCGAGTCTCGGTCGGGGTCTTGTAGAAGGAGTGATCGTGATCGTTGATCCGGCTCCAGCTGTACTGGTCGGCGACCCAGCGGCCGCCGGTTACCCAGTCGAACTCGCTCGTGAAGTGATCGGCCAGTCGAAGGATGAAAGCCTCGGGTGAGCCGATGCCTTCCTTGGCGAAGGCGAAGACCGTGTTCTTCTGGGTGTCGGTGGGCACCACGTGGCCGTTGTCGCCCTGGGTATGGGCGGCGTCGAAATCACCCCGCAACTGTGACGTGACGTTGAAGTCCTCGATCTCGTGCCGGTCGGTGTCGCGGGTGACCCGGACGATCCGATTCTCGGCCTTGCCGTACTGGTTGGCGGTGAGCACTACGTTGTCGCTCATGTGACTGACTCCTTGGGTTGGGATGGGTTGTGGATGTTCTGGCCTATGCCGGAATGGAAGGTTCGTGTCAGCTGCCGCGATAGGTGGAATACGCGAACGGGCTGAGCAACAAGGGCACGTGGTAGTGGCCCTGTTCGGCATCGACAGCAAAGGTGATCGATACCTCGGGATAGAAGGTCGGAAGTCCGCGGCCGGCGAAGTAGTCGCCGGTGCCGAAGTCGATCCGGTAGTGCCCCGGGTCGAGCACCTCGGGTCCGAGATCGGCGACGCGCCCGTCGGTGTTGGTCACACCGGTCGCGACGGGCTCGCCCGCGACGGTTGCCAAGGTGACCGCGACACCAGCCGCCGGAGCTCCGGCAGTCGCATCGAGGACGTGGGTCGTGATGTAGCTCATCGGAAGGTTCCTTCCAGCCGGAGCAGGGCGATCTGACGAAGCTGATCGGCCATGATCTGTTTCTCGGTCTCGGGACTGTTGCCCAATCGATCCTGAAGGGCAGCGAGGATCTCTTCACTGCTGCGGCCTGCGGCCCGGATCAAGAAGACATGGCCGAAGCGCGCTTCGTAGGCGCGGTTGCCCTCGGCCAGCCTGCGCTGGACGTCGGCGTCGTCGGACACCGCGGACTGCTCGGAGCGCGACAGGTCCGCCTCGGCGGTGGCCCCTTCGGCGCGTTCGCCGATGCGGGGATGATGCTGCAGAGCCGAGGCGAGTTCACCTTCGCTGAACGGGTCGGCCGCAGTACCGGCGACCTCGAGCACGGCGTCGATGTCGGCGTACGGCCGGCCGGCGACGAGGGTGTCGACCCAGCGGTCGATGTCGAGGCACGGGCGGACCAACGCTGCCGCAGCCGCGCGACCGGCGGCGTTGAACTCGGTCAGAGTGGGCACCGGATCGACTCTCCTTTGGGTCTCCATGATTGAGTTTCGCATAGTGGAAGAAAACTTCCGTTATGTCCAATATTGTTCTACGAGGGTCGTGTTGTCAACTGGAATGGTTCCAATCTTTCGGACGATCTTGGTGAGATAGGCCACTCCTGTGGAACGAGGAGGTGAGCATCGTCTGCTGCCGCGTACCGCGCGGGTGGCGCCTGCGCCGCTCAACCAGTTCGCAGCCGGGCATTCAGACCGCTAGACGAACTGGCGGCTCAGCTTGGCGTGCCGGTTGACATCCTTGTAGAGCAGGTACCGGAATCGCCCCGGACCCCCGGAGTAGCAGGCCTGGGGACAGAATGCGCGTAGCCACATGAAGTCACCCTCCTGCACCTCGACCCAGTCCTGGTTGAGCCGATAGACGGCCTTGCCTTCCAAGACGTAGAGGCCGTGCTCCATGACGTGGGTCTCGGCGAACGGGATAACCGCACCCGGCTGGAACGTCACGATGTTGACGTGCATGTCGTGGCGCAGGTCGTTGGGGTCGGTGAACCGAGTGGTCACCCAGCGACCCTCGGTCCCGGGCATCTCCGCCGGAACCACGTCGCGCTCGTTGGTGACAAAGGCTTCCGGCGCGTCCAGTCCGTCGACCGGCTCGTAGGCCTTGCGGATCCAGTGGAACCGCAACGGATCCGTCGCTTCGTTGTGCAGTGTCCAACGCTGGCCCGCCGGTAGATAGGCGTAGCCGCCGGACGTCAGCTGATGGTCTTGATCATCGACAGTGAGACGCCCCTCGCCCTCGACGACGAAAATCACACCTTCGGCCTGCGTGTCGAGCTCGGGTCGGTCGCTTCCGCCACCGGCAGACACCTCGACGATGTACTGGGAGAAGGTCTCGGCGAACCCGGACAGCGGACGTGCGATCACCCACAGCCTGGTGTTGTCCCAGCCCGGCAGGAAACTGGTCACGATGTCGCGCATCACCCCGCGCGGGATGACCGCGTAGGACTCGGTGAACATGGCTCGATCGGTCAGGAGCTCGGTCTGCTCCGGGTGGCCGCCGTGCGGGGCGTAATACCAGGCCGCCGCAGATCCGGCAGTGTCGTTCCCAGCACTGTCGTGCTGAGTCGGGGAAGGATCGGTGCTGGTGGTCACAGTGCACTCCTTGTGGTGGTGGATGGTTCAGGCACCAACGAGACTTTCGGTGTCCGACTTGGGTCGGGCCAGCAGCTCGAGTTGGGCCGGGGTGGCACCGCAGGCTTCGGCGATCTCCGCCGCCTCCAGCGCACCGCAGAGATAGCCGCGATGGAGGTACCGCGCGAGGGCCCGCGCAGTCGCCGGCTCATCCATGATCGCGGAGTCGGCCTTGCCGAGGTAGGTCGCCAGCCGCTGGGCCGCGCGGGCGAAACCCTCGCGGTAGAAGGCGAAGTTGGCGATGAATCGGGTCGGCAACTGGTGCGGGTGCAGGTCCCAGCCCTGGTAGTAGGCCCGTTCCAGGCCCCGGCGGACGAGGTCGTAGTGCAGCCGCCAAGCGTACCGGACCGCCGCGGCATCACCGAGCGGCAAGATGTTGGTCGATCCGTCGGCCAGGTGCACACCCGTGCCTGCCGCCGCAACCTGCATGACGTCCTTGGCGTAGTCGGCCACGGGATGGGCCAGCGACTGGAACTCAGCCGAAACGCCCAGAGACGCGCTGTAGTCGTACGTCCCGTAGTGCAGCGAGGTGACCCGGCCGGCACCGGCGTGGATCGCGGCGGCCACCGCCGCAGCACCGTCTGCACCCATGATCAACTGCGGCGTCTCGACCTGGATCTCGAAGCCGAGCCGGCCGGCCGGCAGGCCAGCGGTGGACTCGTAGGCGGCGCAGACCTCGACCATCGCCTCGACCTGGCTGACCGTACTGACCTTGGGGAACGTGATGATCAGGTTCTGCGGCAGACCGCCTTCCTCGAGCAGCGCACTCAAGAAGAGATCGAGGGTGCGCACACCGCGCCGCCGGGTGGGCGCCTCGAAGCACTTGAACCGGAGCCCGACGAAAGCCGGTGCTACACCGGTGGCGACGGCGCGGGCGAGCAAGCCGGCCACCCGGACGGCGTCGGCATCCTCGGCTTCGTCGCCGCGGTCACCGTAGCCGTCCTCGAAATCCAGTCGCAGGTCCTCGATCGGCTCGCTGGCGAGCTTGGCCTCGACCCTGGGCGCGACCGCCGCGGTGAGTCCGTCGTCGAGGCCGGCCAAGGAGCACAGGGCAGCCATACCGCCGTGCTCGGCGGCGACGGCGAGTGCGGTCCGGCCCCACTCAGCCGGGAGTTCCGGGGTGTAGCGATCGGCCGGGACGTAGACGGTGTGCACCGGCTGGCGGCGACCGTCCTCGCCAGGGTAGGCGCGCGCGAGGAACGCGTCGGTGCCGGCGAGCCGATCGTCGAGCGCGGTCAACATCCCCTCGGCCAGGCGTCCCTCGATCATGAGCGCAACCTCTCGGGGGTGAGGAGTGATCGCGAACGGCACGCCTTTGCGTCGTGCGCCATCACGACCAACGAGTGAGATCTCGCGGAGCTCATGATCACGTGGTTCGGAGCGCGGAGAGGGACCAGCCGCACGCTGCTCACTTGACCAGCTCGTAGGCGGGCAGGGTGAGAAAGTCGGTGAAGTCCTCGCTCAGGCACAGATCGGCGATCAGCTTCTTGGCCGGGACGTAGAACTTCTCGAACAGCTCCGCGTCGATCTGGCGACGTAGCCCCTCGGTCTCCTCGTCGAGGAGGCGTGAGACCAGTTCCCGGGTCACTGTCTCGCCGGTGTCGGTGAGGACCACACCGTTCCTGATCTGCTGCCAGACCTGGGACCGGGAGATCTCGGCCGTGGCCGCGTCCTCCATGAGGTTGTGGATCGCCACGGCGCCGTTGCCAGAGATCCAGCCCGCGGTGTAAGCCACCGCGACCTCGAGGTTGGTCCGCAGGCCCTGCTCGGTGTTGTCACCCTGGGCCGAGCTGACGTCGAGCAGTTCGGCGGCCGTCACCGAGACCTCCGGTCGCTGTCGGTCGAGCTGGTTGGGCTTGTCACCGAGCACACCGTCGAAGACCTCCTGGCACACCGGGACCAGGTCCGGGTGCGCCACCCACGAACCGTCGAAGCCGTCGCCGGCCTCCCGGGTCTTGTCGGCCTTGACCTTGGAGAAGGCCGCCGCATTGATTTCCGCGTCCTTGCGGCTCGGGATGAATGCGGCCATCCCGCCCATCGCGAACGCGCCGCGTTTGTGGCAGGTCTTGACCAGCAGTTCGGTGTAGGCGCGCATGAACGGCGCAGTCATGGTGATGTCTGCCCGGTCCACCAGGACGAATTCTGGTCCGGCGTCACGGAAGTACTTGATGATGCTGAACAGGTAGTCCCATCGGCCGGCGTTCAGACCGGAAGCGTGATCGCGCAGCTCGTAGAGGATCTCCTCCATCTCGAACGCCGCTGGAATGGTTTCGATCAACACCGTGGCTTTGATGGTCCCGTGTTCGATGCCGAGCTCGTCCTCGGCGAAGGTGAAGATGTCGTTCCACAGCCGGGCCTCCAGATGGCTCTCCATCTTCGGCAGGTAGTAGTACGGCCCCTGACCGTTGTCGAGCAACTGCTGCGCGAGATGGAAGAAGTGCAGACCGAAGTCGACCAGGGCACCGACGCCGATCTCACCGTCGACGATCACGTGCGCCTCCGGCAGGTGCCACCCGCGAGGGCGAGTGACGACCACGGCCAGTGGAGCGTCCGTGCGCAGCGCGTACTCCTTTCCGTCGGCCTGGCGAAACGACAACGATCCGCGGGCCCCATCGCGCAGGTTGAGGATCGCGTCGATCACGTTGGGCCAGCTCGGACAGCTGGCGTCCTCCAGATCGGCGAGCCACACCTTGGCGCCCGAGTTCAGCGCGTTGATCGCCATTTTCGCCGGGGTCGCGGGGCCGGTCATCTCCACTCGGCGGTCACGCAGGGCATCTGGTGCGGGGCCGACCTGCCAGTCCCCGGAACGGACGTCGGCGGTCTCCGGCAAGAAGTCCAGCGATTTCGCCGCGGCCGCCGATGCGCGCTTGCTCACCCGGGCGGCGAGCAGCTCGTTGCGTACGGCGGCGAACTTCTGGTGGAGCTGCTCGACGAACGCGAGGGCCTCGGGGGTCAAGATCTCGTCAGCACGCGCGACGGGGGCTGCGTCGGTCAGTTCGATGCTCATGGTGCCTTTCGGTGCTCGTGGTTCAGGGACGAAACGGGTCAGGCGCCGACGGAGCGAGACACTGCCTCGGCAACGGCAGGGGCGACTCTCGCGTCGAAGACGCTGGGCACGATGTAACTCGGGTTCCGCTCGTCGTCCGACACGCAGTCGGCGATGGCTTGGGCGGCCGCAACCAGCATCGGTGTGGTGATCACCGAGGCGGCGCCGTCGAGCAGACCCCGGAACAGCCCGGGGAAGGCGAGCACGTTGTTGATCTGGTTGGGGAAGTCGCTGCGACCCGTCGCGACGACCGCCGCGTGCCGGGCGGCATCGCTGGGGTGGACCTCGGGGTCGGGATTGGCCAGCGCCAACACGATGGCCTTGTCAGCCATGGTCGAGACCTCGTCCGCCCCGAACAGGTTCGGAGCCGAGACACCGATGAAGACGTCCGCGCCGACCAGGGCCTCATGCAACGTTCCGGAGAATCCATCGGCGTTGGTGTTCTCCGCAATCCAGGTTCGGTGCGGGTCGGTGTAGGACTCGCCCCGGTGGATTGCCCCTGAGCGGCCACAGGCGACGATGGCCGTAGCGCCCTGTGCCCGCAGCAGTTGGATGATCGCGTTGCCGGCGGCGCCGACGCCGGAGACGACGATCTTGACGTCACTCATCTTCTTCTCCACCACGCGCAGCGCGTTGATCAACGCGGCAAGAACCACGATCGCGGTGCCGTGCTGGTCGTCGTGGAAGACCGGGATATCGAGCTCGTCACGCAACCGGCGCTCGATCTCGAAGCAGCGTGGCGCCGATATGTCTTCGAGGTTGACCCCACCGTAGACCGGGGCCAGGGCCTTGACGATGGAGATGATCTCCTCGGTGTCGGTGGTGTCCAGGCAGACGGGCCAGGCGTCGACGCCGGCGAACTGCTTGAACAGTGCCGCCTTGCCCTCCATCACCGGGAGTGCGGCAGCCGGACCGATGTCGCCCAGCCCGAGGACGGCCGTGCCGTCGGTGACCACGGCGACCGTGTTGCGCTTGATCGTCAGCCGCCGGGCGTCCTCGGGATTGGCTGCGA
>JBBSQJ010000066.1:0-18712 GCA_038257965.1 Propionibacteriales bacterium
CGAGCGGATCCACCGCTCGAACCTGATCGGCATGGGCGTCCTCCCGCTGCAGTACCCCGAGGGCCAAAACGCCGAGTCGCTGGGGTTGACGGGTGAGGAGACGTTCGAGATCACCGGTATCACCGAGTTGAACCCTTCGTCAGACTCGGGGCAGGCTGGGCAGACGCCGAAAACTGTCAAGGTCAGCGCGAGCGGGGGTCCGTCGACGGGCCAAGGACGGGAGGTGAGCTTCGAAGCGCTGGTCCGGATCGACACTCCCGGAGAGGCCGACTACTTCCGCAACGGCGGCATCCTGCAGTACGTCCTCCGCTCCCTGATGGCGAAGTAGCGATCCCGCGAGTTGTCAGAACCTCAACTGGTCATAGCCAGTTGAGACTCTGACAACTCGGCGGCCGCTCATCGCGTCAGGCCCGTGCCGTAGGGATAGACGATCGTGTCGGGATCCTCCGGGTCGGTGATGTCGACCGGAAGCCGCCCGCGCGCTCGCTTCTCACCGGTGATCACCCGAAGTGCCGACTCGACCGCCACCGACGTCGAGGAGTACGTGGCCAGATAGCTGTCGACTCCTTCCAGGGAGGCGATATCGTACGCGTCTCGCAGTGCTATCACCAAGACCGGCTTGCCCGTGGCGCGCAACGCGGCGACGAGATCTCGCTGGCCGATGTCCTTCCAGGCCGACGAAGTCGTCACGATGATCAGGTCGCGTTGACGCGCTTGCGCCACGGCGCCGGCGATGATCGATGGTGTCGGTTTCGGACCGGTCACCGTGGACGAGGCGTCTCGCCCGCGCTGGATGAGACCGTCGGCGATCTGCGGCACCTGGGTCGGGCCCCATCCGGTGACGAACACCGAGCCGCGCCGCAGCGGCACCAGCCGCGATCCATCGGTCACCAGTGTTGTCGTGGAGTCGGTGATCCGCTGCGCGTCCCGCAGATGCTGCCTGGTGCCGACCCGCTTGTCGATCTTGGACTCGTCGACGTACGGCCGCTTGATCACGTCTCGATTCCACTTCATGATCAGGATGCGCCGCACGCTCTGGTCGATCCGTCGCTCACTGATGCGACCGGTATGGACCGCGTCGATCACGGCCTTGATCTGCAGGTCCGGTTGCTGCGGGTCGAGCAGGACGTCGGCACCGGCCTGGATCGCTCGCACCGGAATTTCCGCGTCGCTGTACATCTGCCGGACACCCTCCATCCGGAGTGAGTCCGTGGCGATCACGCCGGAGAAGCCGAGCTCGTCGCGCAACAGCCCGGTCAGCACGTTCTTGCTGAGCGTCGACGGATCGCCGGAGGGTTCCAGCTCCGGGAAGGAGATGTGGGCGGTCATGATCGCGTCCACACCGGCCGCGATGGCGGCGCGGAACGGGGGCGCGTCGATTCTTTCCCACTCCTGCTTGGTGTGCGTGATCACCGGCAGGGTCGTGTGCGAGTCCGCGCCGGTGTCACCGTGTCCTGGGAAGTGCTTCGCAGTGGCCGACACCCGTTCGCGCTGGAGTCCCTTGACCGCGGCGGGAACCAGCTCGGCGACCAGACCCGGCCGGGAACCGAACGAGCGGACGCCGATCACGGGGTTCGCCGGATTGACATTGACGTCGGCGTCGGGTGCATAGTCGGTGTTGATGCCGATGGCGCGGAGCTCCTTGCCGGTGATCGCGTACGTCTCCCTGGTCAGCCGGGGATTCCTGGCCGCGCCCAGCGCCATCGCGCCCGGAAACACCGTCGCCGGTGGGCCGACGCGGGCCACCAGACCGGTCTCCTGGTCGGTCGCGACGCTCAGTGGCACCGGGTTGCCGCCCTCGGCGTTGGCCCGCTGGAGCCCGTTGCTCAGGGTCGCGATCTGGTGCGGATCGTCGGTGTTCCCGCTCCAGGCGAAGTAGATGACCCCGCCCAGATGGAACTTCTCGACCGCCTCGGCCGGCGTCGCCACCCCGAATCGGGCCGTGTTCTCCGCCGACTCGGTGTCGGGTGTGGCGCCGGTGACGTAGGGGACGAAGAGCTGGCCGACCTTCTGCGCGATGGACATCGACCCGATGGCCGCGCGGATCCAGCGATCGCGGTCGTGCTCGGGTGGGTGTGCGGCGGCCGATCCGGTCGGTGCGAGGGCCAGTGAACAGGCGAGAACGGCGCCGATGACCAGCGCCCCACGTCGCACGAAGGGGGAGAGAGACACGTTGGAAACCTAGGATTCCCATCGCGTTGGTGTCAAGAGTTGCCGCGACTCCGATTGCTGAAGCAACTTGTTGCCCAACCGCTCCGGAAAAGTGGGCGCGTTCGACAATCCGCACCGGCGTGTCGCTGCCACAAGAGCCCACTTTCTGGGCAGGGGAGTGGTGGGTCGGTCGTTGGACTCCTACAGGGTGACGCGCAGGATCTTGTCGTCGCCCTTGCCAGGTTCGACCCGACCGTCGGTGTTGCTCGTGGTGATCCACAGCGAGTGGTCGGGCGCAACCACCACACTACGGATCCGTCCGTACTTCCCGGCGAAGTACTTCCTCGGAGTGTCGGCACCGGTCCCGTTCAGCGGCACGGCGTACAGACACTGGCCGCGGAGCGCGCCGAGGAAGGCCGTGGACCGGGTGATAGCCAGTCCGGCCGGCGAGCAGGTGCTGGTCGGAGACCAGGTCGCCTTCGGGTTCTCGTAGCGATCGTCAAGGGACCGGCCCTCGACGTCGGGCCAGCCGTAGTTACGTCCCTTGATGATCAGATTCAGCTCGTCGGTCTGCTTGTCGCCGAACTCGGTCGCCCAGAGCCGGCCGTCGGCATCGAACGCCAGGCCCTCGATGTTGCGGTGGCCGTACGTCCAGGTGCGGTTGCCGAACGGATTGCCAACCGACACCGTCCCGTCGCGCTCGATCCGTAAGATCTTGCCCGCCAGGGAGTTCCGGTTCTGCGCGCGTGTGGGCATCTCCGCATCGCCGGTGGAGACGAACAGGTTTCCGTCCGGGGCGAACAGCAAACGGCCACCGTGGTGGTGGGTACTGGTCGGGATCCCGGTCAGCACCGGATCCGGCCTGCCGAGCTTGCCACCCGCGAGGCTGAGCCGCACCACGCGGTTGTCCGAGACGGTCGTGCAGTACGCGTACAGCGTCTCCTGGTCGTCGGGGTCCAACGCCAGGCCGAGCAGCCCGCCCTCGCCGGGACCGGAGGGTGCCTGCACGCCGGATACCTCGCCGAGAGTGGAAACCGTGCCCGACGGCGTGATCCGCCGGATCCGACCGGCGTTGCGCTCGGAGACCAGCGCGTCACCGGAGGCGAGAAACACGATTCCCCAAGGCACGTCCAGGTCGTCAGCGATGGTGTCGGCGACGTTCGGCTTGGGGTCGCCGGTAGGGCTCGGCGTCGGACTCGGATTCGGCGTCGGACTGGTCACCCTCGACGCCGATGGGGTTCCCGGCGGCGGAGGTGGACCGGACCGTTCGGTGGTCGGACTCGCCGAGCCGAGCGGCGACTGCTGCTCGGCCGAACAGCCGACCGCCGCGCCCAGGGCGAGCGACGCAGACCCGGCCAGCAGTGCGCGGCGAGAGACCATACGCTCCATCGTGCACCTCAGGGTCTGCCGGCGTCCGTCGACGAGCCCCGAACTCGACCGGGCCGCGGGTCAGGGTCGATCGGTGCGCCCGTCCGCCCGGATCGCCACCGCGTCGGTGGCGCCGACCTTGACGGCGGCCTTGCCGTTGTCGCGGACCGTGATCGTCGGACCGGTGCACGAGTCGCCGGCCTTCTTGCCGTGCACGACATCGCAGTAGATGCCCGCCGTCATCCCGGTCTGGACGGTGATCTTCTTCACCGCCGCGCCGTTGTTGAACGCTACCCAGCCCTTGGGCCCGCGCCCGAAGGCAATCACGTTCTGACCGTCGTCCCACCAGTTCTGTTGCTTGGCCTTGCCGACGTAGTTGTACCAGCCGACCATGCCGACCACGCCGGCATTGCGGTCGATGCAGGACCAGGCCGCGGCACATTCGGTGTCGGTGATCATGCCGTCCTCGGTGGCGGGTGGCGAGTCGTCCTTGGTGGTGAAGGTGAAGCCGGCGTACACCTGGGGTGAGCCATAGCCGGACGCCAACAGCCATTGCGTGGCGAGGATGTTGCGGGCGCCGTCCTTGTAGTTGAGGGCGTCGCCGTTGCGCTCCGTGTCGTGATTCTGCACGAAGCTCCAGGTCTTGTTGCTCGGGGTCAGTCCGGAGCCGGCGCCGAAGACCTTCAGCGTCGCGATGCTGCCGACATGGGCGTCGGGGTAGCTCTTGAAGGCATCGCGGATCTGTTTGACACCGTCAAGGCCCAGCACCTTTCCGCTGGTCGTGAACGCCTGTGGGGACAAGATCCCCGGACCGCCGCCGAAGACCTCCAGAGCCCACAGCGGACGGGTGCCGTCCACAGTGTTGTGCAGCCGAGAGTAGATCGCGTCGAGGTCGTCTTGACCCACATGCTTCGCGGCGTCGACTCGGAAGCCCGATACGCCGTAACGCAGCAGCTTGTTGAGGTAGGCGGCGAGTGTCTTGCGCACCTCGGGTGTGTCGGTCCGCAGGTCGCTCAGTCCGACCAGTTCACAGTTGCGGACCTGGGCCAGATTGTTGAAGTCCTCGATGCCGCCCGTCGCTGACGGGCAGTCGCCGGAGAACTTGTGGAAGTCGCTGTTGGTCCAGTCCGTGTTGCGCCTGACCCCGAGGTTGTCGTACGCGTAGCGCTCGAAGGTGCGCCCACCGTAGGAGGTGTCGCCCTGCCCGGTCATGTGGTTGATCACCGCATCGACATAGACCTTCACGCCGGCCTGCCGACAGGTCTTGACCATGGCTTTGAACTCGGCCTCCGAACCCATCCGGCTGGTGAGCCGATAGTCGACCGGCTGATACACCTCCCACCACGGGTGCAAGATCGTGTCGCTTCCGTCACCGAGTTCGGTCCGCTTGACCGAGTCCTGGGGTGGGGCGACCTGAACGCCGCCGTACCCGGCCGGCCCGAGGACGTCGGTGCACTCACCGGCGACTGACTTCCAGTTCCACTCGAACAGGTTCGCCATCACTCCAGGATCGGGAGAGCTGAGCTTGGGGCCGGCGGCGCCGGCTCGGGCGGCGACTGTTGCCGCGGACGATCCGGTGGCCGGCTGGGCACCGGCTCCGGTGACGCCCAAACTCAGTCCGACCGACAACGCGAACGTCGATACGATCGCACTTCGCCGGAGCAACCGGCGACGGGGGGCATGCTGCATCTGTCCTCCTCGACATGATTGGACGCGCTGTGCGCTTCGGTCTTCCTAAGCGGTCGCTGAGGAACTGTCAAGTCAGACCGGGGATTCTCGCGGATCAGGGGATCTGACGGGTCGCGGAAATGACGCCGGTCAGCGCCGAAACACCGTGACATCAGGTAGCTGGCTGCGTCAGTGCCGAGCACGGGGCCCCCTGCACTTTCCGTTCCGACCCACGCGTCAGGTGTGCAACGCCTCGCTGATCAACTTCGCGTACGACTCGATCTCACCGTCGGCGTACTTCGTGCGCGGCCAGAAGAAGCCGCGCAAACCGTCGCCCTTGGTGCGCGGCACCACGTGCACGTGCAGATGAGGAACCGACTGGCTGACGATGTTGTTGATGGCCACGAAGGTGCCCTCGGCACCGAGCGCGGGCGGCAGGGTCGCCGCCACCCGTTGCGCCAACCCCATCACAGGCGCGAACTGCTCGGGAGGAAGGTCGAGCAGGGTCTCGACATGACGAGTGGGAGAGATCAACACATGCCCCTTGAACACCGGCCGGTGGTCCAGGAACGCGATCATCTCCTCGTCCTGCCAGACCACCGCCGCGCCGAGCTCGCCGCGTACGATCTTGCAGATCACGTCGTCAGGAGTGCGGGTCACCTCTGGAGCGTAGTCATGCTCCTCGAAAGGCTCGAGGCACGTTCGACAGGCGGGCAGGGTCGGCTGGCCTCCCTAGAAATTCGAACAAGTGTTTGATAAAGTGTCCCTCGTGATCGGTCGGGCGTACGCACCGCCCGGGTGGCCCGAGCAGGTCCGGCCGCCGGGTGTGCCCGACTGGGAGACCACTGCCCGCGCTTATCTGTTCGACTGTTGCCCGCCCGACTTCCGCAGCTACGCCGTGCTGCACCGACACGCGGAGGTCCTGGCCCGATTCGCGATGATTTTCGTGGAGGCTCAGCAGGAGGCCGCCGAGCGTGGCCTGGCGCAGGTGCGCACGATCTTGCGCGCCCGGGTCGACCCGCACGTCGTCGACGCGGCCGTCGATGCCTGGTCCGAGCAGGCCGCGAGGCTGGTGCGCACACGACGCGCGGTGAGCCTGATCGAGGAGGCCTTGCTCGGCCGCGTCTTCGTGCCCAGACTCGATGACGACATCGACGAGCGCGGTCGACAACAGCTGCGATGAGCGGCACGTAAACTCTGGCTCATGCGCCCTGCTCCGCCCCGGCTGCTGGACTCGATCGAGGATCCGGCAGACCTCCGTGGCCTGACCCCTGAGCAGCTGACTCAGCTGGCCGCGGAGATCCGCACCTTCCTGATCGAGCAGGTGTCGCAGACCGGTGGCCATCTCGGGCCGAACCTCGGCGTCGTCGAACTCACCTTGGCCGCACACCGCGCGTTCGACTCTCCGCGCGAGCCGATCATCTTCGATACCGGCCACCAGACCTACGTTCACAAGATCGTCACCGGTCGACAATCGGCGTTCCCGACGCTGCGACAACGGCACGGGCTGTCCGGCTATCCGAACCGGGCGGAGTCCGAGCACGACTGGGTCGAGAACTCCCACGCCTCGACGGCGCTGTCGTACGCCTACGGGCTCGCCCAGGCCATCCGTCAACAACGCCGAGAGGGCACGGTGCTGGCGGTGGTCGGCGATGGCTCGCTGACCGGTGGGATGGCCTGGGAGGCGCTGAACAACATCGCTGCCGAGGACGACTTGCCGCTGGTGATCCTGGTCAACGACAACGGCCGCTCCTACACCCCGACCGTCGGCGGTCTGGCGAAGCAACTGTCGGGACTGCGGACGAATCCGCGCTACGAGCAGGTCCTCGACCTGGTCAAGCGCAACGTGAGCAAGGCGCCGCTGATCGGCAGCGCAGCCTACGACCTCCTGCACGGCGTCAAGAGCGGGTTGAAGGACATGCTGGCGCCGCAGGGGATGTTCTCCGACCTCGGGTTGAAGTACCTCGGCCCGGTCGACGGCCACAACGTGGTCGCGGTCGAGCACGCGCTGACCCAGGCGAAGCAGTTCGGCGGCCCGGTGCTGGTGCACTGCCTGACCCGCAAGGGAAACGGCTTCAAGGCGGCGGAGGACCACGAGGAGGACCGGTTCCACGCAGTCGGCAAGATCGACGCGCGCACGGGAGAGTCGCTGGCGAGTTCCTCCTCACCGACGTGGACCGACGTGTTCAGCGCGGAGATGGTGCAGATCGGTCGGCTGAACCGGCGGGTGGTGGCGATCACCGCGGCGATGACGTATCCGACCGGGCTGCACGCCTTCTCCGAAGCCTTTCCCGATCGGTGTTTCGACGTCGGTATCGCCGAACAGCATGCGGTGACGGCTGCTGCCGGGATGGCGATGGGCGGACTGCACCCGGTGGTGGCGATCTACTCGACCTTCCTCAACCGGGCGTTCGACCAGCTCCTGCTCGATGTGGCGATGCACAGATGCGGGGTCACCTTCGTGCTGGACCGTGCCGGCGTCACCGGTCCGGACGGCGCCAGTCATCACGGCATGTGGGACATGTCGATCCTGCAGCTCGTGCCGGGCCTGCACCTGGCCGCACCGCGAGACGCCACTCGGCTGCGTCAGGCGCTGCTGTCGGCCGTGGCGATCGACGATGGTCCTAGTGTCATCCGCTACTCCAAGGAGCCGGTGCCCGCCGACTTACCCGCGGTGGACACCATCGACACCATCGATGTGCTCCTTCGCACCGAGCAGCCGCGAGTCTTGGTCGTTGCGTGGGGCCAGATGGCGGCGACCGGGGTTGCCGTGGGCCAGCGGCTGGCCGACCAGGGGATCGGCGTCACCGTCGTCGACCCGGTGTGGGCGTTACCGGTCAATCCGACGTTGGTGCGACTCGCGGCGGCGCACGAGAGGGTGATCACCATCGAGGACAACGGAATCGTCGGTGGTTGTGGTGCGCGCCTCGCCCAGGAGTTGCGGCTCCGCGACCTCACCACGCCGCTACGAGAGTTCGGCATCGCCCAGCAGTTCCTCGATCACGGCAGCCGGGCCGAGTTGCTGAGCGAACTGGGCCTCACTCCGCAACAGATCGCCCGCTACGCGGTCGAGGCGATGGTGCGTGATGAGGAACCGATCGACTCGGCCAGTCAGCTCTAGGTCAAGCGTCTCGAGGCGCGAAGCCAGCGCGACTACCCCGGTCTGTTCAAACGATGCCCGGTCGTCATACGGTGCTCATGATCACGACGATCCCAATCGGAGGAACATCAGCGATGAGCACGACGAGACCCGAGCCCAAGCGGGGGCTCCTGCGCACCAAGAGTGTGGAGCAGTCCATCCAGGACACCGACGAGCCGGAGTACCAGCTCAAGAAGAGCCTGACCGCGCTCGATCTGACGGTCTTCGGTATCGGGGTGATCATCGGGGCCGGCATCTTCACCCTCACCGGTCGCGCCGCGGGCTCGGTGGCCGGGCCCTCGATTGCGATCAGCTTCGTCGTCGCTGCCCTGTGCTGCGGGATGGCTGCGCTGTGCTATGCGGAGTTTGCCTCGACGGTGCCCGTCTCGGGCTCGGCGTACACCTTCTCCTACGCCAGCCTCGGCGAGATCATCGCCTGGATCATCGGCTGGGACCTGCTCTTGGAGTTGATGCTCGGGGCCAGCGTCGTGGCGCAGGGCTGGAGTCAGTACGCGGTCGTGTTGATGGACGCGTTCGGCATCACCTGGCCGGCGTCCATCGGTCCGGGCGGCGGCATCGACCTGCTGGCGATCCTCCTGGTCGGCGTGCTTACCCTGCTGATCACGATCGGGATCAAGGAGTCCCTGCGGGTCAACCTGGTGCTCGTCGGGATCAAGATCTTCATCGTGTTGTTCGTGATCTTCGCCGGGCTCTTCTACATCAACCCGGCCAACTATTCGCCGTTCGTCCCACCGACCGCGCCGATCGGCGGCGAGACCGCGAGCGGCTGGTTGACCCAGCCGCTGATCCAGTTGCTCTTCGGGCTGGAGCCGACGGTGTACGGCGTGGGCGGCATCTTCGCCGGAGCGGCGTTGGTGTTCTTCGCCTACATCGGGTTCGACGTCGTGGCGACCACGGCCGAGGAGGCCAAGAACCCACAGCGCGATCTTCCGATCGGCATCATCGCCTCACTGATCATCTGCACGATCTTGTACTGCGCAGTCGCCCTCGTCATCACCGGAATGGTGAAGTACGACCAGATCGATCCGAAGGCAGCGCTGGCGACGGCATTCACCTCGGTCGGGAAACCAGGCTTCGCGACGTTGGTATCGGCCGGCGCGGTGGCCGGTCTGACCACCGTCGTGCTCACCTTGATGATCGGGGCCAGCCGGGTGCTGTTCGCGATGTCGCGGGATCACCTGATGCCGCCTGGGCTGTCCAAGGTGCACCCGAAGTTCAAGACCCCGTGGGTGATCACGATCTCTATCGGCGTGGTGGTCGCTCTCGTGGGCGGCCTCACGCCGATCGGCAAGCTCGAGGAAATGGTCAACATCGGCACCTTGACTGCGTTCATCCTGGTGTCGATCGGCGTGATCGTGCTGCGGAAGAACCGGCCCGATCTGCCGAGGTCCTTCAAGGTGCCGTTCGTGCCATTCCTCCCGATCCTCTCGGCGCTGATCTGTTTCTACCTGACGATCAACCTCTCGGTGGAGACCTGGCTGCGTTTCGTGATCTGGATGGCGCTGGGCTTCATCATCTACTTCAGCTACGGCCATCGGAAGTCGCGGCTGGCCACCGGCGAGAGTCTCGCCGAGATGCACACCAAGTCGAAGCTGTAGTGAGTTGTCAGATCAGAGTGCTTCGGCGACACCCTTGGGCAGGAAGCGACGGCCGACGACCTGCTCGGAGATGCCCTCCCGATCCAGGTACGGCGTGATGCCGCCGTTGTGGAACGGCCAGCCCGCACCGAGGATCATGCACAGGTCGATGTCCATCGGTGCGGCGACCACGCCTTCGGCGAGCATCAGATCGATCTCCTCGGCGAGCGCCCGGGTCGCCCGATCCCGGACCTGCTCAGGCGTGCTCGGAGAGTCACCGACGGCGAACAGCGCCCTGGTCTCGGCGGAGACGTAGGGCTGCCGGTCCGGCGTCAGGTCATAGATTCCCGGCCTTCGGGCCGCCACCAGCGCCTGCAGGCTGGGCGAGACCGAGAAGCGGTCACCGAAGGCGTCGTGCAGGGTCTCGGCGACGTGCAGGGCCACCGGCGGACCGACCAGCTGGAGCAGGGCGAACGGCGTCATCGGCAGGCCGAGTGGGCGCAGCGCGGAATCGGCCACCTCGATCGGGGTCCCCTCGTCGACCGCCTTCGTCACCTCACCCATCAGCCGGGTCAGCAGCCGGTTCACCACGAACGCCGGAGCGTCCTTCACCAGCACTGCGTTCTTCTTCAGGTCCTTGGCCACGAACAGGGCCGTGGCCAGGGTTGCGTCGCTGGTCTGCTCGCCCCGGACCACTTCGAGCAGGGGCAGCACGGCGACCGGATTGAAGAAGTGGAAACCGACCACCCGCTCTGGATGCGCCAGG
This sequence comes from Propionibacteriales bacterium, assembly GCA_038257965.1. Lineage (GTDB taxonomy): Bacteria > Actinomycetota > Actinomycetes > Propionibacteriales > Propionibacteriaceae > Microlunatus. The sequence continues at coordinate 10,691 of JBBSQJ010000066.1, forward strand.
TCCGCAGCCATTGCCGACACCGACAGCGAGGAGGTGTTGGTGGCCAGCACGCACTCCGCAGAGACGTGGTCCTCGAGCTCGGCGAAGACTTTCTGCTTGACCTCGAGCTCCTCGAAGACCGCTTCGATCACGAAGTCGCACTGGGCGTACGCGGCCCGGTCGATGGTGCCGGTGACCAGCGCCCGCAGCCGGTTGGCCCTGTCGGCAGAGATCCGCTTCTTGATCACGAGCTTGTCGATCTCGCCGCGGACGTACGCCAGACCATGGTCGACCCGCTGCTGATCGAGGTCGGTGATGATCACCGGCACCTCGAGGCGCCGGGCGAGCAGCAGGGCCAACTGGCTGGCCATCAGGCCGGCGCCGACGATACCCACGGTGGACACGGCACGGGCCAGGCTTTTGTCCGGCGCGCCGGCAGGACGTCTGGCCCGCTTCTGCACGAGGTCGAAAGCGTAGAGCCCAGCCCGCAGCTGCGGACTCATCAGCAGCTCGGCGAGCGCGTCGTCCTCGGCGGCGTAGGCGTCCAGCCGGTCGGCCGTCTTCGCCGCGGCCATCAGCTCCAGTGCCTTGTACGGCCCCGGTGCGGCACCCGACAGCTTGGTGTCGGCGAACTTCCGGCCGCGTTCGATCGCGAGATCCCATGCCTCGCCACGATCCACGGGCGCTCGATCGACCGCGACCGTGCCGGCGACGACCTGACCGGCCCAGTCGAACGAGCGCTCGAGGAAGTCGGCACCATCGAAGATCGCGTCGGCGATGCCCAAGGCGTGCGCGGATCTGCCGTTCAGCATGGTGTTGTTGTTCAGCGGATTCTCGATGATCACCGTGACTGCCTTGTCCGCGCCGATGAGGTCAGGCAGCAGGTATGCACCGCCCCAGCCGGGGAGCATGCCGAGGAAGCACTCGGGGAAGGCGATGCCCTGCGCTGCGCCGCTGATCGTGCGGTACCGGCAGTGCAGTCCCAGCTCGAGACCGCCGCCGAGGGCCAGCCCGTTGATGAAGGCGAACGTCGGGATCGCGGCGGTGTGCAGCTTGTCCAGCACCGCGTGACCGATCTGGGCGACCGACTTGGCCTGGTCGAACGAGGTGATCTTGGGGACTCCGGACAGATCGGCTCCGGCAGCGAGGATGTAGGGCTTGCCGGTGATGATCAGCGCCGCCACGTCGGCGCGGGCCAGCGCAGCGTCGATCGCCGCGTTCAACTCACCGAGGCTGCGCGGGCCGAGCGTGTTCGGCCGCGTGTGGTCGAGCCCGTTGTCCAAGGTGAGCAACACCGCGGTCCTACCGGACGGCGCACCCGGTGCCACGCTGTGGGGGAGCACCACGTCGCGGCTCAGTGCTCGCGTCACCACCTCATCAGGCGCCACCTCGGATGCCTGCGCGATCAGGTCGCTCAGCTGGTCGGCGTTCACAGGTCTCCTTCTTCCTCACCGAGTTCGCGCTCGGAGTAGTTCGGGTTCTCCCAGATGACGGTGCCACCCATGCCGAGCCCGACGCACATCGTCGTGATGCCGTAGCGGACCTCCGGGTGGGCGCGGAACGCACGGGCGAGGTGGATCATCAGCCGGACCCCGGAGCTGGCCAGGGGATGGCCGAGTGCGATCGCACCGCCGTACGGATTCACCCGCGGATCGTCGGCGGCGATCTTGAAGTGGTCGAGGAAGGCCAGGACCTGGACGGCGAACGCCTCGTTGATCTCGAACGCACCGATGTCGTCGATCGTCAGGTCGGCCCGAACCAGCGCCTTCTCGGTAGCGGGGATCGGGCCGACGCCCATCACCTCGGGATCGACGCCGGCGAACGCGTACGAGACGAGTCGCATCGCAACCGGCAGCCCGAGTTGTCCGGCGACCGACTCGGCCGCCAACAGACACGCGGTCGCGCCGTCGTTGAGGCCCGCCGCGTTGCCGGGGGTGACCCGACCGTGCGCCCGGAACGGGGTGCGCAGGGCGCCGAGGGCTTCCTTGGTGGTGCCGGGCCGCGGTGGTTCGTCGGTGGTGGCGAGACCCCAGCCGAGTTCCGCGCTGGGCGTGGCGACGCTGACGAGTGACTCCTGGATGACGCCGTCGGCATACGCCTGCTGGACTCGACTCTGGCTGAGGACGGCGAACTCGTCGGCGCGGTCGCGGGTGATCTCGGGAAAGCGGTCGTGCAGATTCTCGGCGGTGCTTCCCATCACCAGTGCGGACGGGTCGACGAGCTTCTCGGCGATGATCCGCGGGTTCGGATCGACGCTCTCGCCCATCGGGTGGCGACCCATGTGCTCGACCCCACCGGCGATCGCGACATCGTAGGCACCGAACGCGATCCCGGACGCCACGGTGGTGACGGCAGTCATCGCGCCGGCGCACATCCGGTCGATCGCAAAGCCGGGGACGCTGGACGGCAGGCCGGCCAGCAGGGCGGCCGTCCGGCCGATCGTCAGACCCTGGTCGCCGATCTGGGTGGTCGCGGCGATCGCCACTTCGTCGACCTTCTCCGGTGGCAACTGGGGGTGGCGTCGCAGCAGGTCGCGGATGCAGTTGATCACGAGGTCGTCGGCGCGGGTCTCGGCGTAGAGCGAGCCGGCCTGTCCGACAGGAGTACGGACACCGTCGACGAAGACGACGTCTCTGAGTTCACGAGGCACACGGTCATATTACTCGCCAGTAACTTAGCTGTCCGTCGACACGTCCGGATCGTCGTCGGTGCCCGGGGCACGCGCCGCAGCGTCGTTCTCACGACGCCGGTGCAAGGTGCGGTCAGCCGGCCAGGACGCCGACGAGCAGGGAGACGGTGAGGCTGCGCTGCCACGGTCGAGCCCCGTAGCCCGCCAAGGCCGCGTCCACGGACTCCTCCGACACCGGTTCGGGCGGACGCCAGGCCAGCCGCCGCAGATGATCGGGCGTCAGCAGGTTCTCGACCGGCAGCTGCAGGTCGGCGGCCACCGCCCCGAGCGCCGCCCGGGCGGCGGCGAGTCGCTTGGCGGCCGCCGGGTCCTTGGACGCCCAGATCCGCGGCGGTGGTGGTCCATCGCTGGATCGGTGCAGGGCAGGGAGCTCGGACTCCTTCAACCGGGCCGCAGTGCGAGTCGCCCGTAACCACTCGGCGTCGAACCGGCGCGCCTGCCGCCGATTGAACCCGGGAATCTGGCGTAGGGCGGACGGCCCCGGGTCTGGTGCCGTGGCGAGTTCGGTGATCGCGATGTCGGGCAGGATCCGTCCTGGCGCGCGATCCTGGTGGTGGGCGATCCGGTCGCGGGCATACCAGAGCTCGGCGACGTAGGCGAGTTGGCGGCGGGTACGGATCTTGTGCATGCCGGACGTACGGCGCCAGGGGTCCTCGCGCACCGGGGGCGGTGTCGTGGCTCCGGCGACCAGCGCCGCGAACTCCTCTCGGGCCAGTTCGGCCTTGCCGGCCTGCTCGAGTTCGTTGTCCAGCAGGTCGCGAAGCTCGACCAGGAGCTCGACATCGAGGGCTGCGTAATTCAGCCATTCTCCAGGAATGGGTCTGGTCGACCAGTCCGCCGCCGAGTGCTCCTTGAGCAGACGCACGCCGAGCAGTTCCTCCAGCATGGTGCCGAGGGCGACGCGCGGGTAGTTCAGCAGCCGGGCCGCGAGCTCGGTGTCGAACAACGTCCGAGGCACCAGACCGAGCTCCGCGAGACAGGCGAGGTCCTGGCTCGCGGCGTGGATCACCCACTCGGCGTCCGCCAGTGCCACACCCAGTGCACCGAGGTCGGCGGGCTGGCCGTAGGCCACCGGGTCGATCAGGTGCGTGCCCGCGTCGGCCCGTCGGAACTGGAGAAGATAGGCCCGCTGGCTGTAGCGGAAGCCGTGAGCTCGTTCGGCGTCGACAGCGACTGGTCCCCGACCGGCAGTCAGCGCGGCGACAGTCCGGGTCAGCTGGTCGTCTGTCGTATCGATGGTCGGTAGGCCGTCGCGTGGCGCGGTGAGAACCGGGACGTCCGGCTGGGTTGGCAGGTCCGGCTCGGGGGTGGGGACCGGCTCGGCGGTCGGGTTCGGCTCGGAAGCTTCGCCGCTCACCGGCTGCGACGCGACGGCATCGGTACCACTCCGGCCGGCAGCGGAGGCAGACCAGCGGTCGTGCACAACAACTCGCCCCAGGCGTCCAGGTGGCTGGACAGACCACTGCCCTCGATCAGTTGCGGGGTCCACGACGCGCGGACCTCGACCTCGGCGCGGGCAGGCTCGTCGGACATCGAGCCGAAGGACTCACTGGACACCGACGTCACGGTACCGCTCGGAGCGAGGTAGTCGGCATCGTGGCCGGCGAGCGCGTCCAGCAGCCAGGACCACCCGACGCTGGCCAGGAGCGGGTCGGTGACCATCTCCGGGTCGACGTCGGCGCGGGCGAACGTCACGCACCGGAAGGTGCCCTGCCACGCCGCGTTGCCGGCCGGGTCGTGCAACAAGACCAGGCGACCACTGCCGACTTCCTCGCCCGCCACGACGACGTCGGCCGTGATGGCTGCCGAGTGGGGTGCGATGCGTTGAGGCGCCGGCATCTGGGTGACCACCAGTTCTGGCCGCCACGTAGCGGCCAGCAACTCTCCCAGCGCGCGCCGGAAGGCGACCGGTGCTGGTGTAGCGTCCGATTTCGCTCCCACGGGTCGAGGGTAGTCTTCACGTGCCCGGCGCAGGTGGCTCGACGCGCCGGAGAGACAGGACGGAGATCGGCCCCGCGGGTCGCCTTGCGCGGCGAGACCAGCAGAAGGAGGACCACCGAGTTGGCGGCTACCCCGCTGGAGAAGGTGTCGTCGACATTCCTGGCTGCTTGTCGTCGAGAGCATCTCGACGACGAGGTGCCGGTCTGGTTCATGCGTCAGGCCGGGCGCTCGCTGCCCGAGTATCGCGAGATCCGGACCGGGATCGGCATGCTGGAGAGTTGCCGCCGGCCCGACCTGGTCGCCGAGATCACGTTGCAGCCGGTCCGTCGACACAAGGTCGACGCGGCGATCTTGTACTCCGACATCATGGTGCCACTGGCCGCAGCCGGGGTCGGGGTCGAGATCGTCTCCGGCACCGGACCGGTGATCGAGCAACCGATCCGGTGCGGCTCCGACCTGGAACGCATCCGGCCGCTGGAGACGGGGGATCTTTCCTTCGTCGAGGATGCCGTCGGGTTGATCACCGAAGAGCTCGGCGAGACACCGCTGATCGGCTTCGCGGGGGCCCCGTTCACCCTGGCCAGCTATCTGGTGGAGGGTGGGCCGAGCCGGACCTACGCCCGGACCAAGACCTTGATGATCGGCGAGCCCAAGCTCTGGCACGACCTGTGCCGGCGGCTGGCTGACTTGTCGGCGACCTTCCTCGAAACCCAGGTGGCGGCCGGTGCCCGCGCCGTGCAGTTGTTCGACTCCTGGGCCGGGAGCCTGAGTGCCGCCGACTATCGCCGCTACGTCCAGCCACACTCGGCGGCTGTGCTGGCGCGAATTCGGCGGCTTGGCGTGCCGATGATCCACTTCGGTGTGGGTACGGGCGAACTGCTGGAGTTGATGGCGGCGGCCGGACCCGACGTGGTCGGGGTCGACTGGCGTCTTCCGCTCGCAGAGGCCTCGGCTCGCGTCGGGCAGGCGTACGCAGTCCAGGGCAATCTCGATCCCGCGTTGTTGGCTGCGCCGTGGCCGGTGCTGTCCGAACGCGTCCGAGACGTGCTTCGTTCGGGTGCGCAGGCGCCCGGCCACGTCTTCAATCTCGGGCACGGTGTGCCGCCGGACGCCGATCCGGACGTGCTAACCAGGATCGTGGAGTTCGTCCATGCCGAGGGCGCGGCCGAGCGCTCCCAGACCAGGCTCCACCCGGCCGCCGAGAAGAGCCTCGCCGGAGCTTTCCGATGACGGCTGCTCCTGGGCAGGTCAGGTCGGCGTCGCTCAGGTCGACCTGGCCGCGGGTGATCGTGGTCGGCGGTGGCATCTCGGGTTTGGTCGCCGCACGCAGGCTCAGTGGTGCTTGTCGCGTCACGGTGATCGAAGCATCTCCTCGGTTCGGCGGCAAGCTCGCCCCGCTGGTGCTCGAGGGCGTCCGCCTCGATGCCGGCGCCGAGTCGTTCCTGGCCCGCCGCCCCGAGGCGGTCGATCTCGTGCACGAGCTCGGCTTCGGGGTCATGGTCGTGCACCCGACGAGCGAGAAGTCCCGGCTGCTGATCGGTGGCCGCCCGATCCGCGTGCCCCCGAGCCTGCTCGGCGTGCCTACCGACCTTTCGGCGCTGGCGGGAGCGCTTACCGATGATGGGTACGCCCGCGCCGCGACTGAGCCGAAGAGGACCTGGCCCGCGCTACACGGTGATGTCGCCGTCGGGGCGGTGGTCGACGAGCACTTCGGTGCCGAGGTGACCGACCGGGTCCTGGAGCCGATGCTTGGAGGTGTCTACGCCGGCCGCGCCCGCGAGCTCTCCTTCGACGCCGTCGCGCCGCGGCTGTTCGAACGGGCTCGCGACGGAGGTTCGCTGCTGACCCATGCACGGCAGGTGGCTCGCTTTGACGACGACGGTCCCGTCTTCGCGGGCCTGGTCGGCGGGGTGTCGAGGGTGGTCGACGCGCTCGTGCAGGAGCTGCGACGACGCGGTGTCGAGCTGCGGCCCGAGACCACCGTACGCGAACTGGCCAGGCATGACGGGAACGGTTTTCGGGTGGTTCTCGGTCCCGCCGACACACCGGAAGTCTTGACCGCGGAGGCAGTGGTGCTGGCGACCCACGCGCGCGCGTTCGGCCGACTGCTGGCCCCGGTGGTGCCAAGTCTGGGGGAGTGGGGCGACATGCCGTACGCGTCGGTGGCCGTCGTCACGATGGTCGTCCGCGACGCTCGTCTGGAGGGCTCTGGCCTGCTGGTCCCGCCGGGAGCGCTGCCGACGATCAAGGCTTTCACGCACTCGTCGGCGAAGTGGGCGTGGGTCGCGGAGGCCGCGCTGGAACGGTGGGGACGCGGGGTGTCGGTCGTGAGGGCCAGCGTCGGGCGGATCGGTGAGGAAGCTCTGCTGCAGGTGCCCGACGAGGCTTTGGCGCAGCGAACCTTCGCCGAGGCCCAGGGCCTGCCCGGGTGGGCCAGTTCGCACCTGATCACTGCGCACGTCACTCGATGGGGTGGCGGCCTGCCGCAGTACCGGGTGGGTCATCGGGAGCGGGTGGCCACGCTGCGGGCTTCGCTGGAGGGTGAACCAGGGCTGGCTGTCTGCGGTGCAGTGCTCGATGGCGTCGGGATCGCCGCCTGTGTGGCAAGTGCGGCGACTGCGGCTGACAAGATCGAGGAAGACCTGGTGCGAGTGCCGGTAGGCACGACCGACTGATCGAGATCGACGGAAGAGCTGAGCTGATGACCGAAGCGGCGCGGGTGAAGGCCCGCCACATCAACGACACGATCCGCTACACCATGTGGTCGGTGTTCCGGCACGCGCGCGGACTCGATGACGAGCCGTCGACGTCGGCCGCGGGTGCGCTGGAGGCTATCGCTTGGGCGACCGAGGGTCAGGATCTGACCATCCGGGGTTGGTACGACGTCGCTGGCCTGCGCGCGGATGCAGACCTGATGGTCTGGTGGCACGCCGCGACGTCGGAGGCGCTGCAGGACGCCTACCACGCGCTGCGGCGGTCGTCATTGGGTTCCAGCCTCGATCCGGTCTGGTCGCAGTTGGCACTTCATCGTCCCGCCGAGTTCAACAAGGGCCACGTTCCGGCGTTCATGTCGGGTGAGGACCCGAAGGCGCACCTGTGTGTGTATCCGTTCGTACGCTCCTACGAGTGGTACCTCCTGCCCGAGGAGGACCGGCGGGCGATGCTGGTCGAGCACGGGATGCTGGCTAGGCCTTTCACGGATGTTCGCGCCAACACGGTGTCGGCCTTCGCGCTCGGCGACTACGAGTGGATGCTGGCTTTCGAGGCCGACGAGCTGTATCGAATCGTGGATCTGATGCGTGAGTTGCGGGCGGCCGCCGCGCGCCGGCACACTCGCGAAGAGGTGCCGTTCTACACCGGGCGCCGACGTGAACTCGCGCAGATCCTGCTCACCTGGTGACGATCGGTCGGCG
>JBBSQJ010000067.1:0-18701 GCA_038257965.1 Propionibacteriales bacterium
GTCCCTGCACACTTACGACGTGGCGGGTGACGCCAAGCAACCAGCATGCCTTCTCGGAGGCGATCGACCGGCTCGAGGCTGTCCTCCTGCAGCTGGCTGAGCCGCCAGGCGGTTTGACTGTGCTGCAGAGCGTCGACGACCATGCGCGCGGCGGTGTATGACCGCTACGGGCCGCCAGAGGTCATGCGCGTCGCCACTGTCACGACTCCGCGACCGGCTGCGGGCGAGGTCGTCGTCAAGGTGTCGGCGACGAGCCTGAACGGAGGCGAGATCCAAGGACGCTCGGGCCGGCTCCGGCTGGTGCTCGGGAACAAGTTCCCCCAGCGCAGTGGGATCGATCTGGTCGGGACCGTTGTCGAGGTCGGTGCCGACGTCGATGACCTCTGGCCGGGTGAGTCCGTGTGGGCCGTGAGTGAGAAGCCGATGGGGACCACCGCCGAGTATTTCGCCGTGCGCCGCCGCCGGGTGGCGCGAGCGCCGCACACCCTGACTCCGGCCGAGGCAGTCACGCTTCTCACGGGCGGCACGACGGGCATCACTGCGCTGCGTGACCACGTGGCGTTGCGGCCCGGCGAACGACTGCTCGTACGCGGGGCAGCCGGCGGAGTCGGCAGCCTCGTGGTGCAGCTCGCAAAGCTCTACGGCGCCCACGTCACGGCCTTGGCCCGCAGCGGGTCGCTCGACTTCGTCCGCGGCCTCGGGGCCGACGAGGTCGTCGACTACAGCGGCACGAAGATCGCTGCACTCGGCTCGTTCGACGTGATCGTGGACAGCGCCAGCTCCGAGCACCGGGCGCTGCGGCGCCTGCTGAAACCAGGCGGACGGATGGTCGCCGTGACCATCGACATGCGCATCGACTGGCGAGCTGGGCTACATTGCGGTCTCGGCGCTCCACGGGGCGCGCCGGGTTCGCTTCTTCCGCGGCGATCCGACCCCCGAGCTGCTCACCGAGCTCGCCGAGCTGGCCGATCGAGGCGCCGTCCGCCCGGCCGTCGACGCGATCTTCACCCTCGACGACATCGTCGGCGCGCATCGGGCACTGGAAGCCGGCGGCGTGCGCGGCAAGCACGTCATCGAGGTCGTGAGCCCTCCGGCGAGCTGACGGCCGCGGCAAGCGGGCAAGACCATCGCAACCCGCACCGACACCGTGGCGACCAATCGCTGACCCTTAGGCTCCATGCTCGGTATCCCCATCGTGGTCGACCCTCACCCGACGACCCACTCGCCGCGAGACGACTCTGCCGACTTGGCGAGGACACCGAACTCCTGAACCCGGGCCCATAACCGCTGGCCCATCAAAGGTCTCGAAGGACGGTCCTTCTACGGCGCAGGTCGAGACCAGGCGTCGGGCAGCACGAACCGGTCAGATCTGGCTGTGAGCCCAATGTTGTGTGAAGTCCTTTGCACGGCAGCGACCCGGCGTAGGGTGCGACCGTGACCAGGCGGGCTTACACCGGGCTGGCGATCGGCTTTGTCGCGTGCCTCGCGGTCGTCGGCTGCATCGTTCTCATGGGCATGCTCACGAGTGAATACTGGTGCGGAGATCGCTCGCCATGGTGGGGGCCGCCGGAGAACCCACACTCGACTTGTATCGGACACGCGTGGGCAGATGAGCATCCCGGTGAGTACCCCGAGACGATGCCGAAGTAGCTGGCGATCGGTCATGTGTCAGAGGCAGCTCCCTCTGAGCTTGGCCATCCTCCCGTTCGGCGGCGTTCCCGCAGGGGTCAACAGGGCGGTCGCTACCACGACCACAACCTGTACGGTCCCGCTCCACACCTAGAACTCGGCGGGGTCGGCGGAACGTCAACCGTTCGCCCGAAAGCTCCGAGACCACTCAGTCGGCCACTCGGTCCCGCTGAGCTGAGGGGTCGGCTTCCGACGATCGAGGAGATGCTCGACGGCTGTTGCCACCCGGCCGGTGCAAGGCCCCCAAGGGCCATCATCAGCGACATCACCTTGGCCAGCGCGTCACCGCGGGCAATGTCGACGATTACCGCGCGAGCGACCACCGTGGCCACCCCTCCCCCCCAAAGCCCTGGACCACCCGGAAAGGCGATGAGGAACCCGATCGACGGCGCCACCGCGCAGCCGATTGTGCCGATGGTGCAGATCAGGCAGCCGGCGATCAGCGGCACCCGCCGACCACGCTGGTCCGACAGTGGTCCGCCGAGCAGCTGCCCCAAAGCCAGGCCGAGGAAGAAGGTGGTGAGTCCTGCAGCGCTGCAGGGGTCAGGTCGGAGGCTTCGCCGGAGTACGCGGTCAGCCGGACCCCGTTGGGCAGCCAGTCCATCGGATAGAACTCCGGGATGGTCCACTCGTCGGCCAGCATCCCGGTGAAGCACACCGTGCCCCCGGGTCGGACCGCGCGCAGAGTGTCGTGCAGGACGTTGACGCCGACCAGCTCCACCGCGCCGTCCACTCCATCCGGGGCAATAGCACGGACTCGGTCGGCCACCCGGCCGTTGTCGATCAGAACGTAGTCGACGCCGACCCGCTCCAGCTGCCGTCGAGCCGCTTCCCGACGGTTGGTCGCGAAGACGGCCAGGCGCTGGCGTTTGGCCAGCACAGCGAGCGCAAGACCGACCGAGGACGCACCGCCCCGGATCAGCAAGGCGTCACCCGATCCCGGCCGGACGCCGACGGCTAGCGAGCCGTACGCGGTCTGCAACATCTCCGGCACCGCACCCAGCTGCTCCCACGGAAGGTCGCTACAGAAGGACGTTACCTACCCGGCAGGCACAACCACATACTCCGCGTAGCCGCCGTCGAAGGCCCGGCCCATCCCGCCCATCATGGTGACGACCTGGTCGCCGACACCGAACTCACCGCCGGGGCGGCGGCCACCCCTGGGCTGCATGATGGTGGTCCGCTGCGAACGCATCGACCCGCAGAGTTGGCCAGGACGACCTCCCCCGCGGCTCGCGAACGCCCGGCCGGCGACTTCGACCCGGCACGGCACCGGTCACGCCGCCGTACGGCGGCCGGACCCACGCATCGAGCGCCAGGGTACTCAGTACCTTTGCGCGGCAGATGAGATCGCGGCTTCTCGCCGGTCCAAGCTCGTGACACCTCAGGAAAGGACACCGCCATGTCGGAGCTTCTCGTCGACTTCATCACCTCCCTCGACGGCTATGCATCGGGAGTGGGATGGCCCGGGTTCTGGGGCCTCGAGGGTCCGGAGTACCTCGCCTGGCTCGGTGAGCAGCCCGAGGTCACCCACCTGATGGGAGCGAACACCTACCGCCTGATGTCGGGCTTCGCCGCCGGGGGGGTCCCGGATGGCCAGGACGGGTTCAGGGCCGAAGAAGCGGCGTCTGTCGATGAGCTCACCCAGGCGTCCAAGGTGGTGTTCTCCTCCTCACTCGAGGAGCCATTGACATGGGCCAACTCCACGCTCGTCCGCGACGACCCCGTCGAAGCAGTCCGTGCCATGAAGTCGAGTGGCTCGGGGCTCCTCAGCACGATCGGCAGCCTGCACCTGTGCCGGTCGCTCCTAGGAGCCGGACTCGTCGATCGCTTCCGGGTCGTGATGTTCCCGGTGATCACCGGGGCCACGGGCGAAGAGCGCATCTACGACGGCTATCCAGACGTCGCCCTTCAGATGATCGAACACCGCACCTTCGACGGACGCATCCAGCTAGTCGAGTACAAGCCCCGCGTGCTTGAGCACCCGCCGCTCGGCACCCCTGCGTGACGTCGCTCGTTCGCCAGTCGTCTACTGACCGATCGAGCGGTCGCTGGAGGAGGCAGCGTTCAGACCAGATTCCGCTTCGGTTGAGGGACGTCTTGCGACACTAGACGTCTTGGATCTACGGCCGGTCGAGGTCGAGTTCCCCGATCCGAATCTCCGCATTGACGCCTTCCTTGTGAGCAGGTGGACCGGGGAGCCGGCCAACGTAGCGCCCGAGGAACACGATGCGCTGAGCTGGTTCGAGTCCGCTCAGATCGCCGGTCTGCGGCTTGCCCATCCCACCTATGCCACGTGGCTCCCGCGTCTGATCGAACACCGCTAAACGGTGGTTGACCACCACAGGATGTGAGACGCCACCGCCTCGGGCGGCCCGCGTACGCAAGAGGGTCCTGGATCGGACACTCCCGCGGGCCGAGCATGAACGTCCTGGCCGGTGGGCCTTTAGACTTCATGCATGGTTGACAAGAGCGAGGGATCAGATGTGGCAGACCAGTTGTTGGCCCGCGAGCCGTTGTTTTGGCGTCGCAACTTGGTGTCCACCCAGGAGGAGTTTCGACGTGAGGCGGACCCGGGTTACGTGCAGGTCGGCGTGTCCGGGGTTCGGTATACGCGAGACGACGTGTGGAAGATGACCGCACCGTACATCAGCGACCCGGGCTACGTGCAGGCCGGCGTGGGCCAGGTGAGCGTTGACCAGTGGAAGATCAGTGACGTGCAGGTGACCCCGGTCGCCGCGGACATGTACCTGTTCACATACCAGTTAGAGATGCCAGAACGGCCTACCGCGTGCCGTACGACGCTGTGGCAGGGAAGCGCAGCGACAGGGTGGAAGGCCTTGTACCACCAGGCCACCCCCGTCCTAGCCGACCCGTACGCCCTCCCACCCCAGCACGCCGAACCCTGACCGTCTCCTGACCACGCAGCGGTCGACCACAGCCCCGATCCAGTCTGCCCACCGGCTGACAGGCTCGTTTCCAGCCACCGCCGACTGTCGTCGGTCAAGATCGGCAACGTCGCGTCGAAGTCGAGGTCGTCCTTCGCTCGACGATTTGTTGCCATGTGCGTTAGCGCGATCTCTGGCTTCAGACAAGATCCCATCCGCAGCACGCCAGGTCACCTCCTCGACCGGAGCGATGTGTGTGGGCACCCGCTTGTTGCTCCACAGCCCGTCGACATCGGGTGTCAATGGGATGTCGAGGATCCATGGTGAGCGCGCATCTGCCCGCATCCACAGCTGACTTCGGGGCTCGTCTACCGTCATCCACCGATCGCCGAGCGGATGGAAGACCCCGCCGACGTTGTTCCAGACGTGCCAGGGGCCGGCCATGAACTCGACGAACGCGGTCACGTCGCAGGACAGGATCGAGATGTCAGTGTCGTCGTGTTCTCGACGCAAGCCTGTCGCAGCCTCGATGCCCATCCGCCGACGACCCACCACATCGCTCTCATTGCGGCCGGTCCCAATGCCATCGCAGTGGGCCTCGCCCTGATCGGCACCCGCGGCGTCAAGACCTGAGTCCCCGCCACCTCTGCAGCCGCTCTCGAGGCCGGCGTCGTGCGCACCACCTCAACCGAAAGTCCCTATTGAGGCCAGCCGCAGCCAAGCCGCCGTTCTCACAGGACGGTCGCCTTGCGACGATCGATCAGCCGCTCGCGGGTCGTAGCGATTCGGTGCCCATCCTGCTTCGCACGAGGGACTATCGGACGGGTGTTCCGGTGGCCGTTCGTCTTGCGGGCATCGGTTGTCTATTTCACGGAGGGCACGAGAGAGGCCAGCAGTGCGAACACCGAACGCAGCTCGTCCTCGCTGGGCGTGGGGGAAGCTGCGGAGCTGCCGACCATCACAAGGTATGGGACCAGCGCGGCGATGCGCGCCAGTGATGGGTCCGGCAGGATACCGCGCCACAGTGTGACGAGCGTTTCGAGGCGCGCCATGTCTACACGGCCCTGTACCTCGCGCACAGCCTCGTCCTCGAACGCCCAACCGCGCATCGCGGCATCCAGGCGTGGATCGAACGACACCTGCGCAGGAAGCCGCTGGAGGGCCTGGTCCGGCGGGAGTGCGGATGCCGCTGCAACCGCAGTACGGATGGTTGCCATTGAGTCGTCTTCGTACCGCGTCAGGAGTGCCCTGCGGTAGTCGCCGACGCCAGCGAAATGGTGATGGAACGAGCCCTTGGTGAGCCCGAGCCGCTCGGCGATGGGATCAATCCGCAGGCCAGAACTTCCCTGCTCAGTTAGCACGGCTATCCCCTCGTCGATCCACTGCTCCCGTGAAGTCATGCCCAAACCGTACCAGACGGTATGGTATGGTTGGCCCTGACGCTGGTTCGGCATCCCATCTGGCCTGTGGTTGTGTTGGCGCTGACCTGCGCTGCAGACGGCATCATCTGTATCAAGCCCGTCGCGTTCATTGCCCAGTGTCTAACCGACGTCGGATGGCCGCGCAGATACTGGCGCCTGCTGCCTTGGATCAAATTCGCCGCAGCCGCGGGCCTGATCGCGGGGATCTGGCTGCCTGGGCTCGCGCTGCTCACCACGGCATGCCTGGTGCTGTATTTCGTGGTCGCGATCTCTATGCACGGTCGCGCGCGAGACTTCGGCCGCAACCTGTTCGTAGACGCGACCGGGATGCTGCTGCTCTGCGCCGCGACACTAATACTCTGCTTCCTCGCCTGAATACCGATCCGCCGCGTGAAGCGTTCCCCTTCGTGTAAGAGGCCGGGGGCGGTGAACCGGTCACCCGTGAGGGCCTGGTCGAGAACGAGCGGCTCGTCGTACGACCACTGCCCGGCGAGCTGAGCAATCGCGTGGGCGCACTCGTCAGCCCGGGCGATTCGCAGCGCGACGATCTCCAACTCCGACCGCATCCAGCCCAGGCTCGACACCATTGCGGCGCCGTATCCAGTCCCCAGGTCGCCTCGGAAACCTCGCACTGGCCGATCCTCCTACGAGCATTCGTGATGAGAGTGTTCGCATGCGGGTGGCGACCGAGAAGGTCCGCGTGGTCCTTATGTCGGCGGTTCATGCTTGCGGAGCCACCGCGAGGTAGTGGTCCGGTACCGGGTGTACTCGTCGCCGAAGAGGCGGCTCAGGTTGGTCTCTTCGTGTCGGATCCACCGGTCGAAGACGACCGCCACGACTGCGCTGCCCAGCAGCGCGTCCGCCGAGCGCCGGGCCAGACTGGCCCCCGCAAGCATCATCACAATCCCGAGATACTGCGGATTGCGACTGAAGCGGTAGATGCCGTCGGTGACCAGTTCGCCGCTGTCTACTCCAAAGAGCTGGGCCGCTGACCCGAAGCCGATGACAGCGCCGACGTCCACGGCGGCTCCGGCGACGATCAGGAGTGCACCCGACAGCACAGCAACGCGTGAGGGGATGGACAGTCGCTATGCCGGACGCAGCGTGAGCCAGGCCAGTCCGGCCAAGTCGACGACGTACACCGCATACGGCAGGGCGGTAGTGCTGGGACGCAGCCGTTGAGCCGCGTCGAAGTCACGCGCCATGCGCTGCAGCACCCAGCCGGTGCCGCAGGCCAGCACGGCGCCGGTCACGCATCGAGCGGGATGACGACAACTTCGCATCGATCCTCCTTCAGAAGCTGGTTGGGCCAGTGTCGTTTATCGATGGTTGAGCGCAGCGTCTGAGACATCGACCGGACGCCGAGCGGTGCTCGTTGACCGGTCCGCTTGCGGTCACCTGTCGCACCCGCCTCATCGGTACTCAATACCTTCGCGCGCCAGATGGGATCGCGGCTTCCCGCCGGTCCGACTCAGACGTTCCCGCGGGAACGCTTCGCTGAGCGGACCTCAATCGGCTGGCTGCTGCTTGGCTGAGAGGATCTAGATTGTGCGATCGCCGCAGACGCTGAGCGAACCTGAACGTCGGGCCGTGGCGGCGTGGGCGGCGGACTGCGCAGAGCAGGTGCTGAGGATCTTCGAGGCGGCAGTTCCCGGTGACCCTCGTCCACGCGATCTGATCGCTCGGGCACGGGCCTTCGCGCACGGTGGGCTTGGCGCTGCCGATGGCATCCGTCTCCGCTTCGTCGGTGGCGTACCTGCTCGCGAGGTCCACGACCCAGCGGCCGCGGCGGCTGCTCGAGCGGCCGGTCAAGCCGCAGCCGTCCCTCATATGGGCGCCCATGCCCTCGGTGCCGCCGCGTACGCCGCCCAGGCTGCCGGTCTCGCCGCGTCAGACCGGGCAGGCGCGGTGTCGGCGGAGATCCGCTGGCAGTTCGACCACATGTCAACGGCGGCCAGGTCAGCTCTTCGGCTGCTGCCGCCCGTCGGCGAGAACGCATCCGGACCGCTCGGTCCGGGACTTCTCTCATCAGGTGCCCTCGGTGAGATCGTCACCGAGATCCAAGAGCTCCTCGGCGACTCCGATCGCGTCGACACGACTGGGCCATCTGAGCGATCGTCGCTGTAGACGGACCTCTCACGCACAAGTTTCACGAGCAGGGTAGTGAGACATCGCTGATCGACTCGGGCATCATCGGTGCCGCGGAGATCCGCGCCGGGCAAGGCGAGCTCGATCAGGAACGGTGCGTCACGTTATGGCTGGCTGCCCTGACCGCCCGTGACGGCTCGATCGATGCCGAGACAGTCGGTCGCCGAGCGCTGGGAACGTTCGACCAGACGATCACTCGCCTTGCCGTTCTGGGTGCCGAGCCAAAGGGCTTGGAGATACCCGCCGCGCTCACTACCCTCAGCCAGCACCAGCCGGTGACAGTCGGCCACACAGTGGGTTGGGTTTCGTACTGGCGTGGTTCTGCGTGTTCCACAAGACGGTCCCCCTGTGCGTGCCCTGTGGTGACAGCTTCGCGAGCGAAACTCGTGACAACTTCCCGGGTCTTGACATGCCAACAGGTGACAACTTCCCAGGTCTTGACATGGCAACAGGCGCCGCCCACAGAGAATGTGCACCGATCAGCCGAGCAGGAGCAGCGCCACACGGGTCAGGGCACGTCCAGCCGGGTCACCGTTCCGGCCGACCCGTCCACCCGCACCCGATCGCCGGTTCGCAGTCGCATGGTCGCGTCACCGCAGCCGACGACCGCCGGAATGCCGAGCTCGCGAGCCACGATCGCCGCGTGCGAGAGCGGCGCCCCGACGTCGGTCACCACGGCGGCGGCGCGGGGAAAGAGTGGAGTCCACCCGACGTTGGTGACCGTGGTGACCAGCACCTCGTCCGGCTGCAGTTGCGCGCCCTGTGATGCGTCGCCGATCACCCGCACCCTTGCCTCGACCACGCCTGCCGATCCCGGAAAACCCCGCACCGTCTGCCCGTCGCTGACCTCACGGGCGCCACCTTCGACATACACATCGGTGCGTCGGTCGGGATCGTTCGCCCAGGCGAACGGATCGAATCGGCCCAAGATCATGGTCGGGTAGGTCGGCAGCGCGCGATAGGCCGCATACGCCGCACGCGCCGCCGCGATCTCCTCGGAATCGGGCCGTTCACCGTCCAGAGTGGCGACGATCTGCTCCGAGCCGAGGAAGAAGACGTCCTCGCCTAGTCCGGTGAGTTCCCCGGCGCGCAGCGCGAACGCTCGCAACACCCAGAAGTAGCGGATGATCTCACTGCGGGCCCGCTCACGGTTCCGCGCGATCGTTGCCCAGCTCTTCAGCTGCCGGCGGACCGATCGGGCGGTCAGCGGGTTGAGCTCGGTCAGCCGCGTCCAGGCGGCATGCCGCGCGGTGTTCTGATTCTCGATCAGATCGCGGTAGCTCACCGCCGTGTCGAGGTGAGCGAGCTGAGCGTCGATCCACTCCGGGTCCTCGCCCGGACGGGGCGTCGCGATCTCGAACTCGTGCGGGCCGCGATGGGCGTACGTGACATTGAAGGTCTCCCGGTCGATCTGACCGGACGCGAGCTGCTCGAGACCGTCGAGCAGACCCAGGCTGGCCAGCTCACCGGAGTGCGCGCCGAGCCCGGCGGTGATCGCGTTGGCGTCGGTGTCACCGACCAGCCGTTGCAGCCGTTGCCGGGTGGTGACGAACGAGACGCCGCTGGATCGGGTGGCCGCTGACAGCATCCAGCTGATCGTGTGGAACTCGGGCAGGATCGCCGAGCGCCAAAGTCCGGCCAGCTCGCGCCGATCGGTGACGGTGGCGATCTGCCCGCGCCGTTCGACGCACAGCTGGGCATGTGTGTCGAGATAGCGGTCGAATCGTCGGATGTCGCGCGCGGCGCTGCGGAGCACGTGGATAGCGACCGGTGCCACCGACTGGAGGATCGTCAGCCGGGGCGCATCGACCAGCGGCAGCGCCAGATCGTCAGGGATCCGGCCGAACACCTCCTGGGTGAGCCGGCGGAAGTGCTTCTCGCTCACCCCGACCGCGCGCGAGAGGGTGGCAGCGACGCTGAGGTTGAGGTAGATCCGTCCGCCCACACGGCCGTAGCTGAGATACGGCGGCACCGACGACGTGGCCATCACGTCGTGCAGGAACAGTTGCACCATGGACCAGGTCGCCGGGGTGAGCACATCGGGCATCGCCTCGCCGACGTTGGTGTTGGTCCACAAGAAGTTGCCGTGGCGGCTGTCGTTCCACGGGTCGGGTCGGCGGCCGCGAGGCGACCCGGTGGTGATCGGACGGGCCTGGAGGATGTAGAGGTCGTCG
This sequence comes from Propionibacteriales bacterium, assembly GCA_038257965.1. GTDB lineage: Bacteria > Actinomycetota > Actinomycetes > Propionibacteriales > Propionibacteriaceae > Microlunatus. The sequence goes on from JBBSQJ010000067.1 coordinate 10,321, forward strand.
CCGATGCGCGCCCACTCGACGTCCACGGGGGATCCGAACAGGGCCGAGATCTGGCGACCCAACACACCCAGTCGCTCGGCCTGACCGGGATCGAGCGATGGCCGCTGACGTCGTCGAGACGGCACCGGCCGGGTCTGCGTACCGGTTCTGGAGCGGATCGTCATCACCACCTTGTCGGCGATCAGACTGGAGACGAGGGTGCCGGTGCGGGCGTCGACCCGGAACGTGTCGGGGGTGACCTCGCCGCCGACGACCGCCTCTCCCAGTCCCCAGGCGGAGTCGATCTCGGTCACGTCCTCTCCGCTGACCGGATCGGCGGTGAACATGATTCCGGCCGCGTCGGCGTCGACGAGTTCCTGGACGACCACGGCGATGCCCAGCGCGTCCGGGTCGATGTGTTGGTGCTCGCGGTAGGCGATGGCACGACCGGTCCACAGGGACGCCCAGCACCGACGCACGGCTTCGAGCAGGGCGAGCGGCGTCGTGATGTTGAGGTACGTCTCCTGCTGGCCCGCGAACGAGGCATCCGGCAGGTCCTCGGCAGTCGCCGACGAGCGGACCGCGACGGGCGGCTCGCCGAGATCGGCGTAAGCCTCGAGGATCTCCTCGATCAGCGGCGCCTGGAGCGGGTGCTCGGCGAACAGTCGGCCGACCCGTTCCGGATCGTCCAGATGCCGATGGATCCGGCCCGCCAGATCGTGGGTGTCCAGGTAGGCCCGGTACGCGGCCGTGGTGATGACGAACCCATCAGGCACCGGCAGACCTGCCGCCGCGAGTCGGACGAGGCTCGCTGCCTTGCCCCCCAGCTCGGCCGGCTCCGGCGTTGCCTCGGCCAGGGAAACGGCGGAAAGCGCACGCGTCGCTGGCACGAGTCCCATTGAACGCCCCGCTGGCTGGACTCCCGCATCGGGATCACCGGGTGACCCTGCCTTCCCGCCGAGCTGACCGCCCGCGTTACGCTCTGCCCGCGGTGCGGATCGACCGGGCCCGACGCGGTAGAAGGAGCGCGACGCTACAACGAAGCGCGACGCTACAACGAGCGCGACGCTAGCGCAATCGGTAGCTGACGCTTCCAGGTCAAGTAGAAGCAGGCGACTACGCCAGCACTGTCGCACCCGAGCTTGAGTGGATGCGCATGCCGGACCATGACGCGCTCAGCGAACCCGTTCGGGTCGCGGGTTGGGGAAGTGTGCAATGCCGACATGAGTCCATGATGGTCGACGCGGCACTGCTCGCACCATGGAGCGTTCTGGCGATGCCCCGGAGCCACCGTCAGATGGCTCCGGGCCCGACCCCTGCGGGGTGCTGGAGGCAGCCAGGCTGCCGGTCGCTGAGCCGCGTGATCGCGGGCAGCTGACGATCACCGCGAGCGTTCGACCTGCGCACCTGCATGATCTGGGCGCGGCCGGCCATGGACCGACCGGAGCCCCGATGCCGGATGCCCCGGTAGGCGTCTATCGGTGGGAACGGTCGGGAGGGTCCGGTCAATACGGCAGGTCTTCGGTGCGAGCGCCGACGAGAGCGCCATGGACCAGCGGGTTGTCGTCGTGCTCGAAGCACTCGACGTGGAACTGGGCATGGCCGGGAACCGCGACCGATTCCGCCTGGGTCAAGAACAGCAGGATGTCGCCGCGATGTCGTCCCACGGCGAGGTTGAGGTCAGCATTGTCGCCACAGATCCGGGACTGGTTCGTGATCAGCGGCAGTTGGTCGAGCCCGAACGAGCCGGGAATGCCCTTGGTCCGGAACTTGCAGTTGGTGAGGTAGAAGCGCGGCACCCGTTTGTTGATCCGTTCCACCACGTTCTGGGTCGGGTGTGGATCTCCCTTGCCGAACTGGTTCACCCCGCACGAGATGACCGTCGCGGTTGCCTTCAGAGTCTGCAGAAAGCTGTCCGAGGTCAATCCGTCCGCCCCGTGGTGCCCGCACTTGAAGGCGGCGACCCGGCGTGGCGCGGGGAACGTCCCACCCTGCGGATTCGCGAAGCCGTTGGCCATCACGGCTCTCGCCAGGAGATCCTCGCCCGATGTCGGCAGGTCGTCGGCGGTGTAGTAGAAGAAGTTCCCGAACCGGATGGCCAACCCGATGGCGGCGTTGTTCTTCGGCTGCGACGACGTGAAGCTGCGCGGTGCGCTGGCGCCCTGCCAGGCCCAGCCGCCTGCCGCCACGACGAAGATCGCCGGAGTATCCGCGGGGGCGTCGACCGGCGCGCCGCCGCTGTGCCACATCAGCTCGGTTCCGCGATCACCTCTGGCGAGGCTCAGCCGTCGCCGGGCGGCGTTGGGCGCCGTCGAGGCCACGTCGGCCCACAACGTGACCTGCCCGCCCACCAGCTGATCCCACTTGTCGGGCTCGTAGGTGGCGCCGGTGTCGATCACCTGCGTCTTCAGGTACGCTCCGCCGGTCCAGACCGCTCCGGGAACGGCGCCCCGAATCGAGGTGAAGACGTCCCGGGCGGTCCCCGCCCGGACTCCGCCGTTGGACTTCGCCGCTATCGCCGCCGCGACGGCGGCATTGGAAACCGATACCGGCTTGGCGATCAGCCTGGCATTGACGTGATCGGCCCTCTCGGCCGTCGTGATGCCGATCTTGGCACCGGCCTTGGCCGTCTCCGCGTCGGTGTTCTTGGACGGATAGCTCTTCTCTGCGGCTCGCTTCGCCGCGGTGACCGCCACGCTCGAGTCGTCGCGCGGCCAGCGGTCGTAGCCGCCGCACGCTGCGGCTGCGGCGGCGGCAGCCGTGGCGGCCACTCGCTTGGCGGAGCTCCTGCCGCCCGCGTTGGTGTAGCCGATCACCGCCATCTCCGCGATCACATCGGCGATGTCGACCAAGTTGTCGCTCTTGAGCAACTGCTGGATGCCCCCCGCGTGATCGTCGTCATAGTGGGTCACCACGATGTGGTCGAGCGTGCCGCCGCCATAGCCGGCAAGGCGACCCGCGACGTAGTCGTGCACGACCCCGGCGCACGAGGAGATCCCGCCATCGATCAGCATCGACCGGGTCTGTGCGCCGTTGGTGGCAATGATCAAGGAGCTGTCGCCCTGGCCCACATCGATGACGGACACCTCGAGAAACCACGGCACGGTCGACCCACCCTCCCCTGTTCCAATGGCCGCCCGAGCCCGGCGGTTCACATGCTAGCCGCGGCGCGCGAGCACCACCAGATTCCTCGATCAGGCGAACCGCCCGCCGACACCGCCGTGGACGAATGCGACCGGCGCTCGGTCCAGGCGAGCGATAACCGGCGATCCCAAATCGTGTTCGACACCGGCACCGGTGATCGAGCTCAGCCATCTCGTCGGACAGGCGAGGGTCGGTCAGAACCAGGTGCGACAGACAGCGACGCGCGAGGAGCCGACATCAACACGGGAACGCTGGCGAGGCCCGAGCTGACCCCGTCGAGCACTCGATCCAAGGCCTGCATCCGGAAGCGACGACCGTGTAACCGCTCCGCCTGCGCGGCCCACTCGGCGACGGTCGTATCGGCGGCCAGCGCGTTGGCGGTGGTGTTGCTGACCCGCAGAGTCAGCGTGCTGCCGGCGCGGAGGGCACCTCCGAGGTCGATCTGCCACGGCGCATCCCAGACGACGCCGATCACCTGGCGGTCGATCAGCACCTCGACGACCTCTCGGACCGGTGGAGCGATCTCCGCACGATAGGAACGACCCTCGATGCCGCTCGTGCGCACCCGGAGGTCGTCAGGTGTGCCCGGACCGAAGTCGAGCACGATGTGGTCGCCGCTCGGCGGGTCGTCAACGGTCGCGCAGTAGCTGAGGGTCCCTGAGAACGCGGAGCCGATCCGCGGGTCGTCCTCCCAGCGGTGCGGCAGACTGACCGCGCCGAGGTCGTCACCCGCGTCGCTGTGCAGTCGCCACTGCGTCAGCGCGACCCGAGCTCCCGGGCTGCCGACTGCGCCAGGGACGATGTCCTCGCCGGCGCTCCCCGGCTCGCGTGCGGCCGCGACCGCTGCGATCGCACTGTGTCCAACCACCAGCACCGCGTCATAGGGGTGCAAGGTGAGCTCGAAGCCGGCTGGATCCACCTCGTACGCCGACGTCGCCCCAGACCTCGCGTCCCAACGCTCCAGGATTGGACACTTCTTGCGCATCGCGACGTTCACCGTTCGTGTCTGCGGACCGGTGTTGGCGATGAACCAGAGGTCGATGTCGCCCATCCGGCGGTGGACGGCGCCGACATCGGGCGTCATCGGGGTGAGCTCCACGTCCGGCCGACGAACTGCTGCCAGGCCAGACAAGAATCGGACCGTCGTGGCTCCGGACACCCCCGGATCACCCGACCCGGAATGACCCACCGGGGGACCACCCGCAGCGCTCTCACCCTCGCGGGAGTCGGCAGCAATCGCGACCACGATGACGTGACCGCCAGCCGCCCTGATCGCATCGAGGCGGTGCCGGGTCGACGCGGGGAATGACACCTCCCCCGGCAGCACTACGACGGTCGACTCGTCCGGGACCAGCTCACCGAGGAAGAAGTCGTCGATCAGGTCGAAGTCGTAACCACCCTCGCGCAGCGCACGCGGCACCTCCGCAGGGATCAGGCCGGTGGAGACGCGGCACAGATCGATGGACGGCCCGAACGCTGCGTAAGCGTCCTGGGTGGGTAGATAGAGCAGGACGTCGCGCACCGGTGAGCCCTGCCGCAGCGCCCAGCTGAGCCTCTGGAGGTAGCGCATCAACGATGGCATCGCCGGCCACCAGGCGTTGCGGTGGTCGAGGGCCCCGGACGCATAGAAGAACGCACCCAGTCCACCCGTCGTCCCGGACGACCGGCACGGCCACCCATGGCCGATGAACTGGTTGATCCCGAGCAGTGCGTGCTCGTGCGCCTCGGCCTTCAGGTCCAGCGGTGTCGCCCGGAACGAGGGAGCGTGCACCCAGGTCCAGGTCTCGGAGGAGACCACGGCGAGCCCGAGATGGCTGGCAGCCGATGAGGCCCACTTGGTCATCGGCAGGGCGGTCCAGGACCATTGTTCGCCTTCAACCAGATCGACATGGCGATAGCTGCTCAGCGCGGCCGGCGGCTCGCCATAGCTTTGGACGCGTACCAGCAGCCCTTGTCCATGCGCCCAGTCGGCCAACGGGAGCAGGAAGTTCTCCTCGTACAGCTCCGACAGGGTCCGGTAGAAGTCCGCCCGGAACTGGGCAGCCTCGGCGTGCTCGGTGATCAGCAGCCACAGTCGGGGCTCCGGACGGTAGCCACGGCGCTTCGCGAAGATGTCGAGCATCCCGGGCGTCCAGTCGGCGGCATACACCTCGAGGCTGTCGCAGAAGACCGAACCGATCCGGTCGGCGCCGACGGCCTCGACCATGGGTCGAGCTACCGCATCGAGATGGCACCGGGTAGCGGCGGCGCTGTAGTGGTCGTGCACCGGACCTTCGGCGCCGTGGGCGGCCCGCTTCACGTTCTGTCCGGTGAGCCGACTGGTCGCGGTGAGCAGCACCCTCGGGCCCACGCCTGCGGGCACGTGAAGACGGTCCTCGGTCAGCGGCACCGGGGCATAGGAGTCGGGCAGTTCCTGCAAAGAGCCGGGTCCGACGTACGCGGTCACGAACTCGTCGTGCGGCCAGGTGGAGTCACGGGGGGCCACGAATGCACCGGCGCCGATCTCGCGGTGCTCCCAGTGCAGCTTTCGCGCGGCGTGCTCGGGGTTGATGTGCGGACCGCCGAACGACCAACCGCTGCCCAACGTGAGGTCGAACCGAAGCCCCAACTCTTCGGCCCGCCGCGCCGCGTACGTCAGGTCGGTGAGGAACTCAGCAGACAGGAAGCGGCGGGGAGCGGGCGAGAGCGGATACTCGAACGCCACCTCCACCCCGCCGATCCCAGCATCGGCCATCGCGATGAGGTCGCGGTCGATGTCGGACCGCGTGGCATCGGGACCGAACCACCACCAGCGCATCATCGGGCGTGCCTCGTCCGGCGGATCGGCGAACGTGCGCCGGAGGTCGGACAGGCTGATCGGTGACGAAGGCATGATCCCCCACACGTATGGCGATTTGCTGGCGCCCATCCCGAGGGCCAGAGTCGGAGCCGAGCTCAGCGGTTGCCCCAGGCGCAGGCGTTCTGCTCGGCGTCCACGCCCTTGGACCACAAGACCCGCGCGTCCTTCCCGTCGGCGGCATTCATGATCCAGATCCGAGTCAACTTGTCCTTCGGTCGATCGGGATCGGTGGCCGCGCTCTTGTACGCGATCTGGTCGCCGGAGGGTGAGTAGATGGGATTCTGCTCGTCGGCAGGATCCTTCGTCAGTCGCTTGAGACGTGCCGAGCCGTCGGTCGTCACCGTATAGACGTCGAAGTTCCCACCGGACGTTCCGTCGGGAACCCGACGGCGGAATGCGATGTGCTTGCCGTCCGGCGACCAGACCGGATCGGCATCCTGGGCCGCCTCGGTCGTCTTCACCAGGACCTTCGGCTTGCCGCCGGCCACCGGCACGGTGTAGAGGGTGCCGCCGTCCATCGTCGAGGGCGACGCCGCCCAGAACGCCAGCTTCTTGCCGTCCGGGGAGAAGCTGACGTCGTCCGCCCGACCGGTGCCCGGAGGCAAGGTCAACGTGCCGAGCAAGGTGCCGTCGACGGAGAAGCGGTACAGCCCGAAGAGACCGTTGCCGTTCACGCACGGCACGGCCAGCTCGTCGGGCTGAACCGGGTTCCAGGCCGGCCGGAAGACGGTGTCTGCGCACTGCTCCGGTATCCGGTCGAACAGTGGTCGGCCGGTGTCAGGGGTCGAGGCGCTCTTCACGAACAGGGTCCGCTTACCGTCGCTGTTCGCGTCGTTGGTGTAGATGATCGTGCGCCGATCGGGCGAGATCACCGGTGACGAGTCCGAGGTCCGGGTGCTGGTGAGCCGCATGACCGGAGCCGCTTCGCCGGTGTCTCCCAGCCACAGGTCCCAGTTGTCCCCGGTCAGCACCGGCACGACGATCTGGTCGGGGGTCAGCGCTGTCGAGACCGGCAGGCCATTCGGGCCCTGGGTGGCCGGCGGACTTTCGGTCGACTGTGTCGTGGCCGGCCCTGCCTGCGTCGACGTGTTGGACGTCGAAGAACGATTGCCGACGATCGCGATCCCCGCGACCACCCCGGCGACCACGGCCGCCGCGATGCAGCTGATCAACAATATCCGCCGGCGGCGAGACGCGGCGACCTCGGGCGTGTCTGCGTCGGCAGGTCCGGGCAACGTGCGTTGCGGTCCCTCCGGCGGCTCCCCCGGCGCGACGTAGGGCGGCCTGACCGCGGGAGGTTCGGCTTGTTGGGCAGACGCCTCGGGCGGGCCCTCGACCGACGACGTGATGGGGGGCGGCGCGGTAGTGGCCACCGGCGGTGCTGGCGACGAGGCGATAGTCGACGTAGCGAGATCGGGCGGCTCGGACGTACGCAGCGTGCTGACCGTCGACGGCGGTGGCGGCATCGGCGTGCCGGCAGGGTCGAACCTGGCCTGCACTGCGCCGAGGGCGACGTCGTGCTTGGGGTGGGTGTCCAGCGCGGTCGGGACACCGTACTGGTGCTGCAACATCTCTCCGACCAGCGGGATTCGGCTGCTGCCGCCGATCAGGACGATCGCGGAGAGCTGGTCCGGCGACACGTTTGCCGAGCGCAGCGTACGGCCCAGGCCGTCGACGGTCTCCCGCAGCGCGGGCCGGATCAGCGACTCGAACTCGCCGCGGTTGAGCCGGAGGGTGGTGGACAGACCGGGCAGGACGACCGCCAGCAGCGTGTCCGTGTCGGTCGACAGCGCCTCCTTGGCCTCGACGCAGTCGCGCCTCAGCCGGGCCAGGCCGAGGGTGGCGTCGGGGTCGTCAGGGTCGAGTTGCTCCAGGCGGCTGCCCAGCAGACCCAAGGTGTGCTGGAACAGCGCCTCGTCGAAGTCGATACCGCCCAGGTGCTCGATTCCTTCAGGGTTGCCGACCAGCTCGAACCCGGTCGCGGTCTTGCGCAGCACGCAGGCGTCGAAGGTGCCGCCGCCCAGGTCGTACACGGCAATCGTGTCGCCCACCTCGACCCGATTCTGCGAGGCGTACTGGGCCGCCGCGGCGACCGGTTCCGGGCAGCGGACCACCGATCCGATGTCGGCCAACGACGCGACCTGGTCCAGCAATTCCAGCTTGTACGGCCCCCAGTTGGCGGGATGGGTGAGCACGACCTGCCCAGGCGGTCCGCCCATTCGCTCGCCGGCGGTCTGCCAGACGTGGCGCAGCATCCGCGCGGTCAGCGACTGCGCCGAGTAGGGCGATCCGGCCACCAAGATCGGCACGGAGTCCCCGATGCGTCGCTTGAACTCGCGGACCAGTCTGGCCGGCTCGGCGTTTCCGCGCCGCTCGGCCGGTTCGCCGTAAAGGAACTCCCCGCTCTCGGTCAGGAACA
>JBBSQJ010000068.1:0-18620 GCA_038257965.1 Propionibacteriales bacterium
GGCCGCCGTCGGGCTGGCGCGGAGCGAGATCGAGGCCATTGCCCGCAGGATCGGCTGCCGGGGCGAGAGCCTGACCGTGACCGAGGTCGACGCGAGAGTCCAGTCCAGCAGGAAGTTCACGAACGTGAAGGCCCTGGGCGGCATCCACGGCCGGGGCGGCACGGACATGCGGGTCGGCATTCGGCACGCGCTGGAACGCAGGCCGCGGCCCGACGTGATCGTTATACTCACTGACGGCGAAACCGGGTGGCCCCCCGTCCCGACGCCGGTCCCGCTGATCGCGGTGATCATCGGGGTAGGTGCACCGACGCCGCCCTCATGGATCCGTACGGTCGTCGTGGACGGTCCGGAGGCGTGACGCAACCGGGGGAGGTCCTCGGCAGTGACGACGTCGCACCGAATCGATGGAACCAGCCCCGCCCGCACACAGTCGGGTCATGATCGACTTATCCGACCTCGGCCTTTCTCCCGAACCCATCGCTGAACCGGCGCTAGTTCCGCTGGCCCCGCCGACGCCCCTCGCGCTGACTCCCGGGACGCCGTTGGCCCGCTGCCTGTACGAGGTGTGGCAGGGCCGTCCCGTCACCGTGTTAAAGGCCGCGCCCGGCTCCGGCAAGTCGACGTTGATCACACGCCTCGTCTGCCTGTTGTTGAAGCGGACCGAGTTGTCGGTGACGATTCTGACCCCGACCCGGTCGGCGGCGTTCGACCTGGCCGAACGGATCGGCGCAGCCCTGGCCGAGAACTGCGGCCCACGCAGCAGCTTCACGTGCGTGTTCGGCGTGTCCCGGCCTGGTGAGTTCCCGCTCCAGAACTGTGTGGCGGGCGGCGGGGCGCTGCCGCTGGGCTGCCGGGCCGTGATGGTCCGCACAGTGGCGTCGGCATCGGGGCTCAACAATCCGGTGGACTCCGATGTCGTGATCGTGGACGAGGCCTACCAGACCACCCTGTCCGACATGGCCGTCGCGTTGCGCGAATCGGACCAGGTGGTGCTGGTGGGTGATCCCGGCCAGATCGGCCCGGTGATCACCGTCGACGACTCGGTGTGGGCCCGGCAGGCGACCTCCCCGACCCGTCGGGCACCGGAGATGCTGCTGGAACGGCCCGACGCAGCGCTGATCGAACTGAACACCACCTACCGGCTGGGGCCGGGCTCGACCGATCTACTGAACCTGCTGTACGACTTCCCGGTGACCTGCGGCCGTTCGCCACGGCATATCGTGTTCGATGCGGCTGTCGACCCGGGCTACTTGCGGACCGCTGACGGTGGGCTGCCGGAGATCGTGCGGAAGGTCCTGCAGGACGTGACGGACCGCAACGATGCCGCCTACCTGCGCACCGTCGCAGAGATGGCCCGGTCCTACGTGGGGCGCACAGTGAAGATCACCACACCCGATGGCGAGGTCGTCGACTACACGGTCGAGGTGTCCGACATCTGCGTCGTGGCCGCCTACCGGACCCAGATCACCCGGCTGACCGCGACGCTCGACTCGTTCAAGCTCGGTTCGTTCACGGTCGGGACCGCGGACGCGTTGCAGGGCGGACAGTGGCATGTGGTGATCGCGGTGGATCCGCTGATCGCCGCCGAGACCGCCGAGGGTCACAACGCGTCGGTGGGCCGGCTGACGGTGATGCTGTCACGGCACATGACCCATCTGGTGTGGGTGTGCGACAACCGGTGGGAAACGGTGTTGAAGGCGACCCCGGCGGGCGAGTCGACCCTGCCGCTCAGCCGTGCCGTGCGCAGTCATCTGGCCCAGTGCGCACGTCTGGGCTGAACCATCCCGTCGGGCCTGACGTTGGTTCGGTCGACACCTGATCAGACCTCGTCGCCGGCGTCCCTGCCTTCGTGGCGGTCCAGGTCTTCGACGCTCGGCCGCTCGCCGGACGCCGTGTCGTTCGGGCTCGCCGGACCGGCCGGGGGACGGGTGCGACGGCGGCGACGGTGGATGCCGCGTACGGCGACTCGGCGGCCCGCCTGCTGGTCCTGCTCGACGACGCCAGGGTTGTGCATCGCCAACCCGACCGCCGCCGGGCAGGTGTGCGCGCGGGCGGCGGGGAAGACCCGACTGCAGGTTGGGCAGGTCCGCACCATCTGGCCCGGGCTGCCCTTCACCATCAGGTTGTAGATCGTGCCCGGCCTGTCCGAGGTCTTCAGTTCCTCGAACGTCTCCCGCGACACCATCGAGCCGTACGCCTTCGCTGGCACCGGGTTTCCGTGGGTGTCGGTCGTGGCACGGGTCCGCATGACCAACAGGCCGTCGGTGTCGGAGTAGCCGACCGCCGAGATCCAGCCGGAGCGGAGCCCACGCAGCCGGGTGCCTTCGTCGGCGACCCGCTGCCGGTGCTTTTCGATCAGGTCACCGGCCCGACGGAGCGCGAAGCTGGGGCGGCGGGCCTCCAGGACCGAGGCAACCCCCTCCGACACTTGGGCGTCGGTGACGCCGCCGAACCCGAGACCCGACACCGACCACGAACCGGGCTGATGCTGCACCGTCCGCACCCAGGCGGTGACCGTCCGGCCCTCCGCATTGGTGGCCTCGACGGGGATGTCGAACGCACCCCGGTTGATGGCGGCGAAGCGGTGGATCGAGGCCGCTGATGGCATCCGGAGGGAGAACCCGTTGCTGGAGTACCTGATGCGGTGGGTGCGGCGTAGCCCCGAGTCGGCCCGCCGAGGGGTGTGATTCGTTGTCCAGTCGCCTGGCATCTTCGGGAACGCGGCACCTTCTCCGGCCCACTCGGCGACCGAGGAGTGGGCGTCCCACCAGTCGCCGATCCGGCCACTGTCGGGGTCGGTGGTGAAGATGGCGGGCACATGCTCCCCGGCTAGAAGGGCTTCCTCGCGCGCGCTCGACAGGTCCAAGTCGGCTTCGCGCCGCGACATCGGCTTCCACTGGCCGCCGGTCGATCGGGGTGCGCCGACCGGTTGACGCGGCTGCTCGCTGATGCTCATGCAAGTCAGGTGTGCGGGCTCCACGCGGTCAGGTCGGCGTCGGTAGTCCTGATGAGCGGTGCCATCTCGGCCGCGCCGGCGGGGGTGGCGTGGTGATGGTGGATGGCATGGGCTCGAGCAGCGCGGCAACGAGGGCCGACGACGTCTTCCTACGGTTGGGTCTCGCCACCCGGAGCTCCGGCTCCCAGTCAGGGCCCCGTGGTCGTGTTCTGGTCAGTTGTCCGGGAACGCTCGGGTGGAGGGCCCGAGTACGGTCGGGGGGATGGCTGTGCGACCGGTCAATGCCCAGCAGCGGGCAGTGCTCGCGTGGATTGTCGCTGGATGTCCCGACGGGGGTATGACCGGAACCTCCTACAAGACGACGGCGATCGCTCCTCTGCAAGACGCGACTCCGGTCGGTGACGACCAGGTCGGTTCACGCCAGTCGGTGCTCGCGACCGTGTCGGGGCCGATGAGTTCGAAGACGTCTGTAACCGCGTGGACCGTCACGTCGTCATGTGACGGCGCCAAGGCGTATGGCTGGATCCTCAAACCGGACGAGCACGGGGGCCGGCTTGCGCGTCCCTTCCCGCACGACTCTCACCGGTGTCAGCCCATCGGTTCGCCGAGCACGGTATGCCCATAGGTCGTCAATCTCCACGAGTCAATCCTCCGCCTTCTTCCGAAGGTCCCGCCGGCCAAATCTGGCGGCCCTGCCGTCATACTTGTCGATGCAAGGCCCGACTGCAGCCGCGAGTCGCTGGGTGGATCGCACCGCTCCATCGGCGGCCCGAGAGGGAGGCCAAGGGCGTGGCCTTGCGAAGACACGCATGCTGACTAGGGGAAACACACCCATACCCATAGTCAACCTTCTCTGGAGCCAACCTCACGCTGCTGTTGGCGTTCTTGCTGTTCGCTGCGCGCTGGCTCGGGGTGCGGGGTTGGTGGCTGCGGGGTGTGGGGGTGGCGGGTGTGGTGGTGTTCGTCGGCGTGTGCCGGACGGAGCCGAGTGTGCTCCGCGCGGCCGCGATGGGTCTGGTGGCCTTGGCGGCTCTGGGCCTGGCGTCGGGCCGGGCAGGGGTGCGCAACCTCTCGGTGGCGGTGCTGGTGCTGCTCTTGCTGGATCCCTTCTTGAGCCGGTCGTACGGCTTCGCGCTGTCCGTCATGGCCAGCGCGGGGATCATCTGGTGGGCCGCGCCGTGGGCGAGGGTTCTTCGTCGTTGGCTGCCGGCGCTGGTGGCCGAGGCGGTGTCGGTTCCGCTGGCTGCACAGCTGGCGACGACGCCGGTCGTCGCACAGCTGTCGGGGACCGTGAGCGTGGTAGGTCTGCTGGCGAATGCGATGGCCGGCCCGTTCGTCGGGCCTGCGACCGTGCTCGGCTTCGCGGCGGCCGGGATGTCGTTGATCCGTGCACGACTGGCAGCGGTGGTCGGGTTCGGTGCGGCCTGGTCGGCGCAGCCGATCGTGTGGATCGGCCGGGCGGCCGCGCGGCTGCCGGGAGCGGCGTTGGGTTGGCCGACATCGATGGCGTCGATCGCACTGCTGGTCGTCGCGGTGGTGGTGATCGGGTGGTCATTGCGGCTGGTGCTGGCGAGGCGCTGGGTGTGCGTGCTCGCGGCGTTGGCGATGGTGCTGGTGTTGGTGCGGCCGCCGGGTCAGCCCGGCTGGCCGCCCCCGGGCTGGCTGATGGTCGCCTGCGACGTCGGTCAGGGCGACGGGTTGGTGCTGAATCTGGGCTCAGGACGCGCGATGGTGGTCGACGCCGGGCCTGATCCGCGCGCGATCGGGAGCTGTCTGGATCGCCTTCGGGTGCGCGAGGTGTCGCTGCTGGTGCTCACCCACTTCCACGCCGATCACATCGACGGATTGAACGGAGTTCTCCAGCACCGTCGGGTCGCTCGGATCTGGGTCAGCCCGCTGCGGTCGCCGGCGTCGGGTGCCGCTGCGGTGCGAATGGCGGCCGCCGATCGCGGTCTGCCCGTCGAGGTGCCGGTGGTGGGTAGTGCTGGCCGGCTCGGACCGGCATCCTGGTCGGTGCTCGGACCGCTGGGGGCAGCACTGTCCGGTCCGGTCGGCGCCGGTGTGGAGTCGGAGGGCGAGAACGACGCCAGTCTGGTGATCATGTTCGAGCTGTCGGGTGTCCGGGTGCTGCTGACCGGTGATGTCGAGCCACCGGGTCAGGCTTCGTTGGTGGAAGCCGGCTTCGACCTGCGTGCGGACGTGCTGAAGGTGCCACACCACGGGTCGGCGCGCCAAGATCCGCGGTTCCTGGCGGCAGTGCACGCACGGCTCGCGGTCGTCAGCGCGGGTCGGCACAACGACTACGGGCATCCGGCACCGCGAACCGTCGCGGCGCTGACGGCCCTGGGGGCGACGGTGTTGCGGACGGACACCGCCGGCAGCATCGCTGTCGTCGTACGTCGCGATCACGCGCTGGTCGCGGTGGCTCAACGCGACCCGGCGCTCAGCACCGGTCGACGGTGAGTGTCGACCCCTCGCGCCGCGGGACCGACGGCCGGCCGTGGCCCGAGCCGTCGAGACCCGGGTTCAGCTGATCGGCATCCAGGTCGAGCCGGCTGCGGAGCTGGCGGCGATCGCGCCGAGCACTCGTTGCACGGCCAGGCCCTCTGCGAACGAGGGGTTCGGCTGCTCACCGGCCGCGATGGCTCGAACCAGGTCGACGACCTGGTGGGTGAAGCCGTGTTCGTAGCCCAGGCCGTGACCCGGTGGCCACCACGCGCCGACGAACGGGTGGTCTGGCTCGGTGACCAGGATGCGACAAAAGCCCTGTTCGGTGCTCGGCACTGTGGCGTCGAAGAACTCCAACACGTTGTTGTTCTCGAAGTCGAAGGCCAGCGATCCGATCGTGCCGCTGAGTTCGACCCGCATCGCGTTCTTGCGGCCGAGTGCGAAGCGGGTCGCCTCGAACGTGCCGATCGTGCCGCCGTCGAATCTCGCCAAGAAAGTGGCTGCGTCGTCAACGGTCACCTCTCCGCGCGGCACGCCGTCACCGACAGCGCCGTGGCCGCCGAGACCGGCTCGCTCGCCGCTCAGCGGGCGGGTCTTCACGAACGTCTCGAGTAGGGCGGTGACACCGGTGATCGCCTGGCCGGTGAGCCACTGTGCGGTGTCGATGATGTGTGCACCGATGTCGCCCAATGCGCCGGAGCCGGAGTGCTCGGCCTGGAGCCGCCAGGTCATCGGAGCGTTCTCGTCGCTCAGCCAGTCCTGCAGGTACTGCGCTCGTACCTGCCTGATCGTGCCCAGTCGGCCGGCGTCGACCAACTGCCTGGCCAGCGTCAGGGCTGGGGTGCGTCGATAGGTGTAGCCGCACATGGCGCGCACTCCCCGATCGGCCGCGGCCTCGGCGGCGGCCGCCATCTGCGCCGCCTCGGCCACCGTGTTGGCCAGCGGCTTCTCGCACAGTACGTGCTTGCCCGCCTCGAGAGCCGCGATCGCGATCTCGGCGTGCAGGTCGCCTGGAGTGCAGACGTCGATCAGGTCCACGTCGTCGCGCTCGATCACCCGCCGCCAGTCGGTCTCGACGGAAGCGAAACCGAATCGGTCGGCGGCTTCGGCAACGGCGTCGGCGTTGCGCCCGGACACGACGGTGAGCTCTGGGGTCAGGGGTAGGTCGAAGAACCGGTGGGCGCTACGCCAGGCGTGGGAGTGCACCGCGCCCATGAATGCGTAGCCGATCATGCCCACCCGCAACGTTCGGTCGCTGCTCATCGGGCGGCTCCTTCCGGGATCACAATCTGGTGCCTATGATCGCTGATCATCTCGTGCACCGAGGGCCAGGACCGCAGCACCTCCGCCACATCGTCGGCGCTCTCGGCGCGGACTGCCTCGTCGTACGCCTGCTGGAGGATCTCCGCAATGCTCACCCGGCCGCCCAGCTCGGCCGATCGGATCGCGGCCTCGACCATGGCCAGACTGAGCACGTTGCTGTGGACCTCGCCGGCCGGACGGGTCTCGCCGCTGCGCACCGCCGAGACGAATTCAGCCAGAGAACCGGCGATCTGTTCGGGCCGGGTGCCCGGCGCGGCCGACAGTCGGCGGCCGTTGTCGTCGGTCGCCTCCGGTGGATGATCACCGTCCCAGGTTGCCGTGCCGCCCGACCCGCTGATCCACCAGTTGCCGTTCCACGAGGTCTCCAACCCGGGGGAGCACCAACTACCCGAGAAGGAGAATCGCGCTCC
Source organism: Propionibacteriales bacterium (assembly GCA_038257965.1). GTDB lineage: Bacteria > Actinomycetota > Actinomycetes > Propionibacteriales > Propionibacteriaceae > Microlunatus. Next base: position 7,138 of record JBBSQJ010000068.1, read on the forward strand.
GTCGCCGAACTCGAACACGACATCGGCGGCGGCATCGCCGCGGAACCAGCTCCAACTGGGGTTGTACGACTCGCAGTACACCGCGACCGGATCGGAGCCGATCAACACCCTGGCCAGGTCGAACTGGTGGATGGCCATGTCGATCAGCAGCGGATAAGCCATCTGCTCGCGAAACCCGCCGAAGTGGGGTGCCTTGCGGAACGTGCAGTGGACCATGCCGACCGTCCCGAGTTGGCCGAGCATCCCGCTCAAGGTGTCGAGATGGCGCCAGTATCGGCGCGACTGCGACACCATCAGGAGTCGCCCGGTCAGCTCGGCAATCGCGACCATCGACAGTGCGGTACTGACGTTTTGGGCCAGCGGCTTCTCACACAGCACGGGCAGCCCGCTACGCAGCGCCAACGCGCTGACGGTGTGGTGGGCGGTCGGCACGGTGACGTTGAGAACCGCGTCGGCCGGTGACCGGTCGAGGAGATCCGATAGTGAGGTGGCTACGGTGACGCCGTGATGACCCGTCTCCTCCGCAGCGCACCGAGCGACGTCGGCGTCGAGATCGACCAGCCCGACCAGGACGGCGTCAGGCGACTCGGCCAGGTTGCGTAGCCAGGCGCGGCCCATCGAACCGGCGCCGACCTGGATGACACGCAGTCGCTCTCCACTGGAGTCAGACGGGGGCATCGGCGGCCTCCTCCACCTCGCTGTCCGATTCGTGGTCCTCGATCGGGCCGGTGTAACCGTGGCCGTGGTAGAAGTCCTCGGTCTCGTAGCGGAGCAGCACCGGCACCTCCCGAGTCGGGCGGTCAGTCTGCACCCATTCGACGCCGTTGGCGATCACCCTGCGGACGTCGGCGTGGTGATATACCGGGAAGTCCTGGTCGCCGGGGGAGAAGAAGAAGATCTTGCCGTGTCCACGACGGAACGTGCAGCCGGAGCGGAACACCTCTCCGCCGGAGAACGAGGAGATGAAGATCAGCTCGTCCGGCACCGGGATGTCGAAGAACTCACCGTACATCTCCTGAGCGTCGATGACGATCGGGTTCGGCACGCCTCGAGCGATCGGGTGGGTCGGATCGACGGTCCAGACGAGCTCGCGGTCCTGCTCGCTGCGCCAGCGCAGGGTGCAGGTCGTGCCCATCAGCCTGCCGAAGATCTTCGACCAGTGGCCGGAGTGCAGCACGATCAAGCCGAGACCGGAGAGCACGTGCTGATGGACCCGCTCGACCACCTCGTCGGCCACGTCGCCGTGGGCGGCGTGGCCCCACCAGACCAGGACATCGATGGCGGCCAGGACCTCCTCGCTGAGACCGTGTTCGGGCTCGGCCAGCGTCGTGGTGCTGACCACGACCCGGTCAGCGAGGTTCTCGGCGATCCCCTCGGCGATCGTGGTGTGCATGCCTTTGGGGTAGATCGCGGCCACGTGCGGTTCGACCTGCTCGTGCACGTTCTCGCCCCAGACCAGGGCGCGGATCGGCCGGGCGGCAGCATGGGGAGCGGACATGATCATTCTGCTTTCTGTGCTTGGTGAGCTGCTTGGAGGTGACGGCTGGGTGGAGGTGACGCTACTTGACCGCGCCACTGTTGACACCTGCTGAGATGTAGCGCTGGGCGAGGACGAGCAGGATGATCGCCGGGATGGAGGCGAGCATCGCGGTCGCCATCACTGCCTCCAGTCGGAGATGTGTGCTCCGAGATAGGTGTAGATGCCAAGGGTGACCGGGACGATGTCGCCCTTGGTGGTCAGCGTCAGGGCATAGATGAAATCACCCCAGGCGAAGATGAAGGCGAAGAGGCCAACAGTGATGATCGAGTTCCGGCTGATCGGCACCACGATGGAGATGAAGGCACGGACCAGCCCCGCACCGTCCACCCGGGCAGCCTCCACGAGCGAAGGCGGGATCCCGAGCATGAACGACCGCATGATCAAGATGCCGAAGGGCACCCCGGCGGTGGCGTTGGCGATGATCAGGCCGGGAATGGTGTCGAGCAGGCCGACTTGCTCGTAGACGCTGTACAGGCCGTTGGCGATCACGATCCCCGGGATCATCTGGGAGATGAGGATCGCCAGTAGGGCCCAATTGATCCAGCGGAAGCGGAACTGAGCCAGTGCGTACGCGGCCGGTGCTGCGACGAGCAGCGTGAGCACCACGGTCCCGACAGCGATGATCATGCTGGTGACCAGGTTGTGGCCCTGATCACGGATCGCCGTCCGGTAGCCCTCGAGGCTCGGGTGGGTCGGGAAGAAGCTCGTGGCCAGGGTGCCGCCGGTCGACTGCAGGGAGATGTTGAGCATCCAGTACACCGGGAACAACATGAGGCCCAGCAAGACGATGGCGATTGCGGTACGGAGGCCACTGCGGGAACGGTTGGTGGTGGTGACAGACATCGTCGTCTCCCTACTCGTCCACCTGGCGCCGGGTGGCACGCAGGTACACGATCGCGAACACCAAGGAAATGAGGATCAAGATGTTGGACAGCGCAGCACCTTGTCCGAACTTGAACTCTACGAAAGAGCGCTGGTAGGACTGGGTGGCGATGGTCTGGGTGGCATTGGCCGGACCGCCCTGGGTCAGACCGAGGATGATGTCGAGCACCTTGAGGGTGTAGATCACGCCGAGCATCAGCAAGATGCTGACCACGGCTCGAAGGTTGGGCCACGTGATGTGCCAGAACGCCCTCCAGCCGGTCGCGCCGTCCAGTTCGCCCGCCTCGTACAGCTCCTCCGGAATTCTTGGAGTCCGCTGTAGAGGAGAGTCAGGTTGAACGGGATGCCGATCCAGATGTTCACCATGATGACCGCGATCAGCGCGACGTCGGGTGAGGTGAGCCACGGGATCGGTGTGTCGATGATCCCGATCCGCTCGAGGGTGATGTTGATGATGCCGCTGTCCTGCTCCAACAGCGACCGCCAGGCCGCACTACCGACGATGAGCGGAATGAGCCACGGCAGGAGGAAGAGCGCCCGGAGCACACCATTGAGCGGAAAGTTCTTCTTGAAGTACAGGGCGAGGAGCATCCCGAGCACGAACTGGCCGACGATCGAGCCGATGGTGAACAAGGCGGTGTTGACCAGCGCCTGGTTGAACACGTCGTCGTTGATCACCGTGACGTAGTTCTTCAGGCCTACCCAGGGCGCCTGGCCGGTGAAGAACGTCCGGAGCGTGTACTCCTGGAAGCTCATCGTCAGGTTCTTCACCACCGGATAACCGAACAGGGCGACGATCGCCAGCGCCGCGGGCACGACGAAGAGGACCTTGAACACCTCCTCCCGTCGCCGACCTCCCTTACGGGGGGTCGGCGCCGACGTGGCGGAGATGACCTTCGACCTGGCGGTCAGCATGTCTGCATCCGACATGGTGCAGCTCCTTTCGCGCGCTGAGCGTCGATCAGCTGGCTCCGGCCTTGGCCATTGCGTCGGCCGGAGTCGCCTGCCCGGTCAAGACGAGCTGCATACCGGTGTAGATGATCTTGGCCGTGTCGGGCCACTTGGCGCCCAGCTTGCCGGTCCGGGCGCGGGCGTTGGCGACCGGCTGGACGAAGCCGGCCATCACCGGGTCTTCCTTCTTGAACGCATCGGCCAGGGCGAGCTTGGTCGGCACGACGCCACCTTGCTTGCCCCGCAGCAGCTGGTTCTCGTCGGAGTTCATGCACTTGACGAGTTCGGCAGCCTTGGTCATCTTCGCTTCGTCGCCGGTCAGCGGCACGGTCCAGGCCTCGCCACCGAGCGGAGCGGTCGAGGTCCGCCCCGGCTTGTTGATCGGGAACGGGACCACTCCGAAGTTGATCTTCGCCTTCTGCAGTGCGGGAATCTGCCACGGGCCGTTCAACATCATCGCGGCCTTGCCGGCGATGAACTGATCGTTGACGTCGGCCTGTTTCCAGTTGATCACACTCCTGGAAGCCGAGCCGTCGTCCACCAAGTCCTTCCACAGCTGGAGTGCGCCGGCAACCTCAGGACTGGTGAGTTCGTCTCGTCGCCACCGTTGGTCCACATCGGCGGGAGGAACTGCCACGCTCCCTCGTAGTCCGCCGTGGCGTTGAACGCGAAGCCGTACTGCTTGCCGACCGTGAGCTTCTTCGCGGTCGACTTGAGCTCGTCCCACGTGGTCGGCGGCTTCACTCCGGCTTTGCCGAGAACATCCTTGTTGTAGAAGATCGCCAGCGTGTTGGCACCCGGCTGCAGGCCGTACAGCTTGCCGTCGTACGTCGCCGCCGACACCGGACCTGCGGCGTAGCCGTCGGCACTGATCCCGTAGTCGTCCAGCGGGGCCAGGGCGCCCGTCTCGGCGATTTGCTGGATGTCGGGGTGGGTTGTCGAGCATCAAGACATCGGGCAGCGACTTCGACGATGCCTGTTGGAGCACCTTCTGGATCAAGGTCGGGCCGGGGACGGATTGGTGATCGACCTTGGCGACGCCGATCGACGTGCCGCACTTGCTCAGCTGGTCACCGATCTGGCTGTGGCTCGGGTCGTCGGTGTAGTAGTCGAGGACGGTGAGACTGTCCACCTTTGCCGACGAGGCGTTACCACTCCCGCCGCTGCTGGATCCGCCGCCGCCACAGGCAGCGAGAGCCAGCGGAGCCAGAGTCGCCAGGGCGGCGGCTGCCAGCAGTCGTTTCCTGGTGAATCGGGTCTTGGTCATCAGTGCAGCTCCTTCGCTGGGCTGGTACGTAAAGCGCTTAACCGACGTACCTGACGATCAAGGATGGGTCTTGTGGAATCTGGTGGTTAACCGCTTTACTAGCTGGTGCTGAAAGTCTGCTGGGAGCCGACCACGCCTGTCAAGACCTCTCGCAGAACCTGTGAGAGGAGATTGTGGGAGTCTCCGGCGGCTCCGTGTCGTGGAGAAGGGATCGGCGGATGGCCACCATGCGCGACGTTGCCAAGGCAGCGGGAGTCTCGATCGCCACCGTGTCGTTCGTGGTGAACAACACCAAGCCCGTGTCCGCTCCGACCAGGGAGCGAATCGAGGCCGCGATGACCGAGTTGGGCTTTCGGCGCAACGTCGTCGCTCGAGCCCTGGCCAGCCGGCGAACTCGGATCATCGCCTTGGCCTACCCGGCTCTCGAGCATCTATTGGGCGGGTCGGTGAGCGAGTTCATCACCAGTGCGGCCCGCGAGGCCAGCGTCGCTGGCTATCACCTGGTCGTCTGGCCCGTCAGCAACGACGGTGCGGAACTGTCCGAGCTCGTGCGCCAGGGTTTGGTGGACGGCGTGTTGCTGATGGAGGTCCAATTGGACGATGCCAGGGTCGAGCAACTCCAGACCTTGGGGGTTCCCTTCGCTCTGATCGGTCGGACCGCGGAGCCCGAGTGCCTCGACTACGTCGACATCGACTTCGATCGCACGATCGAGCTGGCGATCGATCACCTGTGGGAGCTCGGTCACCGACGGATCGCGCTGGTGTCGGGCGACCAGAATGCGCCCGGATTCGAGCGTTACGGGCCCTACGTCCGGGTCGAGGAGAGTTACCGGCGGACCGCGGCCATTCGCGGTGTGGACCCTGTTGTCCTGTACGCCAGCCAGACGGCACGATCGGGGCGGGAAGCCGCGACGCAACTGACCCGGCTCGCGCCCGAGGTCACCGCGGTGCTGGTCGTCGCCGAGGCCGCAGCGGCCGGTCTGGTGGCTGAGCTCCATCGCCTGGGTCGCGACGTTCCGAGCGAGGTGTCGGTGGTATCGGTGACCAGCTCGATCGACATGGCGCAGGCGTCGGATCCGCCGTTGACCGTCGTCACTGCTGCCGGGGTCGAGCTGGGCCGACTCGGCATCCAGGCGCTGGTCCGGCGGCTCGAGGGTCGTAGTGCCCTGCCACCCCAGCTTCGCGCCGGGTCTTTGGAGCTCGGCTCCTCGACGGCACCGCCCCCGTCGAGGCCAGAAGTCTCGCAACGAAGCAGCGGTCGCCGGCAACGGACTCCGCGCCGGATGCCGTGATGGGCTCGCGGCCAATCGTGGGGCTCACGTCTACGGTGATCTCATCAACCGAGAGGGACATCCGAAGATGACTACCGCTGCTGGCGCCTGTGTCGTGCTACGGGCCGAAGGGGTCGCGCTGGTCCTCGACGTCCCACCGACCGGGTTGCCGGCCGTGATTCACTGGGGCGCCGACATCGGCGCGCTCGACGAAAGCTCCGCGCGCGCCGTTCGTCGCGGTGGCGTGAATCCGGTCGCGGCCAATCTCGTCGACGAACCCGTCACCGTGGCCCTGCTGCCGGAGCACTGGACAGGCTGGGTGGGTCGTCCCGGCCTGAGCGGTTCACGAGGCGGACGGGACTGGTCACCGAAGTTCATCGCAGCCTCGCTCCGGGTGAACGGCGAGGAGGTCGTCGCCGCGGAGTTCACCGTGATCAACGTCGACGGTCCGGCCGTCGTGGAAGTCGATGCGATCGACGACATCGCCGAGCTCGCCCTCACCCTGACCGTCGAGCTCACGGTCGGCGGCCTCCTCCGGGCGCGCGCCGTGCTCACGAACCAGGGTGCGCGCTATCAGCTGGACGATCTCGTTGTCGCCCTGCCGGTGCCGCCGGTGGCGCGGGAGATCCTCGACCTGGCCGGCCGGTGGGGCAAGGAGCGTACGCCGCAACGACGCGAGCTCACCGTTGGTAGTCACCTACGCGAAGGACGGAAGGGACGCACAGGACCCGATGCCGCCACGGTGCTGCACGTCGGCACGCCCGGTTTCGGGTTCGAGACCGGCGAGATCTGGGGGCTGCACACGGGTTGGAGCGGCAACCACACCCACTATGCCGAGCGGCTCTCCACCGGCGAGCAGGTGATCGGCGGCGGGGAACTGCTGCTGCCCGGAGAGGTCCAGCTGGAGCAGGATGAGTCCTACACCTCGCCGTGGATCTATGCCTCGTACGGCGTCGGCCTGGATGAGGTGGCCCGACGCTTCCACCGGTTCCTGCGATCGCGTGCCCACCACCCGTCGACAACGCGGCCGGTGACGATCAATGTCTGGGAGGCTGTCTACTTCGACCACGATCTCGACCGACTGGTCGACCTGGCCGGACGAGCCGCGGCGCTCGGGGTGGAGCGGTACGTCCTGGACGACGGATGGTTCGGTTCGCGCCGAGATGATCACGCCGGGCTCGGTGACTGGCAGGTGTCCCCCGAGGTCTGGCCGCACGGCCTGCATCCCCTGGTGGACAAGGTCACCGAGCTGGGTATGGAGTTCGGGCTGTGGTTCGAGCCGGAGATGATCAACATCGACTCCGACGTCGCCAGGGCTCACCCCGAATGGGTGATGGCCACCGGTGATCGACTGCCGGTCGAGTCGCGGTTCCAGCAGGTGATCAATCTCGGCATTCCGGAGTGTTATGCCTACATCCGTGACGCGATCTTCGCGATCCTGGCCGAGTACGAGATCGGCTACATCAAGTGGGACCACAACCGCGACCTGATCGACGCCGGCACCCAACCGACGGGTCGGCCCGGTGTGCACCAGCAGACGCTGGCGTTCTACCGACTGGTGGACGAGATCAAGGCGGCCCATCCCGAGCTGGAGATCGAGTCCTGCTCCTCCGGTGGGGCCAGGGTGGACCTCGGTGTGCTGGAGCGCACCGACCGAGTCTGGGTCTCGGACTGCATCGACCCGCTGGAGCGGCAGCAGATGCACCGCTGGACGGCGCAGCTCATCCCGCCGGAGCTGATGGGTTCCCACATCGCCTCGGGACGCTCGCACACCACGGGCCGCGAGCACGATCTGAACTTCCGGGCGGCGACCGCCATCTTCGGCCATCTCGGCATCGAGTGGGACCTGGCCGAGGCCGGCGAGACAGAGCTCGCGGAGCTGGCCGACTGGATCACCTTCTACAAGAGGCATCGCGACCTGCTCCTCAGCGGCGATCTGTTCCGGATCGACTTCCCCGACCAGACGCTCACCGCGACCGGAGTGGTGGCGCCGGACCAGAGCCGGGCGATCTACTCCTACGCCTGCGTCGGGCGCTCTGAGGTCGTGCTGCTGGGCCGCGTCCGGTTTCCCGGGCTCGACCCTGCGCGGCGCTATCGGGTCACACCGGCTCTGCTGGGACACGCGCCGAGCGGTTTGCGCCCACCGCCATGGTGGGGGACCAAGGTTGTCTGCAGCGAGGACGAGTACGCGGAGATCGCGGCGGGGCACCAACCCAGGTACGCGCCGGCCGGGGAGAGGCTCGGAATGGAGCTCTCCGGCGCCGCGCTCGGCGCCGTCGGTCTCGTCGCTGCACCGATCGACCCCGACCACGCCGTGATCTACCTGGTGGACGCGGTCTGACCGATCGCACGAGCCCCGCTCGGGGCATCGATCATCGCGTGAGGACGACACCGGTGGTGGGGTCGAGCAAGCGGTCGCCGTCGGTGCAGGACACTTCCACCGCGTCTTCTTCGTCACCGCGGGTGATCCGACCGGCCGTCGGATCGGCCGGATCGTTGCCGCCCGCGAAGCGAACGCCGAGCGGTCGCCCGTCGACGCAGCTGAACCGCCACGCTCGATCGCCGTCGCTGAGCCGGATGGCGACGACGGTGTCGGCCGCGGCGTCGAGCCGGGTGGTCGTGGCCATCACCACGATGTCTCCGTACCGTGCCGAGATACTCCGACTCGTGAGGGCGGTCCCGTCGGGCAGGGTGGCTCGGATCGGCATCAGCGAACCGTCCAGTTGGTTCCCGCCGGTCCGCCGATATCCCGCGTAGCTCGTCGCGCGATCGCAGTGGACCCCGGCGACGATCAGCGTGCGGGTCGGCCCACCGAGCATCTGATCGTCGATCCAGTGCCCACAACTGAAGGTGACGTCGTCGATCGGGCTGGCGCTCGCGAGCCGGGTGACCCGATCCGGGCCTGCGGCAGAAGCAGCGCCGCTGGTGATCAGCAGCAGCACCACGGTCGGCGCGGCGACGAGGATCGGCGTACGTCGCCGCTCGCCGGGCCAGCGTGGCGGGATGTAGGCATAGACGCAGGCCACCAGGACTCCGACCATCAGCCCGGCCAGGTACAGCGGCAACGAGATCGGTGTGAGGAGTGCGGCCCAACGAAGGGTGAGCCCGCTGTCGAGCACCGAGACCGCCGCACCGCGCAGTTCGGGGGTGAACAGCCAACGTCCCACGGCCAACGGCGCCGGGGCGAACAAGACGTACAGCGCCAACAGCCACAGCGCACGCTTGGGTCGGATGGGAAGCGTCGCGACGTCCACCCAGACGCTGCGCCAGGAGGTGATCAACGCGGCAACGATCCAGACTCCGAGCCCGATCACGCCCAGTGCTGTCTCGCGGAACTGCCCGCGCACGACGACTCCCAGCAACGAGACCGCGATCGCCACCACGGCCAGGTAGCTGATCACCATCAGGCTGAGCCGCGCCAGCCAGTAGCGGGTGCGAGACAGCGGAGGTATGGCCAGTGCCGCCAGCAACAAGAATCCAGACATCACGCCGGTGCGTTGGGCCTGGATCGCAACCACGGGTTGACCCTGCGAGCTCAGTCCGGGGGAGGCGAGCGGCGACAGCTGGGTGAGCAGGAAATCGCCGCCCGGAAAATTGTGGAACTCCGGGATCCAGTAGGCGATGAAGAACAACCACCAGACAGTGCCGGAGATCGCCAGCGGGACATGCGCGAACGCCAGTGCTTGCCGGGCGCTGGGCACCGGACGCTTGCGGTTCTCGCCGAGCAGTCCGAGTTCGGGGGCCCGCTGGCCGCTCTCGACGGTGAGAATACTCATCGGGCCACTCAGTTCCGTTCGTCGTAGCCGATGGTGAGCTTGCGTTGCGCGAGGAGCCGGCGCAGCGCCGCGACCTGCGCTCCGTCGAGCCCGGTCCAGCGGGGACCGAGATCGTCCGCGAGCTCGGCAGGCAATCGAACCTCCACGCGGTCACGGCCGACCTCGACGCCGAGCATGAGTTCCATCCGCACCGGCAGACCGAGTTGGGCGAACCAGGAGCGGACGACCTCCTCATACGTGCGCCCACGGCAAAGCAGCAACCTCAGATGGCGATCCTCCAACATCTCGGCCAGGTCCTCCCACAGCTGGCGGCCCTCGAACGCGGGCGGCTCGTCGTCGACGACTGCGATCACACAGGTGTCGTCGCCGACCTTCGCCGAGGCGATGCCGCGGGGCAGGATCGGCAGTCGGCGGCGCCAGGTGGCCAGCAACCGCACGTCGACCTGAAGATCCGCGTCGTGCGGGGTGAGCTCTGCGAGGCGCTCGCCCGGAGGCCGCTCGGCGTTCGGCGAGTCGGGTGCCTCGAGATCGTGGGTGCCGGTGCCGGTCGCGGCATCGAGTCTGATCGGCGGGGATCCCGGCCGGCGCTGGACCACTGTGGGCGATGCCCACTCCTCGGCGAGCACGGCGAATTCGAGGATGCTCAGCAGGCCGACGAAGCTCCTGGGCAACCACCGTTCGCGCAGGGTTTCGGCCACCCCTTGGCGCGCCAGCTCGGCGCGAGTGTTCATCTTGATGCCCGCCCGCGCTGTGTTCTCGATGCCCTCGCGGACCTGCTCGTTGAGGAACGCGCCCAGCTGCGGTCCGCGCTTGGCCGCCAACTCCAGGATGCGGGCCGGCTCGGCTTGGTTCAGCCGCACACTCACCGCGATCTCGATCGCGTCGAGGTGCTGGCCGTCGAGGGTCAGCAGGTCGACCACTCGAACGCGTAGCCGAACGGGCTCGGTGCTGATCGGCATCACCGAGACGCGATGCTTGAGCGGGTTCCGATCCGGCAGCAGGAGCTCACCAGGCTCGCGCAGCAGTGGGCGCTCGTCGGCGGTGAACATCGCGACGACGGTGCCCTTGCGGACCCGGGCCATCCGGCGCAGCACGACCAGCTCGCCGGTGAATGCCTGATCGGGCACTGGCGCCTCCGGCTCGGTGCTGGGCGGGCCCGTGGGGCGCCGACCGGGGCGCGGTCTCGACGACCGGGCGCCCCGGGTTCGCCGGGAACGCCGCACGGGTCGCTCGACATTCAGGGCTTGATCCAGGAGCTGGGTCAAAGTTCGCTCACCTCGCCAGGGCGGTCAACGTCGGTCGTATCGGCACCGCGCATGGTCGACGAACATCGCCGGCTGACGGGGAAGAGCCGATCTCGAGCGAAACGTACCGCAGGAAATCTGTTCGGAGCGATCGCCGGGCCGCGTGGCGCGAGGTTGCGACCAGGTCGTTGTCCGTCGGCGTCGGGGCCGGTGTCGGGCGGTCCGCATCGGTTGTCGGTCGGTGCTGAGAAGATGGCCTCGTGGCCGCGAAGAGTCCGCTCGGACGGGTGGTGCTGATCAGCGGGCCCGAGGCGCTGCTGGCCGAACGGGCCGTCGATGCTCTGGTCGAGCGATTTCGGGCGACGAGCAGCCCGCGTGAGCCCGGCGGAGAGGTGGCCGAAGTGGAGGCGGCCACCCTCGACGCAGGCCGGCTCGCCGAGGTGACCGGGCCATCGCTCTTCGCGGAGCAGCGAGCCGTGGTCATCGGCGACCTGGCCGTCTTGCCGGCAGACCTGGTCGAACCGGTGGCCCGACTGGCCGAGGATCCGGACC
>JBBSQJ010000069.1:0-18497 GCA_038257965.1 Propionibacteriales bacterium
TCACCAGGGCCGTCCAGGACATCGAGGGGCACCTCGATCACGACGGGTCGCGGGCGGCCCGTGCGGAACAGTTCGAAGGCGTCGTGCACCGCTTGTGCTGCCTCGCGGCCCGATCTGACGCGTCGAGCCCACTCGGAGACCGCGGCGGCTGCGGCGTGGGTGTCCTTGGTCTCGTGAAGCGCACCGATGTCGGCGAACTCCTGGCCCAAGGGGGGGCCGGGAGCGAGGACGATCAGCGGCCGAGACTCCGCGTATGCGCACGCCACGGCGGACAGCACGCTGAGCAGACCCGGGCCGGATGTGGTGATCACCACTCCCGGCACTCCTGTCTGCTGGGTCCAGCCGTCGGCTGCGAAGCCGGCCCCTTGCTCATGTCGGGTTGTCACCGCACGGATGCCGAGCTCCGGCAGGTGCCGGTAGAACTCCAGGTTATGGGTGCCGGGGATCCCGAAGATCGTGTCGACGCCGTAGTCACGAAGCAACCCAAGGACGTCTCGCCCGACGTTTTGGGCACGGGTCGAGGATGTGGCCGGAGGGTTCATGGGGCGTTCTCGCCTTTCGAGTCATAGCACTGCTCCCCGCCGATCCAGGTGGAGTGGACGCGGATGTCGCCGATTGTCATGGGAGCCACATCGAGCGGGTCGTCGCCGAGCACCGTGAAGTCCGCCCGTTTTCCTACTTCGAGTGAGCCCAGGTCGTCCTCGCGGCCGAGGGAATACGCCCCGGCGATGGTGTGCGCTCGTAGTGCCTGCTCGGCAGTGATCTTCAACCGATCGGGGCCGAGCTGGTTTCCCCGTTTGGTGATGCGGGTCACCGCGGTCTGGATCGCCCGGAGCGGCAGCGGATCGGCCACGGGGGCGTCCGAGCTCAAAATGACGGGCACACCAGCCTCGATGAACTCACCGAGCGGGTTGAACCGCTGCCCGTCCGAGCCGATCGCGTCGACGACTCCTTCCCCCCAGTTGTAGTAGTGCTGGGTCTGATTGACGGGCAGGATCCCGGCGACTGCCATCCGCCGGATCTGGGTCGAGCTCGGCAGTCCGCAGTGTTCGATCCTGTGTCGGGCATCAGAGCGCGGGTGAGCTCGCTGGGTGCGTTCGATCGCCTCGATCACCATCTCGATGGCATCCGGGGACTGGGCATGCGTTGCGGTTTGCAGGCCGGCGCGGTGCGCCCGGTCCACGAGTGCCGCATACTCCGCCGGTGGGTGGTAGAGCATCCCGGTGCGGCCCGGTGCTCCGGCGTAGCCTTGGGGGAAGTAGGCCGTCCAGCCGCCGAGAGTGCCATCGGCGTAGAACTTGAACCCGGCGAAGCTCAATCGATCATTGCCGAAGGCGCCGCGCATCCCGAGCTCGAGACCCTCCTCGAGCAAGTGGGAGAGCAGATACATCGCATAGCGGACCTTGAGGTCACCCGAATCGGCCAGGTGCAGGTACATGTCGAACTCGCGCCGACTGACCTGGGCATCGCCGACGGTGGTGACACCGCCGGAGAGGAACGATCGCTGGCCGATACGCAGTTGCTCGACGTGGTCCTCGACGCTGTCGCCGAGGTGCAGGTTGGGTCCGTGGTTTCCCACCTTGACCCCGTGCGGCCCGGTGAGGATGTTGCACGCGGCGTCGGAGAGTTCCCCGGTGAGCTCACCGTCGACGTCACGGAAGAATTCGCCCCCCGGTGGGTTCTCGGTCTCCCGTGTGATTCCGTATCTGGCCAGCGTGTAGGAGTTCACGACACCGCCGTGACCCGAAGCGTTCATCAGGTACACCTCGCGGTCGGTGGCGACGAGGTCCAGCTCTTGGCGGGTCGGGTGGCGGCCTTCCGCGAGGTTGCGGTGCTCGTACCCGTAGCCCCGGATGGGGCCCCCTCTCGAGGTCTGGCTGGCGCGCTCTCGGAGAAGCGCGACGATCTCAGGAATCGTTGCCGCCCGGGCCGGGCCGCAGTCCACCCATGTGCGCATCTGCCCGTGCATGAGTGGATGCGCGTGCGGATCGATGAAGCCGGGCACGACCGTGGCGTCGCCGAGATCGACTTCGTGAGGGCGACCGAGTCCGATCTCGCCCGCCGTATGCTGACATTCCGCTGCGGTTCCCACGGCCGCGATACGGTCCTGTGCGATCAGCATCGCCGTCGCCTCGGAGCGCCGGGTGGTCAGTGTGCGTATCGTGCGGGCCGTGACCAGAGTGGGCGCCCAGTCGTCGCGTGCTGGGTCGAATGTGATCAGTTTGCGCATCGCGTGATTCAGCACCTCTCCAGGCCCGCGTTCCAGGGTCGACGATCAGGTCGGCGTGATGGCCGCTCCCTGCGTGTCGTCGGTGTCGAACACGGTATCAATATGCTGCGGAGCGAGGACCAGGCAGATGATGCTGAGGATGGTCATTCCGAAGAACAGCCCGATGACGCTCCAGATGGTGCCGGTTGCCGTGAAGAGTGTGGCCGCTGTCACCGGGGCCAGGCCGGCCCAAACCGCGTTGCCCACTGAGTAGGAAAGGGAGAGGCTCGTCTGGCGCGCCTGCGGGTAGAACATTTGGCTCATGATCGATGCAACCGGCGCCCAGGTGCCATTCATCACGACGCGTCCGACGGTGAACAGCACGGCCATGATCACGAAGTTGTCAGGACTCATCGTCAAGAATATCGGGATGATGAGGATGGCGCTGAGCACCAGGCTGGCGAACATGAGACGTTTGCGTCCGACCCGGTCGGCCAGTGCCCCGATGAACAGGGTCGACACGAGTTCGAAGAAGGCGGCGATCGACAGGATAGTGAGAAAATCATGCGCGCTGATGCCGATCCCGAAGGAGGGCTCCGTGCCGTACGCCGTCGCGAAGGTCGTCACGATGTAATACCCGCCGGTCGAGACCGGAAGCAGACCCGCCCCGAGCAGCATGTACTTCCAATTCTTCACCACTGCCGTCTTCAACGGCAGTTCTGCCTTGAGGTTCGCTTCGGACTCGGCTTCGAAGACGGGCGATTCCTCGACCCGGTAGCGGACCCAGAACCCGACTGCGATCAGCACCGCCGAAAGCAGGAATGGGATACGCCAACCACCCGATTCCAGGAAGTCAGTACCGTTGATCGTCAAGAGCGTGAAGATTCCAGACGCCAGCAACGCACCGGCAGGATTGCCGAGCTGAGGGAACGCCCCATAGAATCCCTTGAATCGCTCAGGAGCATTCTCCACCGCCAGCGAGACGGCTCCGCCCCATTCGCCGCCTATCGCAATGCCCTGCAGCACTCGCAGGACAATGAGCAGGATAGGCGCGAGGATGCCTACCGTGTTGTAACTCGGCAACACGCCGACCAGAGTTGTCCCCACGCCCATGATGATCAAGGTCAAGACCAAGGAGAGGCGTCGACCGTAGCGATCGCCGATATGCCCGAAGAGGATACTTCCCAGTGGCCGGAAGAAGAAACCGACCCCATAGACACCGAACGAGGCGATGATCCCTGCTGCGGGGCTGATCTCTGGAAAGAAGATCGGACCGAAAACAAGCGCCGCTGCGGTTGCGAAGACGTAGAAGTCGTAGAATTCGATTGCCGTGCCGACGAATGACGCCGCACCGGCACGTAAAGCCCGCCGATGACTGAACGGTTGAGTTTGGTTCGAACTCGTGCTCATGATGGGTATCACCTCGGAGTCAGGAGCCAGGACCGATGGTCATCGCCAACAGCATCAGCCAGTGCTGATCTCGTGTTCGACAGCGTCTGTGCTAAACCAGGGACGTTACTACCTGTCGTGGACGCGTGAGAACCGGCCCCGAAGCGACTGTTGAGGACGGACCGCCGCCCCCCGTAGCGGAGCACGGTGACAGTGGCGGACTTGGCCGAGACGAAGCTCCTCGACCTGAGGCCGGCTACGAGTTCCGCGGCTGGCCCAGGTCCTCCACGGGCGTGTTCGGCCGGCCGCGCCGCAGGAAGGCCACGACATTGGCCGCGGGTTCGGTGGCATAGCGTGCCAGGGACTCCCGGGACAGATAGGCGATGTGTGGCGTCAGCACCACGCGCGGATGCGTGGCCAATGGGTTGTCGGCGGCCGGCGGTTCGTCGGTGAGCACATCCAATCCGGCACCAGCGATTCGGCCGCTGTTCAGACCAGCCAGGAGTGCTGACTCGTCGACGAGCTCACCGCGCGAGACGTTCACGAGGACGGCCCCCGCGGGCAGGGCCGCCAACTGCTCGCGGCCCACCAGCAGGCGGGTTTCGTCGGTGAGCGGCACGTGTAGGCTCACGACTTCGCACTCGTGGAAGATGGTTTCCAGCCCAACGGGTTGAACCCCCGAGGGCCGGCGATCAGCGGACAGATGCGGGTCGCATCCCAGGGTCCGACCGAAGATGGAGGCGGCGAGCCGAGCGTATCGGCCGCCGATTCGACCCAGTCCGACCACCCCACACGTCAGCGTTGACGGCCGGCGTAGGACGATCGACTCGTCCTCGACCCACAAGCCCTCTCGGACCCGCTGCTGCCACGCGCCGATGCCCCTCAGCAGCGACAGGGTCAGCGTCAGGGCGTGGACCGCGACCTCCTCGCAGGCGCTGTCGGGCAGATGGCACACCCAGATGCCGCGGGACCGGGCAGCGTCGAGATCGACCATGTCGTAGCCGTCCGAATGAGTCGCGATGATCCGCAGCCCCGGAAGCTGGTCCATCACGGATGCTCCGACGCGGTCGTAGCCGACGAGCAGTGCTACGGCGTCGCGGGGCGTGTCCGGCTCGAGCCATGGCTGAGCGAGGCGGTGGACCGCGACCCCGGCCTGATGCAGCAATCGTTCCCCCGGACCGATGTCCAGGCCCTCGACGGGAAAGTAGATGGCCTTCGCTGCGGCGGGCATGACCTTGCTCCTCACTGGCACGGATCGCGCCATCGGCGGCGCTCGATGCCCATTCTCAGTCTGAGGGTTGACGGGCTGGTTCTTCGAAGGCTTGGCGAGCAAGCGGCGCCTTGGCGATGAGCTTGATCCTCTTGGGTGGACATCCGTGTTCTGACCATGAGACATGAACCCCGCGGAACGGTCGTGCTCGGAGGTGGACTGGCTGACCTCGGACACACGTGGTCTCGCCGGGATGCTCCTTACAGTAGCTTCCATGCCGAACGTACAGCGCAATGACCGCGAGTCGTCGCATCCGGTCGATACACCGACAACGACCCGGGGCTCGGGGTCCCGGATGAGTCGTTGGATCTGCCCGACCTGCGAACGCGAGTTCGGCGCCGTGAACCAGGCACATACCTGCGCGCCCGGGATCACCGTGGTCGAGTTGCTGGCCCGGCACCCACCCTGGGTTGCCGACATCTACGCCGTGGTGATCGAGACCGTCCGCGCCCTTGGACCGGTGCACGAGGACGCGGTGAACGTCGGCATCTTCTTGAAGGCGTCGCGCAAGTTCGTGGAGTTCCGGCCCAGGGTGCGCTCGGTGATGCTCTGGATCCTGCTACCGGAGGAGCATCCGGTCCCCGCTGTGGGACGCGTTATCCGCGCAGGTCTGACGTACGCCCACGGTGTCGTGCTGACCGCTGCCATCCAGGTCGATGAGGACGTCCGCGAACTGGTGGAGCTCGCCTACGACTTCGCGGCGGACTGAGCCGGTGACCGACGACTCGCTCCGTACCGTTGCGGCGGATGTACGCGGCGGGAGGCGGACCGCCGTGTCTGTCGTCGAGCAGGCGCTGGGACGTGTCGATCGGCTCGATCCGGCGCTGAATGCGTTCGTCGCGGTAGACCGCCAACGAGCCCTGACCCAGGCTGCCGACGTCGACGCCGCCCTGGCCCGCGGAGAGTCGATCGGACCGCTGACCGCTGTGCCGCTCGCGGTCAAGGACACGGAGGACACGATCGGATACCGGACGACGTACGGATCGCTGATTTGGCGTGACGCACCGATTGCTGAGCGGGATTCCGTGCTCGTCGCTCGGCTGCGCGCCGCCGGCTGTGTGGTGATCGGCAAGACCAACACCCCCGAGCTCGCGGCCTCGGCGGAGACCGAGAACCTGCTCTTCGGCGCCACCCGCAACCCGCTCGATCCGAGCCGGACACCGGGAGGGTCCTCGGGTGGCTCGGCCACTGCGGTTCGAGCCGGGATGGTGCCGCTGGCCACCGCGTCCGACGGCGGCGGTTCGATCCGGATCCCGGCCTCGGCCTGCGGCTTACCGGGATTCAAGGCCTCGTTGGGCCGGATCCCCGACGGCGGCCCGCGTCCGGTCGACTGGCCCGCGCTGACCACGCGCGGCGTGTTGACCAGAACGGTCGAGGAGCTACTGGCGGTGCTGGACGTGATCGTCGGGCCGACCCGACCGATCTACGCTCGCTGCCCGCACCGGCTGAGCGGTGGTCGCTCGCGGTCGGTCGGCAACCGCTGCCGACGCGCGTCGCGTGGAGCCCCAGTCTCGGCTACCGCGGGACCGACCCGAGCATCCTGGCGTCCTGCCGAACCGCAGTCGATGGGTTGGCGGACCTCGGCGTGGAGATCGTCGAGGTCGAGCGCGTCTTCGACTCAGAGCCGTACGATACTTGGTCGACGCTGATCGCCGCCTGTCTGCACCGCAGCGTGGGTGACCGCGACCGTGCCCTCCTCACACCACAGATCAGGGGCGGCGTCGAGGCCGTCGACAACCTGCGCGCATTCGACCTGCTGTGCGCCGAGGACGCCTGCCACGAGTTCAATCGTCAGCTGCTCGACCTGTGGGGCCGCGCCGACCTGCTGCTCACGCCCACGCTGCCGGTCGATCCGCCGGCGATCGGCGACGATCGACCCTGGACCCGGTCCACCGAGGTGTTCAACCTGACCCGCTCGCCGGCCGGCAGCGTTCCGGTCGGCATCAGCACGGCCGGGATGCCCGTCGGACTCCAGATCATCGGTCCTCAGCACGGCGATGTAGCCGTGCTGGGGCTGATGCAAACGGTGGAGACGCTCTCGGTGGATCGCAGCACGGCCGGTCAGTAGCCCGACGCCGGCCGACAAACGCGATGCGCCGGTCAGCAGGGTGCGGCCTCAGCGGTTCGAGCCGCGCTTCTCCCGGGCGCGCACCTGGACGTGCACCGGCGTACCCGTGAAGCCGAACTCCTCGCGCAGCCTCCGCTCGACGAAACGCTGGTACTGGTCTTCGATCCTGCCGGATGTGAACAGGACGAACGTCGGCGGACCGACCTGCGCCTGGGTGCCGAACAGGATCCTGGCCTGTTTGCCACCACGGACCGGGTGCGGATGCGCCGCCACGATCCGGCCGAGGAAGGCATTGAGCCTTCCGGTCGAGATCCTCATCTCCCAGCCGGCCAGAGCCTCCTCGATGGCCGGTCCGAGCCGGTCGACGTGGCGCCCTGTCCGGGCCGAGATGTTGATCTTGCTCGCCCAGCCGAAATGGATCAGGTCGCGCTCGATCTCACGATCGAGGTATCGCCGCCGTTCCTCGTCGGTGAGGTCCCACTTGTTGAAGGCGATGACCAGGGCCCGACCGGCCTCCTCGACGCTGCTCATGATTCGTAGGTCCTGCTCGGTCATCGGCGAGCCCGCGTCGACCACCACGACGCACACCTCGGAACGTTCGACCGCGGCGTGGGTCCGCAGGCTGGCGTAGTACTCGTGGCCGGACGCCTCCTTCACCCGTCGACGGATGCCGGCCGTGTCGATGAACTGATACAGGCGACCATCCACCTCGACCAACTCGTCCACCGGATCGACGGTGGTGCCGGCCACGTCATCCACCACCACCCGCTGCTGGCCGGCAACCCGGTTGAGCAGGCTCGACTTGCCGACGTTGGGCTTGCCGACGATCGCGATGCGCCGCGGTCCGCGAAGCGGCTCGAAGTCCTCCGGCGGCGCGTCGGGGATCGCGGCCAGGATCGCGTCCAGCAGGTCACCGCTCCCCCGGCCGTGCAACGCCGACACCGGATACGGCTCGCCCAGCCCGAGGTTCCACAACGCTGCGGACTCCGCTTCCGTTCGCTGGTCGTCCACCTTGTTGGCGGCCAACACCACGGGTTTGCCCGTTTTACGCAGCACCTGCACGACAGACTCGTCGACGTCTTGGATACCGACCCTGGCGTCGACGACGAACAAGACGGCGTCGGCGGCCGCGATGGCCAGCTCGGCCTGCTCGGTGACCCGTGCCGCCATGCCCTTGGCGTCGGGTGCCCAGCCGCCGGTGTCGACCACGACGAACTCGCGCCCGTTCCAGGTCGCGTCGTAGGACACGCGGTCCCGGGTGACACCCGGAACGTCCTGGACGACCGCCTCACGCCGGCCGATGATCCGGTTGACCAGCGTCGACTTGCCCACGTTGGGTCGTCCGACGACAGCGATCACCGGAACGGTGCGCACAGGATCGAGGGCGTCGGTCTGGGACATGATGGGCAGATCTCTCGGGTCAGCGTGCCCGGCTGGGCGCGGACTGGCGGATCGACTTGGGCTTCGGAGCGGACTTCTTGCTCGGCGGCCCCGGCAAGGTTAGCCCGGTACGGCGCTGAGCATCTTCGACGTGATCGGCCAGGACCTGCCGTAACCGTTCGGTGTGCTCGGCGACCAGAGACTTCGGCCGTGGCCAGGGCAGCCGAGGCACCGCAATTACCGGCCCATAGACGACGTGCACCGACGATCCGCGTCGGGGCAGCTCGTCGGTGCCCTGCCCGGGCTCCCGGGTGCCCAGCAGGGCGACGGGAACGATCGGAGCGCCCGTCACCATGGCCAGATAGACCGCACCACCCCTGGCGCGCCGCACCTCACCGGCACCGCGGGCACCCTCGGGAAAGACGGCGAGGACACCGCCGTCCCGCAGCACTTTCACCGACCGTCGGATCGCTGCGGGATCGACGGCGTGCCGATCGATCGGGATCTGGCCGAACCGGGTGAGCAGCCACCCGATCGGTCCGTCGTACATCTCCTTCTTGACCAGCGCGAACGAGGGCCGGGCGGTCACCGCCGCGAGCAACGGACCGTCCAACACTCCGAGGTGGTTGACGGCGAGGATGACCGGTCCGTTGCCGGGGACGCAGGACTCGTCGTGGACCTGTACGTGCCAGTACGTCCGCAGGACGGCACCGACGAGCGGCTGAACCACCCGAAAAGCCAGAGTGCCGGGAACCGGCAGCCGATCCGTCTCGGGCAGATCTCGGCTGATGCCGCTGATCACGATCCCGCGGAATCTCCGACACCGGCGTGGTCGCCGGACGGGACGAGGGCACAGATCGCTTCGATCACCTCGGCGAGGCCCAGTTCCGTCGAGTCGATCACCGCCACACCCGGCGCGGCGGCTTCGAACTGTGCCACGGTCGAGTCGTCGCGATCGCGCCGGATGACCTGATCGGTGACCGCTGCCTCGTCGACCGTGTTGCCCAGCTCGGCGTGTCGTCGAGCGACCCGGGCAGCCGGATCGGCGACAAGCAGCACTCGGACGTCGGCATCGGGTGCGACCACGGTCGTGATGTCGCGCCCTTCGGCGACGATGCCGCGCGACGCTGAGCGGATCAGGCGCTGCTGCTCGGCGACGAGGTGCTCCCGGACGGCAAGATTGGTAGCGATCGAGCTGACTGCCGCGGAGACCTCGGGCTCACGGATCGCTCGGGTGACGTCTTGCCCGCTGATGGCGATGCCGGGAGACCTGGGATCGACGCTGATGTCGTACGTCGCGCCACGCACCAGCGCCGCGACCGCTTCGGCGTCGTTGCGGTCGACACCGAGGTGCAGTGCGAGCCACGTCGCGGCACGATACATCGCACCCGTGTCGAGGAAGTCCAGACCGAGCCGCGAAGCGACACCGCGTGCGGTGCTCGACTTTCCCGAACCGCTGGGTCCGTCGATCGCCACCACCAACGGCACACCGCACCGCCTCTCGTTTGTCAGATTGCCGCCGATCAGCCTAGTCGCGCGTGGGCGAGCGGCTGAAGGCGCACAGCGAGCACGAGCCACCGACGCTCGGGCGAGCGTCGGCAAAGCGGAGCGCCAGACGCTCACTTCGGACCGAACGAGTCGTCGGCCGGACTCCTGGAGCGGGGAGTCGTGGGCTATCCGGAGAATGGAGGCGCCCGGTCGTGTGATGCCGTGCCGTGCAGCCATCGAGGAGATGCCATGAGGATTCGACCCACCGCCAGAATCAACCGGACGGCCCATCGGCCACCGCCGACGGTTCGGTTGTCGACGTCACCGCAGCAGGTTCACCGGCTGAGGGCCACGGGTGGCGCCGCCCTCCGCAATCACCCGCATCACCACGGGAGGGGTTGTCAATGAGTCGGCGCAGGGTGGGGCAGGTGCGGGCGTTGTTCCGGTACCCGGTGAAGTCGATGCGGGCCGAACCGATGATGGAGACAGTCATTTCCTGGCACGGGATACCCGGGGACCGCCGGTGGGCTTTCGTGCGGCCAGGCACGCAGCGCAACGGATTCCCCTGGCTGACCCTGCGTCAACGAGCCGACCTCACCCAGTTCCGAGCGTTGATCACCGACCCGAAGCAGCCTGATCGCTCACGAGTGGTCATCGAGACCGGCAACAAAACGACGTTGGACGTGACCGATCCGGCCATGACTCTCGTGCTCGGCTGCGAGGCACGCGTCATCAAGATCGATCGAGGAATCTTCGACACCGCTCCGCTGTCGCTGATCACGACCGACACTGTGCAGCGTCTCGCCGACGCCGTGGGCAGAGCCGGGCTCGAGGTCCAACGATTCCGGCCGAATCTCCTCATCGACACCGGTTCGGACCGGCCGTTTCCCGAGGACGCCTGGGTCGGATCTGTCTTGGGAATAGGTACTGCTGAGATCCGGGTCGACCGCCTCGATCAACGGTGCAGCATCATCAATCTCGACCCGGCCACCGGCGCTCGCGACCCCTCGATCCTGCGCGCCGTTGCTGCTCAGCGCGATCTGCAGGCGGGAGCCTATGCAACCACCGTCGTGCCCGGCCTGATCGCGGTCGGAGACAACGTCTACCTCCACCGCGGCAGCCGCAGATGATGTCGGATGATCGACAATGCGGGGTAAGGGGCGATCCAGACCCAGTCCGTCGACTTGGGGGCGTCGGCCGCAGTACCCGAGGGTGCGAGCCGCAGAACAGCTCTCAGGGCTGAACGTCCCAGCCACTGTCGCGCATCGTCTGGTCCAGCGACTCGACTTGATCCGGGGTGACCGACAGCGCCAGGTAACCGACCTGGCGGACCTGGTCGTGATCGATGGCAATGTCCTCGACGTTGACTCCCGCCGCACCGACGTCGGCGAACAGCTTCGCGAGCGCCCCGGGCGTGTCTGGAATCTCGACCACGACCTGCCCGTACGTGGCGGCCGCCCGGCCGTGCTTGCCCGGGATCTTCCGGGTGCCCTCGACTCCGCGCTCGAGCGCGGCACGCAGTTCCTCCCCCGCGGAGCCGGCGGCACCGGCCGCCAAAGCCGCGATCATCGCACCCAGTTCGGCCTGCACGACGCGCAGCCGCTGGAGCACGGCCGCCTGGTTCGCATTCAGGATCTGTTCCCACAGCTGCGGATCGCTGGCCGCGATCCTGGTCACGTCACGCAGTCCTGGACCGGCGAGCGCGAGGTGTGTGGCGGGCACGCCGGTCAGTGTCGCGGCGGTCAGGCTCGACATCAGCTGTGGCAGGTGCGAAACGCTCGCCACTGCGGCGTCGTGCTCTTCGACGTCCATCACGATCTCTCGAGCACCGCAGGCCGCCACCAGGTCCCGGACCACATCGACGCTCGTCCGGGCCGAACGCCGGTGGGGCGTGATGACCCAGGTCCGGTCGGCGAACAGATCCGCTCTCGCCGCCAGCGGGCCGGAGTGCTGCGAGCCCGCCATGGGATGGGAACCGACATAGCGGTCCAGTCCCGGCTGGGCGTCCCACAAGGCGTCGAGCACACCCGCCTTGACCGAACCCACGTCGGTCACGGTCGCCCGCGGACAGCTGGACAGCGCGTGGCCGATCGCCTCTGCGAGGACGCGCGGCGGCACCGCGACCACCACCAGCACGACATCGTGGCCGACGGCCGGTCGGGATGTTCCTGCCCCCAGGCTCTCGGCCACCCGGGCATGGCTGATCAACCGGTCGCGAAGGTGGACCGTCCAGCCCGCGGCGGTCAGCGCGAGCCCGATCGAGGTGCCGATCAGACCGGCACCGACGACCACCGCCTCGCGACTGGGCTCGGCGCTCACCGTTCTGGTTCGGCCGTGGCGGTTTCGGCGGGCCCGGTTTCGGCGGGCGCGGGAGGCGATGCGGTAGTGGTGGACGGGGTAGGAGTCGATTCGGGCGGCGAGCTGTCGGCATCCGGCTCAGCCACCAAGAGGCCCGCCAATCGATCTCCGCGGATCCGTCGGAACTTGCGCGGCAGGAGGCGGGTCCGATCGAGGAGGGCGACCTCCAGCGCATCGACCCCGAGATCGCGGGGGGAGGCACCGGGACCGCCCTCGGCCGCGAGGGCGCCGACGGCCAGCCGAACGGCGGATCCGAGGTCGAGACCGGTCTGGAAGCCACGCTTTATCGTTTCGGCGATGTTGTCGGCCGAGCCGCCCATCACCGCGAAGTCGTCCTCGTCTTGTACCGATCCGTCGTAGGTGAGTCGATAGATCTGGTCGAGCTCGGACGTGATGCCCAGCTCGGCGACCACGATCTCCACCTCGTACGGCTTCTCCCCGCCCGCGGAGAAGATCGTGCCGAGCAGTTGAGCGTACGCGTTCGCGAGTCCGCGACCGGTGACGTCGCTGCGGTCGTAGCTGTAACCGCGTAGGTCGGCGTAGCGGATCCCGGCCGTCCGCAGGTTCTCGAATTCGTTGTAGCGCCCGACGGCGGCAAAGCCGATCCGGTCATAGATCTCGCTCACCTTGTGCAGGGCCTGGGAGCGGTTCTCGGCGACGAACAAGATGCCGTCGGCACAGTGCAGCACTATCACCGATCGACCCCGCGCGATTCCCTTGCGGGCAAAGTCCGCGCGGTCCTTCATCTGCTGCTCGGGCGCAACGTAGAACGGCATGCTCATCGGGATCTGTCCTTCACTGGCGGCCCGCACAGGGTGGCGGATCTCATGTCAGGGGCGCTTCCGGTCCGTCCGGTCGCTCCATCCGGTGCCCGACCAGGGTGTTCACCAGTTCACCGACCTCGGCGTCGGGGAGCCGAGCAACTCCGTCTTCGCTCGCCGTGATCACCACCGGGTAGATCCGTCGGGTGAGATCCGGTCCGCCGGTGGCGGAATCGTCGTCGGCGGCATCGTACAGTGCCTGGACGACGGCCATCGCGGCGTCGATCGGGTTGAAGTCCGGCCGATACAGCTTCTTCAACGAGCCCCTGGCGAACACCGAGCCCGAGCCGACCGAGAAGAACGCGTGCTCCTCGTAACGTCCGCCGGTCGCGTCGTAGGAGAAGATCCGACCCCCACCGGTCATCTCATCCCAGCCGGCGAACAACGGGACGACAACGAGGCCCTGCAGCGCCAGCCCCAGGTTCTGCCGGATCATCGTCGCCAGTCGATTGGCCTTGCCGACCAGCGACAGCGGCGCACCTTCGATCTTCTCGTAGTGCTCGAGCTCGACCTGGAACAATCCGACCATCTCCACCGCGATCCCGGCGGCCCCGGCGATGCCGATGATCGAGAACTCGTCGGCGGCGAACACCTTCTCGATGTCGCGCTGCGCGATCATGTTGCCCATCGTGGCCCGACGATCGCCGGCGACCACGACGCCACCGGGAAAGGTGGCCGCGACGATGGTGGTCCCGTGTGGACTGAGCGCCGAGACGCCCTCCCCGACCGCTCGCTTGCCGGGCAGCACCTCAGGTGCGACGGCTGCGGCAAAATCGACGAAGGACGAGGTCCCCGCATTCAGGAAGCCCGGAGACAGGCCGCCGCTGGGTCGGCGATCGCTCACTGGCCACCCTTCTGGACGAACGAACGGACGAACTCCTCGGCGTTCACCTCGAGGACGTCGTCGATCTGGTCGAGCAGGGAATCTACTTCGGAATCGAGCTCGGCCTTGTGTGCTGCATCGGTGGGCGCCAGTTCCTCGACCTCGGTGTCGTCGGACCTGCGCACCCGGCGGTGCTGCTCTGACTCGGCCATCGCGTGGCCTCCTGCCTGCAACGGGGACGGCGGGCACTCGCCCGCAGCGTGCCAAGCCTAGCCATCGGCGCCGACATCGCACCGGACCGCCACGGGACGAACGCGCACCCGCCCGCCCCCACCGAGGAAGGTGGGCCCGTGGGACAGTCTCCATCGGCGTGTCGATGTCAGACACGCCCCGATTGCTCGAGCGGAAGGGGAAGTGCGGGTCAGCGACCCAGGGCAGCGAACAGGGCGGTGACGTCAGCGCACTCGTCCAGCATCGCGCCGACCTGCTCGCGGGTTCCGCGAAGGGGATCCAGCAGGGGTAGTCGCTGGAGCGCCGTCCGCCCCGGCACGTCGAAGATGACGGAGTCCCAGGAGGCGGCGACGACGTCGGCACCGAACTTCTGCATCACCCGACCCCGGAAGTAGGCGCGGGTGTCATCCGGTGGCGTCGTTCGCGCTCGATCGATCTCCTCACCGGTGACCAGCCGCTGCATCCGTCCCCCGGCGACGAGCGCGTGATAGAGGCCGCGCCGCGCGTCGACGTCGGCGTACTGCAGGTCGATCAGCGCCAGCTTCGGGGAGTCCCAGCCCAAATCGTCTCGCTCACGATAGGAGTTCATCAGCGACAGCTTGGCCACCCAGTCGAGCTGGTCGGCCAGCCGGAACGGGTCGTCGCGAAGAGTGTCGATGACATCTTGCCAGCGGGAGAACACGTCCTTCGCTTCCAGCCACGCTGACTCACTCAGGTCCGCGGCGACAGAGTCGGCAAAGCTGCGACACCGGTCGAGATAGAGCTCCTGAAGGTCCAGCGCGGTCAGCCGGGTGCCGCTGTGCAGAGACAGGATCTTTCCCAGGCCGAGGTCGTGACTGACGGTACGCATCGCGCTGACCGGACCCTCGACCCGTACGTCGCTGCCGAGCTCCCCGGCCTCGATCACCCGAAGTACCCAGGCGGCGGTGGCCACCTTGAGGTACGTGGAGATCTCGGAGAGGTTCGCATCGCCGGTGATCACGTGGAGACGGCGATGCCGGGTGGCGTCGGCGTGCGGCTCGTCGCGGGTGTTGATGATCGGTCGGTTCAGGGTCGTCTCCAGACCTACCTCTGCTTCGAAGAAGTCGGCTCGCTGGCTGATCTGGAAGCCGGGTTGCTGGCTGTTCTGGCCGATCCCCACCCGACCGGCGCCGGTGATCACCTGGCGGGAGATCAGGAAGGCGCTGAACTGGGTGACCACCCGGTCGAAGGGGGTGCTGCGGTCCAGCAGGTAGTTCTCGTGGGTTCCGTAGGATGCGCCCTTGCCATCGGTGTTGTTCTTGTACAGCCGGACCGACCGGCCCAGCGACAACGAGGCGCGCTGAGCGGCGACAGCCATGATCGCGTCACCGGCCTTGTCGTAGCGGACGGCATCGAGCGCGCTCGTCACCTCCGGCCCCGAGTACTCCGGATGGGCGTGGTCGACGTAGAGCCGGGCTCCGTTGGTGAGGATCAGGTTCGCCATCCCGAGGTCGGCGTCGGTCAGCTGATCTGGATGAGCCTGTGCCCGGGTCAGCTCGTATCCCCGACTGTCCCGCAGCGGTGTCTCGGTCTCGTAGTCCCACTCGGCCGGCCCCGACGAGCCGGCATCGGCGCTGGATCCGTACGCCTTCACCACGTGGTTGGACAGTTGCATGGGATGCAGGTCGTCCTCGCCGCGGTCGCCGAGCGCGCTGATCCCGTACTCCGTCTCGATGCCGAACACGCGAGCCGGGCAGGGATGGCGGGCCGCGCTGCCGGACGGACGCTTCGAGACCTGCTGAGCCATGGCCTCAGCGTAGTGTTCATGCCGTGAGGTTCTGGCCCAGCGCGCTCGCCGACGCGATCGCGGTGTGCGTATTCGCCGTCATCGGCCGACGAAATCACGGCGAACTCTCCGATGTCGCCGGTATCTGGCACACCGCGTGGCCGTTCCTGGCCGGGCTCGCGTTCGGCACGCTCGTATCCCGCGCGTGGCGACGCCCGGCGTCGATCGCCGGCGGCGTGCCGATCTGGGTCTGCACGCTGGTCGGCGGCATGGTGGTGCGAGTGTTGAGCGGCAACACCGTCGCGCTGCCGTTCGTCATCGTGGCCGGCATCGTGCTGGCCGTCTTCCTGCTGGGCTGGCGCGCACTCTACGTCCTGCTGCGCCGGGCGCGGGAGCGGCGTCGCGCGAGCGTCGCGTGACGCTCGAGGACGGTACCTGCGATCGCTGATCACTGGTCTACACTCGGCGCCCTCGGACACGCGACGCAGGGGGAACCGATATGACGCTGCAGCACAAGATCATTCTCGACGAGAACGAGATGCCCACCCGCTGGTACAACGTGCTGCACGACCTGGCGACCCCGCCGCCACCACCGCTGCATCCGGCGACGTTCGAGCCGATCGGCCCCGACGACTTGGCGCCGCTCTTTCCGATGGCCCTGATCGAGCAGGAGGTCACGACCGAGCAGTACGTCGCCATTCCGGAGGAGGTGCTCGACGTCTATCGGCTGTGGCGGCCGAGTCCGCTGTTTCGCGCGCACCGGCTCGAGCGCGCGCTCGGCACCCCGGCCCGGATCTACTACAAGTACGAAGGCGTCTCCCCCGCCGGATCGCACAAGCCGAACACGGCAGTACCGCAGGCGTTCTACAACGCGGAGGCGGGCGTACGTCGGCTGACCACCGAGACCGGAGCCGGTCAGTGGGGCGCCGCACTGGCCTTCGCCTGTGCTCAGTACGGGCTGGAGTGCGAGGTCTGGCAGGTGCGTGCCTCCTACGACCAGAAGCCGTACCGTCGGTTGATGATCGAGACGTTCGGCGGCACCGTCCATCCGAGCCCCTCCGACCTGACGGCGGCCGGCCGGGCCATCCTCGCCGAGCACCCGGACTCGACGGGCTCGCTCGGCATCGCGATCAGTGAGGCGGTCGAGGTCGCGGCGGCCGACCCGGAGACGAAGTACGCGCTCGGCAGCGTGTTGAACCACGTCCTGATGCACCAGACGATCATCGGCGAGGAGGCCCTGCTCCAGTTGGCCAAGATCGGCGAGACGCCGGACCTGCTGGTCGGTTGCACCGGTGGCGGGTCGAACTTCGGCGGTCTGATGTTTCCGTTCTTGCGGGAGAAGTGGGCGGGTCGAATCGAACCCCGGGTGCTGGCCGTGGAGCCGACCGCGTGTCCGACGCTGACCCGCGGGCGCTATGCGTACGACTTCGGCGACACCGCCGGGATGACGCCGCTGATGAAGATGCACACGCTCGGTCACGATTTCATCCCCGATCCGATCCACGCCGGTGGACTGCGCTATCACGGGATGAGCCCGCTGATCAGCCACCTGTACGAGACCGGCGAGATCGAGGCGATGGCCAAGCCGCAGTCGGAGTGCTTCGCCGCCGGCGTGCTGTTCGCCCGGACCGAGGGCATCGTGCCGGCACCCGAACCCACCCATGCGCTCGCCGCCGCGATCGAGGAGGCCCGCCGGTGCACCGAGACCGGTGAGGAGAAGGTGATCTTGACCGCACTGTGCGGCCACGGGCACCTGGATCTGCCGGCCTACGGCGCCTATCTCGCCGGCTCGGTGGTCGACGCCGACACCGACGAGGCGGAGTTCGACGCGCTGCTCTCCCAATCCCTCGCCACGGTCCCGGCGGTCGGCTGAGCGCCGCTCCCCAACCCCCCACCCCCCCGCGTGGCCCGTGATTCACCTGCCCCGTCGACAGGCTCAGGGCACCTGACGCGGCGGCCCGCCCTTCGACAGGCTCAGGGCACGTAGCCGAGGACGGGCTCAGGGCACGTAGCCGAGCCGAGGCCGGCGCAGGCCTTACAGGTACTGCCCGGTGTTGGTGACGGTATCGATCGACCGACCGGCCTGGGTGCCCTTCTTCGTCGAGGTGAGGGTACGGATGAAGACGATTCGCTCCCCCTTCTTGCCGCTGATCTTGGCCCAGTCGTCGGGGTTGGTGGTGTTGGGCAGGTCCTCATTCTCGGCGAACTCGTCGACGCAGGCCTGCATCAGGTGACCGATTCGCAGGCCGGCGATTCCGGTGTCGAGTTGATCTTTGATCGCCATCTTCTTGGCCCGGTCGACGATGTTCTGGATCATCGCGCCGGAGTTGAAGTCCTTGAAGTAGAGGACCTCCTTGTCGCCACCGGCGTAGGTGACCTCGAGGAACTGATTCTCTTCGGATTCCTCGTACATCCGGGTGACCACGCGTTCGATCATGCCGCGCACGCAACGCTCCGGATCCCCGGAGAACTCGGCCAGATCTTCGTGGTGCAAAGGCAGCGTCGGGGTCAGGTACTTGCTGAAGATCTCTCGCGCCGCCTCGGCGTCCGGCCGTTCGATCTTGATCTTGACGTCCAGCCGGCCGGGTCGCAGGATGGCCGGGTCGATCATGTCCTCGCGGTTCGAGGCCCCGATGATGATCACGTTGTCCAGGCCTTCGACACCGTCGATCTCGCTGAGCAGCTGAGGAACGATGGTGTTCTCCACATCGGA
>JBBSQJ010000070.1:0-18425 GCA_038257965.1 Propionibacteriales bacterium
CGTTGTCGTTGGTCACGGTTTTGACCAACGACAACGTCGCGGGCTGGTCCACATTGGTGAAGGTACAGACGCCGGTGTCGAGCGGGTTGAGCGTGAGCACGTCGACCCGGAGGTTGCCGGGCACGATGTCGCAGACAACAGTGTCGAGCGCGTATCCTGCCGGCCCTCCCGATTCCGCGAGCCGGTAGGCCACTCCGGGGCGGACGTTGAACGAGGCGCCGACCGTTGAGCCGGTGACGGTCTGGGTGGGCAGTCCGGTCGGGAAGGCGCCGGTCGGGGTCGCACTGAGGGTCCAGTTCGACGGAACCGCCGTGCCGCCGTGAGTGTTCTGGACGACCTTCCTCAGGATGAGCGTCGATGTCCGGTTGACCGCGTTACAACGCACCCACTTGCCGAGCGGAACCGTCACGCCGCCGTTCAGGCCGTCGGCGAAGCCGGGGATGACGGTGGTCCCGTCGGCCCCGACCTCTTGACAGGTCCACGAGCCGGAGGAGCCCGGGATCAGGTTGGCATTCGGGTCGACGAGCTGGGTGTAGTTGAGCGTGCCGGTTGTGTCGCCGGTCTCGGCCAGGGCATAGGTGACACCGGGGGTGACGGCCCCGCCGGTCGCCCGGGCCGAACCGCTGGTCCCGTTCGGGCCCGTGAGGGCGCCGGTCGGGGCCACGGCGTCCAGTGTCCAGCTCGTGACGGGCTCGGTGCCGCCCTGGACGGTCTTGGTCAGGGTGAGTTTGGTCTGACACGTCACGACGTTGCGGATCGTGTACGTGTTCTGTCCGGCCTCGAGGGTCGGCGAGTAGGGGAGGTTCTGGGCCACCGTGGCGCCGTTGGCCGCCACGACCTGACGGGCGGTGACCGTGCACTGGATGGGGACATTGCTGATGGACTCGTCGATCGTCGGCCGGTCTCCCTCGCGGAAGCCGGTGCGTTCGACGCCCCACCCTTGCGCGGTGCCGGCGATGGTCGCCCCCGCGACGAAGTTGCCGGGTTGGCCGCCCTCGGCGTAGTCGGTGCCGTCGATCCGCCACTGCTTGTCGACCACGACCGAGGCCAGGGGAGTGGGTGCCTCGTTGTAGACGGTGCACGAGACCGGATACGCCGAGTTGGCGGCCACCGTGAACCCGTTGGTGACGTTCCCAGGGACGATCGTTGCCCCGGTGTCGACCCGGGTGCACACCGCGTTCTGCCCGACCACGCCCTGATGCAACATATAGCCGGTCTGGGGCGTCTCGGTCAGCGTCACGGTGCCGGAGACCGTGCCGCCGGCGAAGGTGAGCGGGAAGTTGGCCGCGCCCGTGCCGGTTGCGGTGGTCCGCGACGTCGGTGCGTCGAACGTCACCCCGGTCGTTCCGGTGCCGGAGAAGGTCCAGCCGCCCTGGGGCTGGGCACCGGTCGTGTTTCCGGCCGCCGTGCCGGAGGGAACGACCTGCTTCACCCCGGGGACCGAACCCATGGCTCTGCCGAGGGCGAGCTTGCGAAGCTGATCCCCGGCGGCCGCGTAGTCGGAGGTCTGGTAGTAGTCCGTGCCAAGCGTCGGCCCGGAGATCGATCTCAGGTTGAGTCCGCTGCCGGTGCTGTTCACGCCCTCACCGACACCCACGGCGAGCAGCTTGGTGTCCTCCGCCTTGACGGCGTTCGCGGAGAAGATGCCGTTCTCGACCTCGCGGAACCGGGTCCGGGTTCCCGGACCGTCCTGGTTGCCGTAATAGGTCGGGTTGCCGTCGGTGATCACGACGAGGACGTCGAACGACGAGGCCGACTGGGCCACCTGATAGATCCCGCGGTCCCAGTTCGTGCCGCCGGCGGTGAGGCCGGGCAGCGCCATCGCGTTGATCTTGTCCTTCACGGTCGTGGCGCCGGCGGCGGTCGACACCGGGGTCAGCGGGAGGGTCGTGTTCGTGCTTCCGGCGGCCGGGGCGGTCGAGGCGAACGTGAAGGTGGACACCTGCGAAGGGGTGCCGACCAACGAGTCGACGAAGCTCGTGCTGGCCTTCTTCATCGCCGTCAGGTCGGCCGACGTCACCGAGTTGGACAGATCGTGCAGGATGGCGACCCTGATCCCGCACTTGGCGGGGAGGTCGGGGTTGTCCAGCGAGTTCTGCCAGATGCCACCGGACGCCTCGTTGTTCGTGCCGCCGGTGGCGACCATGAAATCGACCGTCGAGCGATACGTCGTGCCGTTTTGGACCTGCGGCGTCTGGAATCGATAGGGGTCGGGCATGACCGTCGTCCCGGTGCCCAGGGCAGCGTTGGTGAAGTACCCGTCGGCGGTCGAGATCTGCTTCACTCAGTAGCGCTTGTTTCTGTTCGCCCCGCCGCTTTGGGTGTTCGGCACGGTGAAGGAGCAGTCGCCACCGGCGTCGGATGTGCAGGTCCCGAAGCCGGTCACCGGGCTGGTGTCGTCGGCGTTGGCGTAGAGGCCGAGTTGCACGCCGGCCAGGTTCCCGATCGCGGTCTGGGTGGTGCGGTTGCCGCCGACCTTGACCGTGATCACCGCATTGTTGCCGTTCGCGGGCGGCACGACCTTCGGGGCGATCCCGCCGGCCCGCCCGGGTTCTGGTGAAGTCGTGCTGGGCGGGACGGTCGTGGGCGTCTCGGCTGCGATCGGTTTGTTTGTCGCAGTCGGTGTCTCGGACGGAGCGGACGGCTCCGACGATCTCGAGGGCTCGGGTGAAGGCGCAACCGACGGCGGGCCGCCCGACGGTTTCTCGCTCGGTGCGGCAGTCTTCTCGCGACTCGTTGGCTCGTCGCCGGGCGCCTTGTCGTCGGCCGTCTTTTGATCGGCCGTCTTTTGATCGGCCGCCTTCTGGTCGGACGCTTGTCCGTCGGTGGGCTTCGCGGCGTTCGGAGACGGGGAGTCGGCTGCGCTCGGCGTGGGTGCGGCGACCGCAGAGACCGGCGCGACCGGACCGAAAGCGCTGACGACGAAAGCGATGGTGAGCAGGAGCGCACGCCGATACGTGTGTCGCTGGCCACCATGCTGAGATGACGGCATGGGGGGACCCTCCGTTGGGCCCTACCCCCGCCGGGCCGTCCAGTTTACGCGCTCAACTTAACCCAACGTTCAGGAACCGGGAAGACTCGCCGACGATAATCTCGAAAGGCGTGTGAACCGTGTGATCGGTGGGGTCACCAGCTGGCGTGCAGCGGCCGGCCCTCGTCGTATCCGGAGTTGGACTGCACTCCGACCAGCGCCAGCTCGTGGAACTCATCCAGGCTGGTCGCGCCGGCGTAGGTGAAGCTGCTCCGAACGCCGGCAACGATCGAGTCGATCAGGTCCTCCACACTCGGTCGCTCGGGATCGAGATACATCTTCGAGGAGGAGATGCCCTCCTCGAACAGCGCCGCTCGCGCTCGGTCGAAGCCGTTGGCGTCCTTCGTCCGCATCTTCACCGCTCGGGCGGAGGCCATCCCGTAGGACTCCTTGTAGAGCCGGCCGTGGGCGTCGGTCATCAAGTTGCCCGTGCTCTCGTACGTGCCGGCGAACCAGGATCCGATCATCACGCTGC
Source organism: Propionibacteriales bacterium (assembly GCA_038257965.1). GTDB lineage: Bacteria > Actinomycetota > Actinomycetes > Propionibacteriales > Propionibacteriaceae > Microlunatus. Next base: position 3,507 of record JBBSQJ010000070.1, read on the forward strand.
CCGCCCCGGCGGCCAGGGCCAGCGCGACGTCGCGCGGGTAGCGCACCCCGCCGTCCGCCCAGATCGATTTGCCGAGCTCGCGGGCAGCCGCGGCGCACTCCAGCACCGCGCTGAACTGCGGGCGTCCGACCCCGGTCATCATCCGCGTCGTACACATCGCGCCGGGCCCGACACCGACCTTGACCACGTCGGCACCTGCCTCGACGAGGTCGACCACGCCATCGGCTGACACGACATTGCCGGCAACGAGTGGCACCCTCCGACCCGACGACTCCTGCCACTGGTCACGGACCTCGACCACCGCCTTGAGGGCAATGCTCATCTTCTCCTGGTGGCCGTGCGCGGTGTCGACCACGAGCACGTCGATGGCGCCGGCCAGCAGCCGTTCCGCCCGCCCGGCAACGTCCCCGTTGATGCCGACCGCAGCGCCGACCAGGAGCGCTCCATCGGCGTCGAGTGCCGGTCGATACAGGGTCGAGCGTAGGGCGTGCTTCGGTGTCATCACCCCGACCAACCGTTCGCCGTCCACGACGAGCGCGACGTCGAGATGGTGTGACCCCAGCTGGTCGAAGATCTCCCGCGGCGAGCGCTGCGGAGCGACAACCAGCAGATCTGACGACATCACCTCGTGCACCTGGGCGAACCGGTCCACGCCGGTCGCATCAGCCTCGCTGACCGTTCCGATCGGCCGCCCGTCCTGGACCACCACGACCAGACCGTGGGCCCGCTTGGGCAACAGCGAGACGGCCTCCCCGACGGTGGTGTGCGGTGCAACAGACACCGGTGTGTCGAAAACCGGATGCGACGCCTTGACCTTGCGCACCGAGTTGGCGACGACGTCGGTCGGGATGTCTTGGGGGATGATCGCGACTCCGCCGCGCCGGGCTACCGTCTCCGCCATCCGGCGGCCCGAGATGGCAGTCATGTTGGCCACCACCAGCGGCAGGGTGGTGCCGACACCGTCGGCGCTGGTCAGGTCGACATCGAGGCGCGACGTCACGGCCGATCTGCGCGGCACCATGAACACGTCGGCGTAGGTCAGGTCGTGTCCGGGAGTGCCGTTGAGGAAGCGCATGGACCCAGTTTCCCAGTTTCTCGGCCCGTGTGACGCTCGCCGGTCGCCCGCGTCAGCGCGGTCCGGCGCTCGGCCACGTCCCGGACACAAACACGGTATGCTCACGGGCGGGAAACTGTTTGGGGACTTGGCACCGCGGATGATCTGGCATCCGGTGTGCCCACTTTCGGGGGGAAGTGGATCGTGCGACATCGCCGGTTGTCGGTGCGTTCAACGCGCCTGCCCTTCGTCTCCGGGCTTGTTCGACGAGTCGTCGTGCTGCTCGGTTTCGGAGTCGTGCTGACCGCGCTGGTCACTCCTATGTGGGCTTCGGCGGCCACGCCGACGATCCGCGTGCGCTCGGTCGCCGGCGTTACTGCGGATGCGCTGCCGACGGTGCAGATCAATGGTGTGGTGTGGACGCAGGTGATGATCGGCAACGTGGTGTACGCCGGCGGTGAGTTCACCTCCGCGCGTCCGGCCGGCGCAGCGCCTGGCAGCCGTCAGACCGCTCGGAAGAACCTGCTGGCGTACGACGTCACCACAGGCGAGCTGATCACCGGCTTCAGACCGCCGGCCTTCGACAAGGCGGTGAAGGCGCTTGCCGTTTCCGCCGACAAGAAGACGCTGTATGTCGGGGGTTCGTTCACCAAGGCGGCCTCCAGCAAGCGCTACTACTTCGCCGCTGTCGATGCCGCAACGGGCACATTGCGCAAGCCGGCGCCCAAGTTCAACAAGCAGATCAACGCGATCGCGGTCAAGGGCCAGACCGTCTACGTCGGGGGCGCATTCAGCAAGGTGGGTTCCCCTGCACGATCTCGACTCGCCGCGGTCAACGCGAGCACGGGCAAGCTCGCCGGCTGGCGACCGAAGGCCAACGGCACGGTGCTCGCGCTCGTCGTCACCGGTGACGGGAAGCGGGTCGTCGCCGGCGGTCGCTTCACCAAGCTCAACAAGACCAAGGCCACCGGGATGGGCGCCGTGACCCCCGTGAGTGGCAATTCGAGGACGTGGAAGGTCAACACCGTCATCAAGGACTCCGGAGCGCACTCGGCCATCCTGAGTCTCAAAGCCGACGCGACGACCGTCTACGGGTCGGGCTACCAGTACGGCACCGGCAACTTCGAGGGCGTGTTCGCAGCATCCGGATCGGACGGGTCGATCCGCTGGATCCAGGACTGCCACGGCGACACCTACGACGTCGCTCCGATCGGTGATCTCGTCTATTCGGTAGGCCACGCGCACTACTGCGCCAACATCGGCGGCTTCCCCGACACCAGCCCACGGACGGTGTGGAACCGGGCGCTCGCGGTCAGCCGGACCGCCGCAGGCGTGGTGGCCAAGAACGGACAACCCAAGGCCGGGCACCAAAGGTACGGCAACTTCGCGGGCCGGCCTGCTCCGGCGCTCTACACCTGGTTCCCCAACCTGGCCGCGGGGACGTACACCGGACAGGGCCAGGCGGCGTGGAGCGTGGTGGGCAACTCCTCCTACATCGCTCTCGGGGGCGAGTTCCCCAGCGTCAACGGCACACCCCAGCAGGGTCTGGTCCGGTTCGCCGTGCCGAGCAAGGCGCCGAACCGGATGGGGCCGCAGGTGACGAGCCTGGCGACCCTGCCGACGGCGACGCTGCGCCCCGACGCCACGGTGGCTCTGTCTTGGCGGGCGAACTGGGATCGCGATGATCTGAGTCTCAGCTACCGGGTCGCCCGGAACGGTGTGGTGATCGCGACACAGTCGGCGAAGTCCACCTATTGGCAGCGCCCAACGCTGACGTTCACCGATACCGCTCCGGCGGCCGGACTGTCGGGCAGTAGTCGCGCGGTGAGCTATACGGTCACCGCGGTCGACGCGAGCGGCAACGAGGTGACGTCCGCGGCAGCCAAGGTGACGCTGCCCGCATCGTCGGCCGTCCGGACCACCATCGCGGCCGACGAGGCCGCCCGCTCCGGAGAATCGAGCAGCCCGCCGAGTCACTCGGGGAGTGCGGAGACTTCGGGCTCGGAGTCCACGACCGCGCCCGCGTCGGAGCCGACGGCGCGCTGAGCCGCTTGCGGAGGTCCCACCTCCGCGGGCAGCAGCCAGATGCGCCCTGAGCCCGTCGAAGGGCACGTGGGTAGGTTGAAGCGCGTGAGCGACAAGAAACCCGCGCAAGCCGAATACACCACCGCGGGCCAGGAGTTCGTCCGCGACACGCACTACATCGACACTCGGGTCACCCGTGACGGACGCGACGGCTATCCGGTCGAGTCGGGTCGCTATCGACTGGTCGCCGCCCGGGCCTGTCCGTGGGCGAACCGCGCGATCATCGTGCGCCGGCTGCTCGGCCTGGAGGACGCCATCTCGATGGGTCTGTGCGGGCCGGTCCACGACAAGCGAAGCTGGACCTTCGACCTCGACCCGGGTGGCGTCGACCCGGTGCTCGGGTACGAGCGGTTGCAAGAGGCATACTTCGCCCGGTTCGCCGATTTCGACCGCGGCATCACGGTCCCCGCGCTGGTCGACATCCCGACGAGGGCTGTGGCCACGAACGACTATGCCCAGCTGACCCTCGATTTCTCCACCGAGTGGACTGCTCATCATCGTCCCGGCGCGCCGGAGCTCTATCCGGAAGCGCTGCGCGACGAGATCGATGCGGTGGCCGAGGTCGTCTACGACGATGTCAACAACGGCGTCTACCGCTGCGGCTTCGCAGGTTCTCAGCGGTCCTACGAGCACGCCTACGCCAAGCTCTGGGCGCGGATCGACTGGCTCAGCGACCGCCTGACCGACCGGCGCTACCTCGTCGGTGACACGATCACCGAGGCCGACGTCCGGCTGTTCACCACCCTGGCTCGATTCGACGCGGTCTACCACGGACACTTCAAGTGCAACCGGCAGAAGCTCTCGGAGCTGCCGGTGCTGTGGGCCTACGCACGCGATCTGTTCCAGACCCCGGGTTTCGGCGACACCACCGACTTCGCTCAGATCAAACGGCACTACTACATGGTCCATACCGACCTCAATCCGACCCGGCTCGTGCCTGTCGGCCCGGACCTGGCGAGCTGGCTCAGCCCCCACTACCGCGAACAGTTGTCCGCGCGTCCGTTCGGTGACGGTACGCCGCCTGGTCCGCCCACTCCGGGAGAGACCGTGCCCCCCGATCACTGGGCGCCATTACCGCCCACGTCCTGACGCTCCCGAGAACCTTCTGGATTTCGGGTCCGGAGGCGCACAGCTGCTCGGGCGTCGAGATGGAGATTTCCGACGGTCGACGGGACGAAACGGCGGCAGGGTAGCGTGACTGCCGACCCGGTGTCCGCCGACGAACGGATCCACGGATGAACCCGACCCGGCTGGATGCGGCCAAGCAGGCGTGTCATGCGGACGTCCGCGGCGATCGCTACCCACCGCCGACGAGGAGTTGAGGCATGTCAGCGGTCGGCTTGCTCTACGTGGGCGCAGTGCTCTTCATCAACGGGCTCATGCTGTTGGGCCACCTCACCCCACGTGAAGCCGCGCCGATCAACCTGTTCGTCGGCGGGCTGCAGATCCTCACACCGACCGCTCTGCTGATCATGGCCGGCGGCGACGTGCGGGCTGTCTTCGCGGCATCCGGGCTCTACCTGTTCGGTTTCACCTATCTGTGGGTCGGTGTCAATGGCGTCCTGGGTTGGAGCGATCGGGGCCTGGGCTGGTTCAGCCTGTTCGTGGCGATGTGTGCGGTGGTCTACGCCGTCGACAGCTTCACCATCGGCGACGACGCCGGCTTCGGGGTGATCTGGCTGGCCTGGTCCGTGCTCTGGTTCTTGTTCTTCCTCGTCCTCGGGCTGGGGCTCACCACGTTGGGCGCCGCCACCGGCGCGTTCACCCTGGTGGCCGCGTTCGTCACCGCGGCCATCCCGGCGTTCCTCATCCTGTTCGGTCGCTGGAGCGGCTCGGTCACCGCCGCGGCCGTCATTGCGGCGGTCGTCGTGGTGACTCTCGCGCTCTGCCGGAACCTCGGCCCTCGGTTCGCCGCGCGGCCGCGCGAGGAGGTCGCCGATTGAGGAGTCGCGGCGCTGAACTGCGGATGCGATGCTTATCGGGTGACTCCCGAACAACCGTCGCGGTCTCCCGACGTCCACGTCCGTGAGGTCGAGCAGGACATCGTCCGCGACTTTTCCCACCGGATGAGCTACAGCGAGTATCTGGACCTGCCGAAGCTGCTCGATGCCCAGCACCCGGTCAGTGAGCCGGAGCACCACGACGAGTTGCTGTTCATCGTCCAGCACCAGACAACCGAACTCTGGTTCAAGCTGATGCTGCACGAGCTCGAGGCTGCCCGTCGTTCGCTGACGGTCGACGATGTGGGTCGGGCGCTGAAGAACCTCGCGCGGATCAAGCACATCCAGCGCGTCGTCACCGAGCAGTGGTCGGTGCTGGCCACCCTGACCCCACACGAGTACGCGCAGTTCCGCGGGTTCCTGGGCAACGCTTCTGGGTTCCAGTCACATCAGTACCGCGCGGTCGAGTTCATCCTCGGCAACAAGAACGCCGCGATCCTGGAGGTGTTCCGGTCCGATCCCGCCGCCTACGAGCAACTGAGGGATCTGCTGGTCACGCCCACCCTGTACGACGAGTTCTGGCGCAGCCTCGCCCGCGAGGGCTACGCCGTCCCGGCGTCCGCGCTGGATCGTGACGTCACCGCGCCGTACGAGTTCAATCCGGAGCTCGTCGGCCTGGTGAAGGAGATCTACGACCAGGCAGAGACCCACTGGCGCGCCTACGAGGCCTGTGAAGAACTGGTCGACCTCGAGGACAACTTCCAGGTGTGGCGCTTCCGCCACCTGCGGACGGTGCTGCGCACCATCGGCACCAAACGGGGGACCGGCGGGTCCTCCGGCGTCGGGTTCCTCCAACGGGCGCTGGACCTGACGTTCTTCCCCGAGCTGTTCGCCGTACGGACCGAGATCGGGGCGTGAACGCCGAGACCGGGGACCTTGCTCGACGGGCGAGCGAGCTGGACGCCGCCGATCCGCTGGGCGGCTGTCGCGATGCGTTCCTGCCCGGTCCCGACGATGACGTGATCGCCTACCTCGACGGCAACTCCCTCGGTCGGCCGCTGCTGGCCAGCGCGCGACGGATCAGCGACTTCGTCCAGCACGCCTGGGCCGGCCGGTTGATCCGTGGCTGGGACGAGGACTGGCTGGATCTGCCGTTGCGGATCGGCGACCGGCTCGGGGCCACCGTGCTCGGGGCCGCGCCCGGACAGACCACGATCGGCGACTCGACCACCGTCCTGCTCTACAAGCTCGCCCGGGCCGCGGTCGCGCTCCGGGCAGGCCGCAGCGAGATCGTCGTCGACACCGACAACTTCCCGACCGATCGGTACGTCGTCGAGGGCATCGCAGCCGAACTGGGGCTGTCGATCCGCTGGCTGAGGACCGATCCCCGGTCCGGCGTCGAGCCCGACCTGCTCGCCGGCGTGCTGGGCAACCGGACCGCTGTCGTCCTGCTCAGCCATGTCGCCTACCGCTCGGGACACATCGCCGACGCCGAAACGATCACCCGCCTGGTGCACGACGTGGGCGCCGTCGTCGTTTGGGACCTGTCCCACTCGGTGGGTTCGGTGCCGCTGGAGCTCGACGCCTGGGGCGTCGATCTGGCTGTGGGCTGCACGTACAAGTACCTCAACGGCGGTCCGGGGTCCCCAGCTTTCGCGTACGTCCGCGCTGACCACCACGACGCCTTCGGGCAGCCGATCTGGGGCTGGATGGGTCGCCGCGACGCCTTCGAGATGGGCCCCGGATACGAGCCCAGCGACGGGATCCGGCGGGTGTTGAGCGGCACACCGCCGATCCTCGGCATGCTCGCTGTGCAGGACAGTCTGGATCTCATCGCCGACGTCGGCATGGCGGCGATCCGAGAGAAGTCGATCATGCTCACCGAGTTCGCCGTCGCAGTCTTCCGGCGCTGGCTCGAGCCGCTCGGCGTGGAGTTGGCCTCGCCCGCCGATCCGGAGCGCCGTGGTGGTCACATCACCCTGGAGCATCCGCTGTTCCGCGAGCTCACCGCCGGTCTGTGGGCGGCCGGCGTCATCCCGGACTTCCGTTCCCCACAAGGACTTCGTCTGGGTCTCAGTCCGCTCAGTACATCCTTCACCGAGGTGCTGACCGGGCTCTCGGTGATCACCGACCAGCTCGGTCAACTCGCTGCCGAGAGCTCTTCGACTGCCTCAACACATACCGACCAGCCGGCGTCACCGGGAGTGATCACGCCGAAATGATCCCCGCCCGGGACGGTGATCAACTCGGCGTCGTCCCCGGCGGCACGCGCTGCGCTCACGAACTCGCGCGACTGCCCGATCGGGACCGTGTCGTCGGCGTCACCGTGGACACAGCGGATCGGGACGCCGAAGGGAAGTAGCCGGATCGGCGATGCCGTGAGCCAGTCGGTGTGCCGCTGCGGATCACCCATGAACGCCTCGGCGGCGCCGTCACCGAGCCGGTCCGTCGAGGCGCGTTCGAGATCCAGCACGCCCGCCTGGGTGACCACTCCGGACAGCGCGACGGCCGGCGGTCCGAACGGATCGTTGAGCCGGACCCGACCGGCCAGCCAGGCCGCGAGGTGGCCGCCGGCCGAGTGGCCGAGGCCGACCACCCGGGTCAGGTCGAGGCGCCCAGCCGCAGCCGCCTGGCCGACCGACCCCAGCAGATCGACGGCCGCCGCCACGTCGCCCAGGGTCGTCGGCCAGCCACCCCCGTTGCCTACCCGGCGATACTCGATGTTCCAGGCGGCGAATCCCCGGCGAGACAGATCGGCGGCCAGCGGCTCGCCGAGCGTGACGTCGTACCGGGCCCGCCAAAAGCCCCCGTGGATGACCACCGCGACCGGCCAGGGTCCACCGTCGTCGTTCGGTAGGGAGAGCACGCCGAACTGGGCGGGGTCGGTCCCGTAGGTCAGTCGCTCCTGGACCGGGCGTCGGTTGCTGGACACCCGACCAGCATGGCCGACCGCCCTCGCGTTGTAGCCCGCCCACCCGCTCGAGGTTCGCGACGTGGCAATAGGCTCGGCGTTGACCGCGCGGTGCGCAGGTCGGGGCGAGGAGGTGCTCGATGGATGTTGCGGTGCTGGGAGCGGGAAACGGTGGCTGTGCGGTGGCCTACGACTGGGCGCGTGCGGGCCATTCCGTCCGACTCTTCGCCACCGCCGACTTCTCCGGTGAGGTGGCGGCAGTCGCCGAGCGTGGAGAGATCGTCTGCACCGGTCAGGAAGGGGGCAGCGCGCCGATCGTGTACGCCGGCACAGACCCCGAACGCGCGATCACCGGTGCCGAACTGATCTTCGTGGTCGGACCGGCCTATGCCACCGAGCCGCTCGCAGAAGCCGTCGCCCCCCACCTCGAACCGGGACAGGACGTGGTGATCTGCCCGACCTCGTGCTTGGGCAGCCTGACGTTTCGGCGAGCCGCCGGTCTTGCCCTCGACGACAGTCGATACGTGGTCGGGGAGACAAGCACCCTGCCGTATGCCGTTCGGGTCACGGCGCCGGCGACGATCAACATCTTCTTGAAACTCCTGGCCGGAATGTGGTGCGCAGCCTCGCCCCGCGCAGAGACCGATCGGCTCACCGCGCTGCTCGACGAGGTCTATCCGGGCATGCAGAGCGCGGGCAGCGTGCTGGCGACCACCCTGCAGAACGGGAACCCGGTGATCCATCCCGCCGTCACCATCACCAACACCGCGCGGATCGACAGCGGCGTCGAGTTCAACTTCTACGAAGACGGCGTGACTCCTGCGGTCGGCCGGCTGATGCGGGCCGTCGACATCGAGCGGCAGGCGATCGCCACCGCCTATGGTCAGACGATCAAGTCTGAGCCGGCGCTAGGTGTCATCCAGGGCTACATGGAGGAGGAGAACTACGACGCCGGCTACTCGACGGCGCCCGGATTCCGCGGGATTCGAGCGCAGAGTCGGCTGGAGGACCGCTACCTGACCGAGGACGTGGGCTACACCCTCATCCTGTTCACCGAACTCGGACGGCTGGCCGGCGTCTCGACACCGACGATGGACGCGCTGATCCAGATCGCCTCGACCCTGCTCGGGCGTGACTTCGCGGCCGAGTCCCCCCGCACGCTGGCGCGACTCGGTCTCGACACTCTGACCGCGGCCGAACTGGCGGCGATCTGAGTGACACCAACTCTCCGATCTCACTGACAGCAACCCTCCGACAGCTCCGGGCCGCTGTCGGCGGCGATCAGTCCGACTGATCCTCCTCGAGTTCGGCGTGGCGATGTGGCCGAAGTCGTTGGCTTCGCGTCGTACCCGGCCCGTTGTCGTGGTCGTGGACCAGCGGCAGGAAGAGCTCGTCGATGATCGACCGGATGCGTTTTGGCCTCAAAGGTTCGAGGTCCATGAGCAGGTCGTGGCGCACCAGATCGAACGGCATGGCGAGCACCGCGGCAGGAATCGGTTCCAGGTCGATCTCGCCGCGGTCGTGGGCGCGCTGGTAGATGGTCCGAACGCGCGAGAGCCTTTGGTCGCCCATGATCTGGTCGCGCGCACGGGCGGGGGTGAGTCCGGTGCCGGCCAGTAGTCCGGAGAAGGCTGTGGCCGCAGCGATGGCGAAGAAGGCGGCGCGGCTCTCGCCCATGACGGTCAGTGCGGCGACGAGGTCGCCGCGCAGGCTGCCGGTGTCAGGGAGGTCGATCGGGTGACTGCTGCGGTAGTGCTCGAGGGCGGCGAGCACGAGCTGGTCCTTGTTGGCCCATCGGCGATACAGCACGGCGATGCCGGTGCTGGCGCGGGAGGCGACGGACTCCATGGTCAGCTTCGCGAAGCCGACCTCGACGAGCTCGTCCCAGGCTGCGTCCAGCAATGCGGCCTCCAGCTCGGGTCCGCGTCGTCGTTGACCAGAAGGCGCGGCGGCAGATGTGATCACGGCTCCACTATAAGGAAGGGTTGCATTCCGTAGTGCGGCTACCTACTCTGATAAGAGATGGATTACACCCTTATTGTGAGTAGGAGATGACGGTGACGGTGACGACCGAGACGAAGATCTCGCCGCAGGTACGGATGGTGTTGGCGGCGCTGGTCGTGGGCGGGATCGCGGCGATCCTCGACTCGACGATGGTGACGCTGGCGATCCACACGCTGGTCGTGGAGCTGCACTCCACCGACGGCACGATCCATTGGGTCATCACCGGCTTCCTGCTGGCGATGGCCGTAGCGATCCCGGTCACCGGGTGGGCGGAGCGCCGCTGGGGCGGCAAGCGGGTCTGGATGGCCGCGCTGGTGCTGTTCGTGCTCGCCTCGGTGCTGTGCGCGATGTCGTGGAACGACGCCAGCCTGATCGGCTTCCGGGTGCTGCAGGGCTTCGGTGCCGGACTGATCTTCCCGCTGATGCAGACCCTCGCCGTGAGAGCTGCGGGCGGGCATGTCAGCAGCCGGCTGATGGCGGCCGTCAGCCTGCCGATCGCGCTCGGCCCGATCCTCGGCCCGGTGATCGGTGGGGCCATCCTCAACTGGTTGAGCTGGCGCTGGCTGTTCCTCATCAACGTGCCCGTGATCGCCGTCGGGTTGCTGCTTGCCTGGCGATTCCTGCCGACCGACCGGCCCGAGCCCTCGGCCGGGCGCGCACGCCTCGACGTGATCGGCCTGGCGCTGCTCGCACCGGCACTCACGGGGATCCTCCTCGGCCTCTCGCAGCTGGCCGGGGACGGCGGGATCGGCCACGCCGGGGTATTGGCGCCGCTGCTTGCCGGGACCGCGCTGCTAGCCGCTTTCATCCTCTGGGCGTTGCAACCCGGCGGGCGTCAGCCGATCGTCGATATCCGGCTGCTGCGGCTGCGGTCGCTCGGCAGCGCATCGGCGGTCCTCTTCACCGCCGGCGCGGTGATGTACGCCGGCATGTTCCTGCTTCCGCTCTACTATCAGCAACTGCGGGGCGAGAGCGTCCTGCACGCCGGTCTGTTGCTCATTCCACAAGGGGTCGGGGCGCTCGCCTCACGCTTCGTGGTCGGCACGCTGGTCGACTGGTTCGGAGCACGCGTCGTGACGGTCTCGAGCTTCCTGCTCGCCGCTGTCGCTACCGTCCCCTTCGCGCTGGCCGGTCCGGGCACGAGCCTGTGGTGGCTGGCCGCGGTGCTGCTGATTCGCGGTCTGGGGATCGGGGCGGTGCTGATCCCACCGATGTCCGTCGCTTACCAAGACATTCAACCGGCGGGCATCCCGCACGCCACGATGAACACCCGCATCGCCCAGCAAGTGGGAGCCTCGTTCGGCACCGCGATCGTCGCCATCACCCTTCAGGCGCTCCTCGATCGCGGCGCAACCGGCGCCTTCCAAGGCGCGTTCTGGTGGGCGGTCGGCATCGCCATCGCCGCGGTCATCCCCGCTATCGCGCTACCGGCCCCAAAGGAGATCGCGCGGACAGATCAGGGTCAGCGGGTTGGCCCGGTGTCCCGGCGGTGAGTGGTCAAAGCGACGCGGATGAGGCGACGGGTGACGATGATCGCGTTGACCAACACGTGGTCGGGTCCGCGGTGGGTCAGTCGTGGGCGACCCGTGCCCTTGCCCGATGCGCCCGCACGCGCATCCGGTTCCCGCACCGCTCGTCGGTGCACCAGCGCCGACGCCCAGAGTCGTCGAGAAAGATGCTGGCGCAGGTGTTGTCGCCACACGCGCGCAGGCTCGCGCGGCGAGGTCCGCTGAGTACCTGGACGGCGTCGCGGACCAGTCGAGCCATGGCCTCGTCGACTGTGGCCGGGTGGTCCACCCGGACGCGGCCCGGGCCGGCCGCTGCACGAAGCGGCACGTCGGCCGCGAGCGTGCGGTCGAGGACGGCGACGTCGACGGGCCGCGGCGTGGTGCCAAGCAGCACCGCGACCGTGACGCGGTGGAGGGCCTCGCGAAGGTCCGCCACCCTCGTCACGTCGATCTCCGTCACGGCCGCTGCCGGCCGCAGGCCGGCGACGTCCAACCAAGCCGCGAGCCGGTCAGGGGTGTCGAGGTAGTCGAGCAGAGTGTCGCGGTACCGACCCTCCAGGGTGGACAGCAGGTCGAGCCAGGCTGCCCCGTTGCCGGCCCGAAAGACCGTGGTCGTCATGTTGCCATGATAATGCCTTGACGCATTACGTATCAAACCTCACTATGTAATGTATGAAAGCATTACATCTGGATCGACTGGGTGCCCTCTTCGTGGTCGTGTGGAGCAGCGGTTACGTCGTGGGGTCCCTGGGTACGCGGTTCGTGCCGCCGTTGACTCTGACCCTGTGGCGGTTCGTCGTCGCCGCGCTCGTTCTCGCCGGGCTCGCCCGGTGGCGTCACGAGCCGTGGCCCCATGGGCGGGAACTGGTGACCGTGGCCGCGTTGGGGCTGCCCATGTTGCCGTCCAGTTCGGCTGCCTCTACACCGCCCTGGCCGACGGTATGCCGGCCGGCACCACCGCCCTCATCGCCTGCTCCTCCCCGCTCGTCGTCGCCGTCGTCGCCGCCCTGGCCGGCTGGGAGCGGTTGTCTCCGCTCGGTTGGATCGGGATCGGGCTCGGCGTCGTCGGTGTCGTCGTCACGTTGGCCGACCGGATGGGACGGCCGCCTTCCCTCGGCGCCCTCTTGTGGACCGTCGCCGGGCTGACCGGCCTCGCCTCAGGCACCGTGCTGCAGTCCCGGCTGCGCACCACCGCGGGGCCGCTGAGCGTCGCCTCGGTCGAGATTGCTGCGGGGGCCGCCGTCCTCGCCGTCTGGGCTCCTTGCGAGGCCAGTCTGAGGATCCCGCTCACCCTCCCCGCCGTCGGTTCCTTCCTCTGGCTGGCGCTCGTGACCGGCGCCGGGGCTCCCGTGCTCATGTTCTTGCTCATCCGGCGGCGCGGCGCGACGGCCACGAGCAGCCTGCTGTTCATGGTTCCCGCCGTCACGGCCTTCGTGGCGTGGCCGGTGCTCGGCACCCCGGTGAGCGTCACCGCCCTGCTCGGGTTCGCCGTCGCCGCAGCCGGACTGCTGCTCGCGCGTCGCGGGCTCACGCCAGGAAGCGGGCTCACGCCAAGTCCAGGCACGACTCCGCTACCGGCAACGACTCGACGAGTGCCGGCCCGTTAAGCGGTCCTGCCTCAGCGGCCGACCGCGATCGTGACTTCTTCATCCAGTGACCGCGCGTTTTCGTGACCCGAAGTAACGTGGTTGGGCTCTACCAGGAGGCGCTGACGCGCATCCAGCTGGACCGTGCGTACCAGGACGCTCCTGTGTAGTGATCAGCAGCTCGCCCTTCACGGAGCGGGTCTGGAGCTGCGCGGCCGCCGATACCAGCGCTGTGCGATGAGTTTGGTCGCGCCCGATCGTCCAAGTGTTCGTGAGGTGCTCGGAAGGGGTGCCGCGCCTGCAGCGGGAGGAGTAGAACGTGAACTCGATGGCACGCCAGATGTTCGAACTGGTCGAGCCGATTGGCGTCATCCCATACTCAGCCGATGAACCCAACGAGGCGATGTTCGCCCTGGGGTTCACCAACTACTGGGACACCTACTTCGCCGGGCGGGCGGCCCCCCTGGGCCTGCCCACGGCGGAGGTGGTGGACGCGCTCTTCTACAACTTCGCGCCGGGCGAGGTGGCTCGCCACATTCCGAAGGTGTGGCGCACCACCACGCCCGAAGCGGCGATCGCCGCTCGTCAAACGGGCTGTGTCAAGGCGCTGCGGCGGATCCTCGGCGATAGCGTCTACTCTCCCGACTTCGCCCGCGCAGCTGACCTGTTGGTCAAGGCGGCGACCAGCGCACCGTCCGCGGGCCGACCGATGTACGCAGCGCTGCGCGCGATCGCCATCCCCGATGACGTGGTGGCCCGCCTTTTCCATGCAGCTTCCTTGCTGCGCGAGCATCGTGGCGACGGGCACATCGCGGCCCTGATGGTCGAGGGTGTCGGCGGCCTCGAGGCTCACGTCCTCCTCGCCCTCGACATGAACCTGCCGGCGCAGAGGTTCGGGCGTATCCACCACCTCCCGGCAGCGCAGCTTGACGCCGTGATCGACGGGATGCGCGATCGCGGCCTGATCGGAGACGACGGTTGGCTGAGCGGCCTGGGTCGCACCGTCAAACAGCGGGTCGAGGCGCTCACCGACGACCTCGCCGCCAAGCCCTACGAGAGCCTTCAGGCCGACGAGCTCGATGAGCTCGTGGCCACACTCGAGCCCCTCGCCACGCTGCTACTCGCCGCCCAGGACTGAGGCGACCTGAGTGCACGACCCGCAGCTGGCCAACCCGCTTGCGCCGGTGGCAGAGACCGAAAGCACACCGGCGATTAGGTCGGTCTCCCACGCGAGATCAGCGTCGCTGCGGGCACCGAGACGCGCGACCGCGAGCTGCCCGTTGACGCGCACGCTCCGTGCAAGTGCATGTCGTGCCACCCGTCTTCATGGAGCAGTTGGCTCCGTCTGGTGCCGTCAAGTGCGTACTCAGCCCGCTCGGCGACACGGCAAGAAGGCACGTTCTTGGTGGAGTGCTCGAGCTCGACTCGGTGCAGGCCCAGATCCGTGATCGCCCAATCGGTAACGGCGTCGCGGACGCGTCCGCTGGCGGTCCGTGCTGCGAAAATGTCACCGTCTCCGCAGAAGGAAGGACGAGACATGCCAGTAGCCGAGTCGTTCGCTGCGGGGTGCGTGCGCCGCGCTCTGGAGGCGGCTGCCGTGCTGCGCGGGGACGCCGAAGTCGGGATCGACCCCACGCAGGTGGAGGTGGTCTTCCGCAGTGAGCGCCATGTGCGTCTGCGCGGCGAGTCCATCCCCTCGTTTGCGCCGTTGTCGCGCTTCTGGGAGGCCGGCGACGGGTGGGTCCGGACCCACGCCAACTATCCGTGGCACCGGGCGGCCCTGGTCTCTGCGTTGCGGGTGGCCTCAGCCGAGCCGGAAGTGGTGGCGGAA
>JBBSQJ010000071.1:0-18333 GCA_038257965.1 Propionibacteriales bacterium
CATGGGGACCGACTCGGACATGGCTCTGCTGGCGGCCGCCGGTGTGCACGCCACGGAGGTGAAGGCCGGTTGCTGCGGGTTGGCGGGCAACTTCGGGTTCGAACAGGGCCACTACGAGGTGTCCAAGGCTGCGGGGGAGCGTGTACTGCTGCCGAGGGTCCGGGCCGCTGACCAGCGGACCGCGATCGTGGCCGACGGGTTCAGCTGCCGAACGCAGATCGAGCAGGGGCGCACCGGCCGGCGGGCCGTCCACCTGGCCGAGCTGCTGGCGGCCGGCCTGGACCGCACCGAGATCGATCGGCTCCCGGAGGAGAGCATCATCGACCGCCCCCGCCGACCGTTCGGGTCACGGGGCACCACCCGCCGCGTCAGGACCCAGACCAACACCTGAGACACTGCGAAGGTCGGCGCGCATCGACTCGCGATGTCGTTCATCGGCGACACAATGCTTGCGTTGACGCAGATCATTCGTCAGGAGGACGGTCCGATGGGTGATTCGGATGATGGCCGACCGCCGGTATTCGCCGGGCATCGACCGGACGCCCCCGGTGGAGCCCGGGCGGCACTTCGCCTGACGCCATGAGAATGGCCGCACCAGCCGGTCAGGTTCTGCGCTCCCAACGACTCGGCCTGCTGGGTCTGTCGTTCGCGATCGGGATCGGCGCCGGCTTGGGTGCCGTGGTCTTCCGTTATCTCATCGGCGCGCTGACCCTGCTGTTCACCGGCTACGCGGACTATGCCGCACATCCCGGAGCGGCGAACCCGAACTTCCCCGAACTCGGCCGCTGGTTCGTTCTGTTCACCCCGGTCATTGCGGGTCTGGTCTACGGGCCGCTGGTGCACAAGTTCGCCAGCGAGGCTCGCGGGCACGGCGTGCCCGAGGTGATGCTTGCCGTGGCCCGCGGCGGTGGCCGGATCCGGCCGCAGGTGGCAGTAGTGAAATCACTGGCCAGCGCCTTGTGCATCGGCGGGGGCGGTTCGGTGGGTCGTGAGGGTCCAATCGTCCAGATCGGTTCGGCGCTGGGTTCGAGTCTCGCCCAGCTGTGTCGCCTCGACGAGCGACGGATCCGGCTGTTGCTGACCTGCGGTGCGGCGGGGGGAATCGCCGCCACCTTCAATGCACCGCTGGCGGGTGTCTTCTTCGGGATGGAGTTGATCCTGCGGCACTGGGCGACAGAGTCGTTCGGCATGCTCGTGATCAGCTCGGTGACGGCGAGTGTGATCAATCGCAGCATCGCCGGCGACATCCCATTTCTCAGGCTGCCGCCGTTCGGCGTCGATCACGTGCTCGAATACCCCCTGTACGCCGTGCTCGGGCTGGTTGCCGGCCTGGTGGGCGTCGCATTCTCCCGGATCCTCTATCTGATCGAGGACGTTTGCGACTGGGCATGGCGCGGACCGGAATGGCTGCGGCCGGCCGTCGGCGGTCTGCTGCTCGGCGGACTGTTGCTGGTCCTGCCGCAGATGTACGGCGTCGGCTATCCCGTTCTCGGCAAGGCCGTCGCCGGGACGTACGCGCTCGGTTTCCTGATCGTCTTGCTGGTCGGGAAGATCCTCGCCTGCAGCCTGACCATCGGCATCGGCGGCTCCGGCGGAGTCTTCGCGCCCAGCCTGTTCTGTGGGGCGATGCTGGGCGCCGCCTTCGGCGAGATCGTCGCCATGATCAGCCCCGGCACAGGATCGATCGGGGCGTTCGCTCTCGTCGGGATGGGAGCGGTCTTCGCCGGCGCGGCGCGTGCCCCGATCACTGCGGTCGTGATCATGTTCGAGCTGACCGGTGAGTACTCGATCATCCTTCCGCTGATGCTGGCCATCGTGCTGGCCACCGGTCTGAGTCACGTGGTCTCGAGCGACACGATCTACACCAAGAAGCTGCTCCGACGCGGTATCGACATCGACGAACCGGCTGACGCCGCGGCCGCCCGGCTGCCGATCGGGCAGGTGATGGGACCGGTCCCCACGCCGCTGACCCTCGGCATGGATCTGACCTCCGCGGCGTCGATCTTCGCCGCTTCAGGCGTGAGCTCGCTGCCGGTGGTCGATGCCGACCGGTGTTATGCCGGCGTTCTCACCGCACACGAACTGATGAGCGCGATCTCCGCCGGTGAGGACACCGAGCTGCTCGCCCTGTGCTCGCCGGTACCACCGGTCGGTCCCCACGACCCGCTCGCCGACGCCGTGCACCAGCTCGACCAGGGGGCCGACGCGGTTCCGGTCGCCGACGCCGGCGATCATCTTCTCGGCTGGGTGCGGCATGCCGACGTGCTGGCGGCCCTCAACCCTCGTCTTCGGGGCGGCGACCACACTGCCAGGCCACCGTCGGAGGGGTCCGGCTGAGAGGACCCGAGCCGACGACCAGGCACCCTGCTGTGGCGCACGTTTTTCGGGCAAACGGCTACGGAACGAGGGATCCATCGCTGTCGTAGTCGTGGGCGGCAGCGATGAACCCGTCGAGTGCTCGGGTCAACGCAGTGCGCTCGGCCGGATCGATGCGTCGCAGGATCCGGGTGAACACGCGTCGCCGGTGCTCGGTGATGTTGTCCAGCACGCGTCGTCCCTCGTCGGTGAGGGTCAGTTCGAGCTGGCGTCGATCGTCGGGGCGGTCCCGGCGGTGCATCAAGGCGGCCTGCACCAGCCGATCGCAGATCCTGCTGGCGGTCGACAGATGGACGTCCAACGCGTCCGCGACCGCGGTGGCGCTCAGTGGTTCGACCTTGGAGGCCAGCACCAGGACACGCAGCTGAGGAAGCGTGATCACGGCGTCGACCTGAGCGATCGACTCCGCGGTGACGCCGGCAAAGACCCGAGCCGCGGTGATCATCGTTTCCAGCTCCCTGGTGGCCGGACTCCGGCGTGTTGAGCTCATGGGTCTATCCAAGCCACCTGGTTCTACGAGGGCAACCAATCACGGCAGATCCGTCGTTGACCGGCTTGGCGATGACCGTGCGATGCAGCGAGTTCCAGCTCGACGGCTGCGCGGCACGAGCAGTTCTGACCTGCGGCTCAATGGTTGAGTCTCAGCAACTGATGTGCGACTGCAGTCATCAGCTCGGCTCGGTATGGTGTAGCGCAGGGGTTGGTCGCCGATCAGGTTTTGGGGGACGGACACGTGGGCGAGCTCGGGTGGCTGGGGGGAGCCGAGGATTCGGCGACCAACTCCTCCTGAACGAGTCAGTGGTTTGAACGAGCCAGTTTCAGTACCGCAGGAGCAGGTAGGGAGTGGCGATGGCCAGCGTGAAGACGGCGACAACCGACCCGTAGCGAGTGAACTCCCAGAATGAGATGGGATTGCCGCTGCGTTTGGCGATACCGGTGACCACGACGTTGGCGCTGGCCCCGATCGCGGTGGCGTTTCCGCCGAGGTCGGCGCCGAGCAGGAGGGCCCACCACAAGCCCGTCTGACCGGCGAAGGGTCCGGTCTCACCGACGAGTTGCTCGACGACCGGCGTCATCGTGGCGACATACGGGATGTTGTCGACGACGGCGGACAAGATGGCCGATCCCCACAGCAACAGCATCATGGCGCGAGGCACGCTGTCGCCGGTGGCGGCGACCAGGCCGTTGGCGAGATAATCGATGGCGCCGGTCTTGACCAACCCGCCGACGAGGATGAACAGGCCGGCGAAGAACAACAGGGTCTCCCACTCGATGTCGGCCAGGTAGGTGTTGGGCCTCAGCCCGCTGATCGCGACGAGCAGGCCGGCGCCGAGCAGAGCGACGACGGAAGGCTCCAAGTGCAGAACGGAGTGTAGGGAGAACGCGGCGAGCACCAGCACCAGCACGGCAAGGCTTCGCACCAGCAGCCCGCGGTCGCGGATCGTCTCACGCTCGTCGAGTTCCATCACCTCCGCCACGCGCTCCGGATCGGCGGTGAAGTCCTTCCGGAACAGCACCCGGCACAACCCGACGAACACGATCAGCATGACGACGACGATCGGCCCGAGGTTGACCAGGAAGTCGTTGAAGGTCAGACCGGACCGGCTGGCCACCACCAGGTTCGGAGGGTCACCTACCAACGTCGCGGTGCCGCCGATGTTGGACGCGAGGGCCTCGGCGATCAGGAACGGGACCGGCCGCACGCCGATCCGCTCGCAAACCAGCAAGGTGACGGGGGCGATCAGCAAGACGGTCGTCACGTTGTCCAGACCGGCGGAGGCGACCGCAGTGATCAGACACAGCAGCGTCATCACCCGGAACGGTCGTCCCCGCGCCCGTTTGGCCGCCCAGATGGCGACGTACTCGAACACGCCGGTCTGCCGCAGAACACCGACGATGACCATCATCCCGAAGAGCAGGAAGATGACGTTCCAGTCGATCCCGGTCTCGCGGGAGAAGAACGCGTCGTCGGGCCCGGAGATACCGACGGCCAGGATGATTCCTGCGCCGGCCAGGGCGGCGACCACCCGGTTGACCTTCTCGGATGCGATCAGGATGTAGACGACGATGAAAACGACAACCGCGACCGCCAGAGTCACGAAGGCGCCCCGCACACCAGTTCGAGCAGGCGGGCGGCCGTGACCACTCCGATGATCTTGTCGTCCGCCACGACAGCGCACAACGGGCTGCGAAGGCGAGCCATCACGGCGGCCAGTTCCAGCACGGTGTCGTCGGCCTTCAGCACCGGCAGCTCGACGGGCCGTTCGGGCAGGAGCTCGCCGACGGTTGCCGTTCTGAGTCGGTCGGCGATCCGGTCCGCCGCCTTTTCCCCGATCGCGCGCGCCAGCGTCGGATCCTGCTGGACGTAGTCGGGCACCATGAAGCGCACCACCTGCGATGCCGGGAGCACGGCCTTCGGGCGTCCGTCCACTTCGGTGACCACCAGCCCCGGGAGCCGGTTGTGGGCCAGTAGCTGAGCCGCCACCAGGGCAGACGTGTCCACCCCGACAACCGGATAGGGTTCTGCGATCTCGCCGGCATGCATTCAGCCACCCTAACCAGCCCGATGGCCGCTCCGGATCGAACGCGCCCCGCGAGGATAGGATCACCGTCGGTGAGCCGGGAAGTCTGGTCGGCACCGCTTGGTCGCGCCGCCGATCTCCCGAGGAGCCGTCAGGGTGTCCGATAGCTACCGATTCGCGCTGATCGTCGCCTGGACGAGCGCAGTCGCCCTGGTGGCGGTGCTGTCCAACCGGTTGACGGCCAGGTTCAAAGTGCCGGCACCCTTGCTGATGTTGGTCTTCTCCGCTGTCGCGATCGAAGTCACGCCCGGGCTGCCGGTGCCACCCGAGGGAACGGTCGAGCGGGTCGTCACCATCGCTTTGGTCCTGATCCTCTTCGACGGTGGCATGCACATCGGCTGGGACCGCTTCCGCTCGTCGGCGGGTTCGATCGCACTCGTCGGCCTGGCCGGTACGTTCCTGACCGCGGCCGGGGGAGCGGTGGCACTGCATGTCGCGTTCGGTCTTCCCTGGTACCTGGCCGTACTGGTCGCGACCGCCGTGTCGCCGACCGATCCGGCGATCGTGTTCTCCGTCTTGGGCCAGCGGGAGATCGCCGGTCGTAGCGGTACCATCCTGGAAGGCGAGTCCGGCGCCAACGATCCCGTCGGTATCGCCTTGATGAGCGGTCTCCTCGCCGCCGGGACACTGAGCTGGGCGGCGTTCGGCTACGTCGGTGCCGCGTTCGCGCTGCAGATGGTGGTCGGGGCCGCTGTCGGCATTGCCGGTGGACGAGCACTGATGTGGTTCATGCGTCGAGTCGCCCTGCCGAGCGAAGGCCTCTATCCGTTACGGACCCTGGCCTGCGCCCTGATGCTGTACGGCGTCGCCACCTTGGCACACGGTTCAGGATTCCTCGCAGTGTTCGTTGCGGGCATCCTGATCGGGCACCGAAGGGCGCCGTTCCAGCGGGAGATCGAGCGGTTCCACTCGGCTCTGGCCGGGCTGGCCGAGATCGTGGCCTTCGTCGTGCTCGGCCTGACGATCGATCTCGACGTGCTGGCCCGGGCCGACGTCTGGATCCCGGGACTGGTGCTGGCCGTCTTGCTGGCGTGCGTCATCAGGCCGGTCCTCGTTCGGCTGTGCCTGATCCCGGCACGGCTGCAGCGCAACGAGCGGACGTTCGTGCTGTTCGCCGGTCTGAAGGGTGCCGTCCCGATCCTGTTGGGGGAGCTTCTCCGGGCGGCACACGCACCGGACGCCGAGCGGCTCTACGGGATCGTGGTAGTCGTCGTGATCTTCTCCGTCGGTGTCCAGGGAAGTCTCGTCCCGACCGTCGCGCGCCGGCTGGGGTTGCCGATGCGGACTGTGACGCCGGAACCATGGGCGATCGGGGTCAGGTTGCGTGACGAGCCGGAAGGGACGCACGACGTATCGGTCGCGGCGAACTCGGCGGTGGAGGGCAAGACGGTGCGCGAGGTCGCCGAGTTGGCCGGAGCGATCTGGATCAGCATCATCGTGCGTGACAGCCAACTCGTACCGGTCACACCGGAGACGAAACTCCTGGTCGGGGACCATGTCGTGATCATGTCCGACTCCGACTTCTCCAATTCTGTTCCGGACCTGTTCACCGCGCCAGTGAAGTCAGATCCCGCCTGATCTGCGCAAGCACGCAGGCGGCGAACCCCGCCAACCACCGTGCCGAGCGCTCCTCCTAGTCCGGCTGCGGGGCGATCAATCGGGCGATGTCGGCGAGAGTCTCGGGGATCAGCCGGTAGTAAGCCCACTTACCTCGTTGCTCGCGAGTCAAGATGCCCGCGTCGAGGAGGATCTTCAGGTGGTGCGAAACGGTCGGCTGCGACAACCCGACCGGTTCGGTCAGGTCGCACACGCAGGCCCTCGAATCAGCCTGGGCGGCGATGAGTGAGATAAGCCGCAAGCGGGTGGGTTCCGCGATCGCCTTCAACGGCCCGGCCAGCAGCTCGGCCTCTTTCGATCCCATCACCTGCCGGACTACCGGCGAGCAGCACTCGGTGCGCAGCGGGATCGGATCAGCAGCCGACCCCTCCGGCATCGTGGGGATCGGGAGAGCGCTGAGAGGCGTCACGGTGAACAGTCTGTCAGATGCATTGATGTGTGTCGATTAGTGCGGACGTCGTCGACTGCGCCTGGTGGAAGTGCGTACGGCCACCGGCCGCCGCCGGCTCGCCGCGCCGCGTTGTCAGTCGGAAAGCGACGGCGGCGTCACACCACTGCGAGCGAGGCGAGCGTCGCGATACTGGCACGCCACACACAGTCGGCTCATCGGCAGAACTGTGAGCCGTTCGAGCTGGATCGGTTCGGTGCAGCGTTCGCAGATGCCGTACGTTCCGTGTTCGAGTCGGCTCAGGGCCGTGTTGATGTCGCCGAGCGCCCACTCGGCGGCCACCGTCAGTGCCCGGTTGACTTGCCACCTGGCCTCATCCGCGATGAGCGCTGCTTCTGCAGCTTTCGCCGCGAGTTCATCGATCTGGTCCAACCGGAAGCGTCGCTGGTCCTCGAGTCGTAGTCGAAGCCGCGGCAGTTGCCCCGGGGGCACCAGGGGTGTGTGACGGGCCCGTGAGGCCGTGTGAGTTTGTTGATTCATCATTGGTTCCTTCGTGGCCAGAAAGGGGGGTGTGAATCTGGGTTCACAGCAGGGATTCCGGCCGATCAATCGGCGATGCTCCGTCAGCCGGATTCGTCCGGTCGGTGCAGCAGTCGCTTTCGCAGCAGTCGCCTTCCGTCTCCTATTCTTCCGGGCCCGCGCACTGCCCGCCATTTCTGGCGTCGGTCACCCTGGGACCAGTTCGTTGCCGAGCGTCGGCATGATGTGGGTGATCGGATCTTGCGAGGGGGTCACGACATGGACGGAACAGCCGGGACAGGCGGGACACCACCCCCGGAGAGCGGGTCAGAGGGCTGGCTGGCGGATATCGCACGCGCGGCTGCCGCTGAGGCCGGCGCTCCGAGCGACCTGCTCGGGGAGTATCTGGCCATCTTGTCCGATGCCGCATTCATGGGACGCCGCCCGCAGCGGTCGCAACTGGCCGCCGTGCGACGCCTCGGGCGGCAGGCCGCCGAGCAGGGCGTGGACGCCGATCAGGCGGTCGACCTGTATCTGTCGGCCGCCTGGCGGTTGTGGAGGGGGCTGCCGTCTGTCGTGCGAACCCGCGATCGAGACAAGGTCAGCGCCGCCGCGGAGGCGGTACTGCGGGTGGTCAACGACGCTGTCGGTATTCTGGTCGACGGTCACCAGGCCGCGCGGCGGGAGATGATCCGACACGAAGAGTCGGCCCGTCGCGAGTTCGTCGATGACCTGCTCCGCGGCGATGCGGACGTCTCGCGCTTGGTCGAGCTTGCCGAGCCGTTCGGGCTCGATCTGGGCCGGGCCCACCAGGTTCTCCTCGCTGCTCCCGGTAGTGCACCGATCAACCTGGACCGAACCGCCGTGGTCATGGAACGCGCCGTCGTCGGCCGCTACGGCGACAGGGACGTGCTGGTCGCTACCAAGGACCGTCTGCTGGTGATGCTCATCCCGGACCAGTCGGCCAAGCGGCCACCCCCGGCGGGCAAGGGCGACCCTGCCCATTACGTCCATGGTCGACTCACCCGACATGCGAAAGACATCCGCTGGCACGTCGCCGCCGGGCGCCCGTACGCCGGTGCCTACGGCATCGCGCGCTCCTACGAGGAGGCGCGAGAATCGCTGCTGCTGGCCCGACGACTGCATCTCGACGCCGACGCAGTCGAGGCCGGCGACCTGCTCGTCTACCGCGTGTTGGGACGGGACCAGTCGGCCTTGGTGGACCTGGTGCACGCACTGCTGGATCCGCTCACCGGTTCTCGAGGCGGCGCCGAGCCGCTCCTGCAGACTCTGGAGACCTACTTCGCGACCGGCGCGGTGGCCACCGAGACCGCCCGCCGGCTGCACATGGCGGTCCGCACCGTGACCTATCGGCTCGCCAAGATCAAGGACCTCACAGGGTACGATCCCGCCGACCCATCGCAGCGGTTGGCGCTGCACATCGCTGTCGTGGGCGCCCGGTTGCTCGACTGGCCGGCACAGGCCCTCCCCGGCCAGCACGGGGGCTGAGACAGCTTGCCCGTTGGGCGTCCAGGTACGGCCCTTCGACAGGCTCAGGGCGCAGGGGTCAGGGCTCCTTGGACTGGTTCGAGGCGCGGCCCTTCGACAAGCTCAGGGCGCAGGGGTCAGGGCGCGTTCTGTTGGCTCGAGGCGCGACCCTCCTCATCCCCACCAGTCCGACGGGAGGTCGTCGATCTTGATCCGTCTACCGATTACCTTGTTCGGCATGATGCGCACGAAGCGTTCTTTCGCTCTGGGAGTCCAAGCTCGCAACGGAGTGAGGCGTAGCTGGCCGCACTTCGCTTCGTCTACCACTTCTTCGGCGTGGCCGCGGACGACCACGCTCCAGCCGACCTGGCGCTCGAGATCCACGCCGTCGATCTCGAACGCAACGGGAGCGCGATGGATGGCAGCGGCGAGCTTGCTACCGCGGTCTGTCCGGAACACGATCTTGTCCTCGTCCAGCAGATAGTTCACCGGAACGATCAACGGCAGTATTCCGACCTGTTCGACGAAGGCCAAGCGTCCGAAGTGGTGCTCGGCGAGGAGATCGTGGCATTCGGCGGTCGTCAGTACTTCTACCCGTTCTTCTGACATGTGTCCTTCTTTCGCCGGACGATCTTTCGCCGGACGATCTTCGCAGGAGGATCTTCGTCGGAGGATCTGAGCTGAGACGAAGGGTGTTCAAAGGATCGCGGTCGGTTCAACTCTCGCAGCGTCGCCTCGGTAGCGACCGCCAAGCCGCGAATCTTCTCCCCGGTGCGGCTCAGCGGGGACCCGGTTTGGACGCCAGCCGAGGTCCGGTCGGGTTCTGAAGGTATCGGCCGGAAGCCGGTGTCGGCAGGACCATGGCGATGTCCTCGTCGCCGAATTCCTCACTGGGTACCCGGGAGCTGCGTCGGTTCGAGGTCACTCGGAAGCCGAAGTTCGTGGCGAACGCGATGGCTCGACCATTCTGGCTGCCCACCCAGTAATACAGATGGGTCCAACCTTCCTTGATCGTGGTCTCGACGGCGGCCTCGACGAGCCGCCAGGCGATTCCGGTGTTGCGCACTTGGGGTGGAACCCACAAGCCGAACAGATCGGCGGAGTTCTCCTCATCGGCTGAGGGGCCGACCGACACGACACCCGTCGCCGTACCGTCGCGTTGGGCGATCAGCCGATGTGCTCGGACCATGCTGGCGCGCCACTGCTCCTCGTCGAGGTCCACCTCTGCGCTGTAGGTGCTGCCGAACGCTCCCGGAGAGTCACGCAGCGCCGCAAGGCGGATCTCCCGGTACTCTCTCCACTGGTCCTCGCCGAGCACCCCTACGGTGATTTCAGACATTGCCCCTCCTTACGACCAGTCCGGCGGCGAGCCCGTCCGACCGATCTGGACCCGGTGCCCGAACTGTCTGATCTGTTGTCCGATCTGCCCGATTCGTTGTCCGAACTGCCCGATTCTTTGCCCGATCTGGGCACCAGCAGGTCGTGAGCAGACCATCGCAGCATCTCATGTCAGCCGCCTTCCACGTCGGCCAGCCCGTTCCACGCCGGTTGCGCAAACGCCGATCCGGATCGGCGCAGCTCATCGCGGTGCAAGGCGCTGAGCCGGGCCAAAATGCGCTCTCCTGCTTCGGTCAGCGAGACACGGACTGCGCGGCCGTCGGTCGGGTGTGGCTCGCGCTGCACCAAGCCTTGCCTCTGGGCACGATCGATGAGTTCCACCATGCTGTTGTGGCGTAGCTGGATCAGATCGGCCAGTTCCTGCACGGTCGCCCACTCGCGCCCCGGGAAACCCATCAAGGCGAGCAGCAACTGGTACTGCTGCGGTGTGAGACCGCGGGTTCGCACGATCTCTTCACTGACTCTCAGATAGCGGCGGATGCCGAATCGAAATCGCGCCAACGCCTCGAAGTCAGCCTTGGTCAACGGGACCGACCCTTTCGCGT
The DNA here is from genome assembly GCA_038257965.1 of Propionibacteriales bacterium. Taxonomy (GTDB): domain Bacteria; phylum Actinomycetota; class Actinomycetes; order Propionibacteriales; family Propionibacteriaceae; genus Microlunatus. The sequence continues at coordinate 10,914 of JBBSQJ010000071.1, forward strand.
CCTTCACATCCACCATGGTTGAACCTCTCCTCGCCGGTCACAGATTTCCTTCCGCCACCTGAGTTATATCGTGATACGATACGTATGTCCAGAGCACAGAACTTCAACCCACCCTCGACCCCACCGCTGACCACAGCGAGAGCCGACCGGGACGTCGATCCGAGGAGGGACCGCATCATGATGTGGCTGTACGTGCTGGTAGCCGTGATCGCCGTGATCTTCGCCATGAGCGCGAGGGTCGTCAAGCAGTTCGAACGGGGTGTGGTATTCCGTCTCGGCCGGGTCGAGGCGCATCCCCGCCAACCGGGACTCACCTTCATCGTGCCGATCGTGCACCGTCTCCAGAAGATCAACATGCAGATCATCACGATGTCGGTGCCGGCTCAGGACGGCATCACCCGGGACAACGTCACTGTCCGCGTCGACGCCGTGGTCTACTTCCGCGTGGTCGACCCTCTGCGGGTGGCGGTCGATGTGCAAGATTATGTCGCGGCGATAGGGCAAGTCGCCCGGACGTCGCTGCGTTCGATCATCGGCAAGAGCATGCTCGACGACCTGCTGTGCGATCGGGAGCGGCTCAACCAAGGGTTGGAACTCATGATCGACAGCCCAGCCGTGGACTGGGGTGTGCACATCGACCGCGTAGAGATCAAGGACGTCGCGCTGCCTGAGACGATGAAACGGTCGATGTCACGCCAAGCCGAGGCCGAGCGTGAACGACGCGCTCGCGTGATCACCGCTGATGGGGAGTTGCAGGCGTCTGCGAAGCTCGCCGAAGCCGCCGGTGTCATGGCCGGCACGCCGGCCGCCCTGCAGCTTCGCCTGCTCGAGACCGTGGTCGAGGTCGCCGCGGAGAAGAATTCGACGCTGGTCCTGCCCTTCCCCGTCGAACTGCTCCGATTCCTCGAGAACGCCACACCCGCGGACAAGGCAACAGGCCCAGCGAAGTCCACCGTCCCGGAAAGAGTCACAGTCCCAGTTCGGCCACGATCGGCGGCTCCTTCTTCGACCACGGCCGCAGCGGCGCTCCCATCGCTGCCCGGCGGACCGGCTATCGACATCGTTGATCTGCAGCGGACGCCGAGCGTGGAAGCAGAGCCGACCCCGCTGCCTGCCTAGGAGCGACGATCCAGGGCCACCGCGTCGGAAGCCGACCAGGAGGTCACTGCCGACACGAGCACAGAAGAGAGGTGACACCATCGTGATGCTGGATCGCAACGAGGTGGTCGTCGGCCTGGACGGCTCTCCGTCGGCCCGCGCCGCCTTGGCCTGGGCGGCTCGTTACGCCCGCTTCACTTTCACCGATCTGCGCGCGGTCCACGTCTGGCCGGGGACCGTGAATCTCTCGATGGCCTGGGCTTCCGGATTTCCCGGAGCGACCGGTCTGGTGCATGACGAGCCGGACCAGACCGTGACTGGGATTATCCGTCGGATGTTCGACGCGACGAATCCCGAGCCCGACTGGGTGTTGGAGCACCTCGTCGGGCCGGCAGGCGCCGTCTTGGTCGGCCAGGCAGAACGCTCGCAGCTTCTGATCGTGGGAACACGCGAGCACACCGGAGTGAGTCGGCTGTTGAACGGTTCGGTCAGTCACTACTGCCTCAGCCATGCCAGCTGTCCAGTGGTCGCGATCCCTGCCACCGTCCCGACCGACCGACCGACCGAGCCGATCCGGCATCGACACGATTCCGGACTGGATGGACGCAGCGGGTTCAGGGATCGGTGAGTGCTGCCCGATTCGGACTCGCGCCGGCTCCACCCGAACGCTATTCCGGGCGCGGCGGATCCCCGCCGCGCCGCCGGTGTCGCAATCGTTCGGCCGCGCGTCGGAGCCGCTGCCACAGCCGCGACAGCCGGGACGGCTCACTCACCGGCACCACCGATTCGTGGCCGTTGAGCGGTCCCCATGCCGCCCGGAGCGCGCCGACCAGCGGTACGGCCAGCAAGGCGCCGGCGATCCCGGCGAACACCGTTCCGAGGGTCAGGGTCAAGACGATGGCCACCGGGTGCAGCCGCACGTAGCGTCCGACGACGAACGGCTGAAGCACGTGTGCTTCGAGTTCGTTCTCGGCCAGTAGGACCGCCAACAAGATCACCGCCGGCACCAGGCCCTGAGTACCGAGGGTGAAGATCACCGCGACACTCCCGGCGACGAGAGCACCGACCACCGGTACGAAACTCCCGAGGAAGACAAGCATGGCGAGCGGCAGGTATGCCGATACCCCGAGCAGGTACAGCGTGGTGCCGATAACCGTGCCGTGGACGATTGCGATGATGAGCGTGCCATGGACGAAACCCGCCAAGGCCGCCCACGACGCCTTTCCGGCGTCGACCACTCGCGCCGAGGCCGCTTCCGGCAGCAGCGACACCAGCCAGCGCCAGATGGATGCACCGTCGTACAGCAGGAAGATCAGCAAGAACGCGCACAACAACAGGCCGGTCACCACGCGCACGGTCATCGCCGTGACATCCACGATGATCGTGCTGAGGTTCTTCTCGAGCGACTGCAGATAATCCTGCGCCCGGTGTTCGAAGCGAGAGATCAGATCCTGGTTGATCGGCAGTGGGGAGTGGAGGATCTTGCTCTGCAACTCACCGATCGACTGCTGGAACTGACCGATCAGCTCGGTGATCCTCGATCCCAGGCTGAAGCCGGCCAAGGCCGCTGCGCCGGCCAGCACCGCGACCAGGACGAAGACGCTCACCAACGCGGCCAGACCGCGAGGAACGTGGAGGTGTCGCAATCCACTGTTCAACGGCTGGAGCAGGGCGACCAACAGCAGCGCGATGGCGCCCGGGACGAGGACCAAAGACATGGCAGCGACCAGCCGGACGCCCAACCAGCCGAGGACACCCAGGATGACCAGTCCGGCCGCCCAGCACACCCAACCGAGGAATCGCCGAGGCAATCGACTCGCCAGGTAGTTCCCGATCTCCCGCCAGTCGTCCTGTGCGGTGTCCGGTTCACTTCTGTCGGTGCGTTGGCTCATCGACCTCCCGTCACCTCGGTGCCCGCTGTGCCCTTACCCCGGCGGGGCGGTACGAAACCCGGGTCTCTGCCGCGGCGACGGCGCGGGATCAGTCCCCGTCGACGGGCCTACTGAATGGAGCGCGAACCTCGTCGATCGCCCCGGGTCAATCGGCGTTGTCGACGGTCTCACCACGATCGGGGGCGGGAATGTCGGGCACGGACAGATTCGTGAGCTGGTGGCGGAGGCGTTGATTGTCGTCTTGCAGATCCAGGACCTGAGCGATGGCGGCAAGGTTCAGGCCCTGGCCGAGGAGGGTTTGGATGCGACGGAGGCGAGCGACGTCTTCGGGGCTGTAGAGGCGGTTTCCGCCGGCGGTGCGGTCCGGCATGACGAGCCCGGCGCGTTCGTACGCGCGTAGGTTCTGGATCGCGGTTCCGACGAGATCGGACGTCACGCCGATGCCGTAGACGCCTCGTGCCGGCGGCGACGGATCTTGGTCGTCGACTGGGTCTGCGTCGCTGGTCATCGGATGATGCTCCCCTTGACTTTCATCTGTGGTCACGCTATATGCTATATGTATCCGGCGCAATAGATAGTCCATGCTCATGGGGGACCAGGGGTGGTACAGGAGAAGGCGTCATTGGTAGGTGTCGAAGCACCTCTGAGTGTTCATCACAGGAGATGGCCGTGGGGTTTGCGTACCCATCCGTTCCGTCAGTCGGACCGGCTGACCCGTCGGCGGGCCGACTAGTGTGGAGATCTCGGAGGGAGCAGGGATGACGGCAGGAGCAGGCGAACCAGGTCGCGTCCTGCAGCACTTCGCCGGTGGCCAGCGATCCGGGATCGGACACTTCCGTGCCGTGTCGGACTCGGGCTGGTGGTGGGCGGACGAGGTGTATGAGATCTTCGGCCTTCCCGCCGGCTCGGTGAACCCGTCCTGGGAACTGATCCGCGCGCACATCATCGAGGACGACCGGGCAACTGCGGACGCGCAGTGCGCGCAGGCCTTTCGTCATGTTGGAGCGTTCAGCTGGTCCCACCGCATCTGCGCGGCAGATGGAGTGCTGCGCTCGCTCCTGGTCGTCGGTGATTCCCATGTCCTCGGTGATGCGCCTGATGACGACATTCGGGCAGCACTCCAGATGTCCGGCTATGTGATCGACCTGACCGATCTCCGCCTTCAGGCCGCCCGCTCGGCAGCAACAGAAGCCGTCGTTCGATCCGCGGAGCACCGGGCCGAGATCGAGCAGGCCAAAGGCATCTTGATGTTCGCCTACCAGGTGGACGCTGACGCCGCCTTCGCGTTGCTGGTTTGGCACAGCCAGCACAGCAACCGCAAGCTTTCCAGTATCGCAGCCTCCGTGGTGACCAGTGTCTCTTCCCAGGCTCTGGCAAGTTCAGACCTCCGAACAGCGCTGGATCGCATCATGGCCGGACTCTGCGAGCAACCGACAAATCGCTGATCCATTCCTGCTGAATCGCATCGCCCGAAAAGGCGTCCTCCGCCGGTGTGCTCGACCCCAGCCGGTCAGTACCCGCCGATCCGTTCCGCCCACGTCCGCGAACGCGTCACCTGTCCGGCGGTCATCCACGTTGGGGAGCATCCAAGCGGTCTGGGTACACCGAAGGCAACCAGGGCAGGTGTTTGCATCAGAGAGGGAAGTCCATGGCAACGGCGATCGAGCCGGTGAGCTCACGGTCCGGCGAAGCGTCAGCCGGGTCGCGACGCCGCCTGCTGCTGGTCGGCCTGGCTCTGGGTCTGCTGGTTGCCGAGCTCGACGGCACAATGTTCGCGACCATGCTGCCGACCCTGGTCGGCGATCTCGGCGGGGTGCGGCACCAGCACTGGGTGAACACGGCGTACGTATTGGCGGGCACGGTCACGATGCCGGTCTACGGCCAGCTCTCCGATGTGCTGGGGCGCCGCCGCGTGTTCCTGGCCGCCTTGGCGATCTTCCTGGCCGGTTCTTGTCTGGGTGGCGTGGCCTGGGACATGGAGTCACTGATTGCGGCAAGGGTGCTGCAGGGTCTGGGAGGCGGCGGCCTGTTGATCCTCATTCAGTCGGTCATCGCCGACGTGGTGCCCGCCCGCGAACGGGCACCCTATCTGAGTGCGGTCGGCGTCGTTTTCGTGGTGGCGGCGCTCGCCGGCCCGGTGCTCGGCGGCTGGCTGAGCCAGAGCGTCGACTGGCGGTGGGCATTCTGGCTGAACGTACCGCTGGCCGGATTGGCGATCTTGTCGGCGGCCTTGCTCCTGCCCGGTGCGCGACCACGAGGCGGCTGGGAACGGGTGGACGTGCGGGGGTCGCTGCTGTTGATGATCACCATCACCGCCGGAGTGCTCGTCGCCTCCGGCGCCACGCGGTGGGGTTGGGGCTCGCCTCTCACCGTCTGCCTCGCGACGGTGGCGACGTTGTCCATCGGCTCGTTCCTTGCCGTCGAACGGGTGGCTGTCGAGCCCGTCCTTCCACTGGACCTGTTCACCCGGCGCAACTTCACGGTGGCGATGGCGGCCGGACTGCTGATCGGTGTGGCGGTGTTCGGCACGGTCAGCTACCTGCCGACGTACCTCCAGATGGTCGTCGGACTCACGCCGATCCGAGCCGGGCTCCTCATGCTGGCCCTGATCGCCGGTGTCGGCTCCGCCACGGTCGGCTCGGCTCAGCTCGTGCGACGGTTCGGCAGCTATCGGGCGCTCCCGATCTCGGGTTCGGTCGTCCTGGCGGTCGCGCTGGTGCTGCTGTCGACGCTGACCGCGGCGGCCCCCTTGCCGCTGATCGCGGTGTATCTGTTGCTGCTGGGATCTGGTCTCGGCTGCGCCTGGGAGGTGCTGGTCGTGGTCGTGCAGGACACGGTGCCCGCATCCCGACTGGGTGCCGCGACGGCGGCCAACGGGTTCTTCCGCGAGATCGGCGTCACCTTGGGCACGGCGCTGATCGGTCTCGCCTTCACGACCCGGCTCGCCGGGCTGCTGGCCGCCCGGGTGCCTGCCCTCACCGATCCGCTGGCAGGACTGACTCCGCAACATCTACATGATCTGCCCGAACCGGTGCGTTCCGCGGTCGTATCGGCCTACCACGACGCGTTCACGCCGTTGCTGCTGGCCTTGGTCCCGCTGATGATCATCAGCGCCGTTATGCTGGGCTTCCTGCGGGCCGAGCCGCTGACCACTCGGCTCGTGCCCGCCGGGGAACGTGAGGGCATCGGATGAAGGAAGACCTGCAGCCCGAGACCGGGATCCGGTTCTCGGTGGTCATCCCGGCACATAACGAGGCCGACTACATCGAGGCGACCTTGTCCTCCCTGGCCGCTCAAGACTTCGCCGCCACCGTGGAAGTCATCGTGGTGGACAATGCCAGCACCGACGGCACAGCCGAGGTCGCCTCGCGACACGGAGCGCGCGTCTTGCACGAGCCGCGACTGGGCGTGTGCGCCGCCCGCCAGCGAGGCACTGCCGCCGCACTCGGTGAGATCGTGGTCTCCACCGACGCCGACACCATCCATCCGACAGACTGGTTGGCTCGGCTGGATGGGCGGTTCCGGGCCGAACTGGGGGCAGTGGCCGTGGCCGGCCCGTGCCGCTACGCGACCCCATTGTGGTGGGCGGCGATCTTTCCGCCGATGTGGTTCGCCACGATCGGCCTGGTCCATCGCCTGAGCGGCCGGGTGGGTTATGTCTCGGCGACCAACGTCGCCTTCCTCCGCTCCGGCTTCCCCGGTTACGACACGAGGCTCACTCAGGGGGGAGACGAGATCGACCTGCTGCGCCGATTGCGTCGTCAGGGACGGGTGGTCTGGGATCCGGGCATGGTGGTGACTACCTCGTCGCGGCGGATGGATCAGGGCCTGGCGTACACGATCATCGTTTCCTACGGCTACCACTACGCGCTCAATTATCTGATCAACCGCCTGTCCGGTGGTGTGTTGGGGAAACCAGCGCCGGCGATACGGCTGGCCGAGGGACCTGCGGTCCGTCGTCGCCGACGGCTGTGGCGCGCCGGTGCCCTGGCCACGCTCTCGACGGTGATCGTGCTCCACCGGCGGGGCCGCAGGTGATGACGGTCCAGGGACAGCCGGGTCGGGTCGGTGACCCGATCCGGAGTCTGCGGCTACTGCTGTGCGCCACGCCCATTCACGGACACGTCCGTCCGCTGGTCGAGATCGGACGCGGGCTGGCGACGCGGGGACACCGCGTCACGGTGCTCACCGGCAGGAAGTTCCAGGTTCCGGTAGCCGATGCCGGTCTGACTTGGTGGCCGATCCCGGCGGAGATTGACTACGACGACGCGGATCTCGACGCGTGGTTGCCGGGACGCTCGGGTCGGCGCGGCATCGACGCCGCACGTCACGACGTGATCGGACTGTTCGTCCGGCCGGTCAAAGCTCAGCACCGCGCGCTCACGACAGCGCTGAGCCAGGGTGGCTTCGACGCGGTCGTCGCCGAAGCG
>JBBSQJ010000072.1:0-18227 GCA_038257965.1 Propionibacteriales bacterium
CTCTGCTGGTTGTCGCGGCTCTGCTGGTTGTCGCGGCTCTGCTGGTTGTCGCGGCTCTGCTGGTTGTCGCGGCTCTGCTGGTTGTCGCGGCTCTGCTGGTTGTCGCGGCCCTGCTGGGTGTCCCGGCCCTGCTGGGTGTCCCGGCCCTGCTGCGTGTCCCGGCCCTGCTGCGTGTCCCGGCCCTGCTGGGTGTCCCGGCCCTGCTGGATGACTCCCTGCTGACCGCCGTTCTGGTTGCCACCGCCCTGCTGGCCACCGTTTTGGTTCCGACGGTTGCGCCGATCGCCGTCGCGGGCTTGTTGTCCCCGGTCGTCGCGGCCCTCCTGCCGGTTGGCGTCTTGGTCACCGGAGGCCGGGCGCCCGATCCCGCCGCCGTCGTCCCCGGCCTGCTCTCCCCGGTTGCTCTCGCTCCGATCGATGCGGTCGTTCTCGCGTAGGTCGCTCTCGCGCCGGTCGTGCTCGGATCGGTCGTGCTCGGGACGGTCGTGCTCGGGGGGTGCGGCGTCACTTCGAGAGTCGGGGCGCTCGGTCGGTTCGGCCGGGAGCTCCTGCTGAGCCGGCCGACGTTCCTCGACCACGCGCGCCTCGGGCGCGGCTGAAGATGGCGTGGTGGGCGTCACAGGGGTGGGCGCCCCATTCGTCTCGTGTCCGTGTTCCCGGTACGCGGAACCCTTCTGGGTTCGCGGCTCGCCCGTCCCGGCGGACGCCTGACCGCCACGCTCAGCGGGCGGCGCGCCGCTCTCGGAGCGCGAACCACCATCCTGAGCCGAGCGAATGGCTTCGACGAGCTGGCCCTTGCGCATGGCGCCGGTGCCCTTGAGACCGAGTGTCTGCGCGAGTTGCTTCAGTTCGGACAAGACCATGGCGTCCAGTCCGGTGCCCCTGCGCTTGCGCGTGCTGCCGGACTCGGCGGCGGGTGCGCTCGTCACTTCGGCGATGTCTGTCACGTGATTCCTTTCGGGGCGGCGCGAATTGCGGCTCGCCCTCGTCCAGGGCCCCTGAGATCAGGGGTCACTGCTGGATCTGTATCTGCTTTCGAGGCCCTCTCGTACGTCGGCACACAGCGATCGGTCGAGGACCTCGTCTGAATCGCTGCACACGGACCGTGGTCGCAACGACCTCGGGGTTTGCGCGCCTGACCGAAATCTCGTGGGACTTTCCAGAACGGGCCTCTGGGCTCCAACTCACCGGCAGGCACTACCAGGCTAGCACTACTCGCTGCCCACGTCCCACCATCGGGGTCAGCGGGTCGCCTGATGCCCGATCAGCCGGACGCCGGCGGCCGGCCGCAACGCACGCGCCACGAAACCCGCGGCCCGGTACGCCAGCAACCTCGCAACATCATCGTCCCTGGTCAGCACCAAGACAGTCGGACCGGCTCAGCTGATCACCGCAGCCTGGCCATCGGCCCGGAGCCGTCGCAGGAGATCGTAGGAATCCGGCATCGCGGGGCTTCGGTAGGACTGATGCAACCAGTCCTGCGTGCCGGCCAGGAGCAACTCGGGTGCTCGACTCATGGCGTGCACGAGCAATGCCGCCCGCCCGGCGTCGGCCGCCGCATCGGCATGGGGCACGGTGTCCGGCAACAAGCCGCGCGCCAGCTTGGTGGCTACCGGGTCCGGCGGGACCCAGGCGACCGCCGCGATCTCGGGATGGATCGACGCCGAGACGACCCGGACCACGCCGTCCTCCGCGTACGCGAGCACGAAACCGCCGTAGGCGGCCGCGGCCACGTTGTCGGGGTGTCCCTCGATCGTGTCGGCGTGCCGCACGATCCACGCCAGATCGAGACGGTCCAGATCGAGATGCAGTTGATCGGCTGCACCCGCGAGCCCGGCGAGCGCGAAGGCTCCGGCCAACCCGGCGACGATCGCCGCCGACGACGAGCCCAGCCCCCGCCCGTGAGGGATGGTGTTGTGGCTGCGGACCAGGAGCCCGGGCGGATCCAGACCGAGATCGGACAGCCCGGTTCGTGCACTGGAGAGGATCAGGTGTCGGGCGTCTGTGGGCACGTCGCCCGCCCCTTCACCACTGACCTCGGCGAGGAAGCCGCCCTCGGTCACCTCGATGCTGACCGTGTCGCGCCAGTCCAGGGCAAGTCCGAAGCAGTCGAAGCCCGGACCCAGATTCGCGCTGGTGGCCGGAACTTCGACGACGACCCGGGTCCCCGGCCGGAGCCGCTTGGTCGACCCACCCGGCCGAGGCCGGTTCGCGGCTGGGGTCATCGAGGGGGTCAGGTCCGCAGACCGCACGCGCGGGCGACCGCGGCGATCTCGGTCGAGACGATCTCGGCGGCGACCGACTGACGGCGCGATAGTGCCGTGTCGACGTCCTTCAGCCCGTGCCCGGTGACCGTGATCACGATCTGCTGCCCCGGGTCGACATCACCTCGCTCGTGCTTCGCGAGCAGTCCGGCAACCCCGGCCGCCGACGCGGGCTCGACGAAAACGCCTTCCCTGGCGGCCAGAAATGCTTGTGCAGCAAGGATCTCGTCGTCGCTGACGGCTTCGAACAAGCCGTCGGAGTCTTCCTTGGCCTGGATCGCTAGCGTCGTCGAAGCGGGGTTGCCGATCCGGATCGCGGTGGCGATTGTGTCAGGATTCTTGACAGGATGACCGAGTACCAGTGGGGCTGCCCCGGCGGCCTGGAATCCCCACATCCGAGGTGTGCGAGCGGCCTGACCGGCTCGCGCATACTCGGTGTAACCACGCCAGTAGGCACTGATATTTCCTCCGTTCCCGACCGGCAACACGTGCAGATCGGGGCCATTGCCCAGCGCGTCCACGATCTCGAACGCCGCCGTCTTCTGGCCCTCGATCCGGGCCGGATTGACCGAGTTCACCAGCGCCACCGGATAGGAGTCGGCCAGGGCGCGGGCGAGGGTCAGGCAGTCGTCGAAGTTGCCGTCGATCTGCACCACCTTGGCTCCGTGCACGATCGCCTGGGCAAGTTTCCCGGTCGCGATCCGGCCCGCCGGGAGCAGGACCAGCGGCTGCACCCCTCCCCGCGAGGCGTACGCGGCCGCAGACGCTGAGGTGTTCCCCGTGGACGCGCAGACGACTGCCTGCGAACCCGCACCGGCCGCGGCGCTGATCGCCACGGTCATCCCGCGGTCCTTGAACGAACCTGTCGGGTTCGCCCCTTCGACCTTGAGCCAGACGTCACACCCGAGGATGGTCGATAGCTCCTCGGCGGGAATCAGCGGCGTGCTCCCCTCGCCGAGCGTGACCACCGGGTCGTTGTCGGTCAGCGGCAGCCATGAGCGGTAACGGGCGATCACACCCTGCACGGAAGCCGCGCTTCGTCGTGGTACCTGCACCGAGCCGGCCTGCGGCACGGGCAGGTCGGGAGCGGATCCGGCCTGGCTCATCTCACTCACCCTCGACTCGCATGACACTCGTGACTGCCCGGACCACGTCCAGTTCGCGCAGGTTCTCGACCGTAGCGCTCAGATCGGCGTCGGTGGCGCGGTGGGTGACGATCACCAGTTGAGCATCGGCCTCGCGGTCCTGCTGACGCACCGTCTGGATGGACACGCCGTGCTCGGCGAAGCACTGGGCGATCGTCGCCAAGACGCCCACCACATCGGCCACCTCGAGGCTGAGGTGATACCGCGTGACCACCGTGCCGATCGGGCTGATCGGCCGCGCCGCGTACGTCGACTCCCCCGGCCCGGCGGCACCCCGGACGCGATTTCGGGCCACGGTGACCAGGTCGCCCAGCACGGCACTGGCCGTCGGGCTGCCACCCGCGCCCGGCCCGTAGAACATCAACCGGCCGGCCGAGCGTGATTCCACGAACACCGCGTTGTACGCACCACCGACGCTCGCCAGCGGATGGCTCCGAGGGATCATCGCGGGATGCACTCGGACCGAGACTCTGCGGTCCTCACCGTTCTCGCCGGGAGACAGCTGGCAGATGGCCAGCAACTTCACCACTGACCCCATTGCTCGCGCCGACGCGATGTCTGTCGTGGACACCTCGGTGATCCCCTCGCGATAGACGTCGCCGGCGGTGACTCGGGTGTGGAAGGCCAACGACGCGAGGATCGCCGCCTTGGCAGCCGCGTCGAACGCCTCGACGTCGGCGGTCGGGTCGGCCTCGGCGTAGCCGAGTTCCTGAGCCTCGGCCAGGGTCTCGGCGAACCCGGCACCTTCGGTGTCCATCTTGTCCAGGATGAAGTTCGTCGTCCCGTTCACGATGCCGATCACCGACGTGATCTCGTCGCCGACCAGGGACTCCCGCAACGGCCGGATGATCGGGATGGCGCCGGCAACGGCAGCCTCGAAGTACAGATCGACCCCGGCCGCCTCGGCTGCGGCGTACAGTGCGCCACCATCCTCGGCGAGCAGCGCCTTGTTGGCCGTCACGACCGACTTGCCGTGGTGCAGCGCGGCAAGGATCAACGACCGGGCGGGCTCGATCCCACCGATGACCTCGACGACCAGGTCGACATCGGAGCGGGTGACGAGCTCGGCGGCGTTGGTGGTGAACAGCTCCGGATCGATGCCGGCCCGGTCGCGTTTGGCCCGGCGGACACCGATGCCGACCAGCTCGAGGGGGCGGCCCACCCGGGCCCGGAGGTCTCGGGCCTGCCCGATCAGCAACCGGGCCACCTCCGAACCCACCGTGCCACAACCGAGCAGGGCGACTCCCAAGGCGGTGCTCGACCCCTGCCGGGCTCGGAGTGCCGACGACGTGTCGGCAGCGCTCGTCTCGGCAACGCTGGTCACGGTGTTACGGTCCTCGCTGTCGACGGTCCTGACGGTTCGAGCCTCAGATGGCGATGGGAATCCCTGCGGAGTTCCGGCCGTCGCGGCGACCTCATTGTTCATCATCCGCAACGAGCCAGGGAATTCGGTCCACGTGGCGCGCGGTGTCGCTCATCCCACGTCCAGGGCCAGCAGGTCGTCGATGGTTTCTCGGCGGACCAGTGTCGAGAGCTCACCGCCTTCGACGGCGACCACCGGGGGTCGCGGCACATGATTGTAGTTGCTCGACATCGAGTGGCTGTACGCCCCGGCACCGGGGACGGCCAGCAGGTCACCCGGAGCGATGTCGGCAGGCAGGAACTCGTCGCGCACCAAGATGTCGCCGCCCTCGCAGTGCTTGCCGACCACCCGCGACAGCGTCGACGGGGCCGCGGACCGGCGAGAGGCCAAGGTCGCAGAGTACTCGGCGCCATACAGCGCAGTTCGGATGTTGTCGCTCATCCCTCCGTCGACGGCGACGTAGAGCCGGCTGGATCCACCGTCGAGGAGGACCTTCTTCACGGTGCCGACGCGGTAGAGCGCGAAGGTGCTCGGCCCGCTGATCGCCCGGCCGGGCTCGATCGACAGGTGCGGGACGGCGATGCCGAGGACGCCGCACTCACTGTCGACGATCGCTCGCATCGCGGCCGCCAGGGCGGCCGGTGCAGACGGCGTGTCTGCGCTGGTATACGCGATGCCGAAGCCGCCGCCGAGGTCGAGCTCGGGCATTGCGACCCCCGTACGCCTCGCAAACTCCGTGTGCAGCCGCAGCGTTCGGCGGGCGGCGACCTCGAATCCCTCGGTGTCGAAGATCTGCGAACCGATGTGGGAGTGGATGCCGATCAGCTCCAGGACGTCGGAATCGTGGCAGGCCTGCAGGGCCTCGGCGGCCTGGCCGCCGGCGATGGAGAAACCGAACTTCTGGTCCTCGTGCGCGGTGGCGATGAACTCGTGGGTGTGCGCCTCGACGCCGGTGGTCACCCGGACCATGACGCGGGGTCGAACCTCGAGATAGCGCGACAGCCGGTTCAACCGGGCGATCTCGTCGAAGGAGTCGACTATGATCCGGCCGACCCCGGCAGCCAGAGCGGTCCGGAGTTCTTCTTCGCTCTTGTTGTTCCCGTGCAGACCGATCAGCGTCGGATCCACACCCGCACGGAGGGCCACGGCGAGCTCCCCGCCGGAGCACACGTCGACGCCAAGGCCCTCGGCGACGACCCAACGGGCGACAGCCGTGCACAGGAAGGACTTGCCGGCGTAATACACCTGCCAGCCGGCGAAGGCGTGGGCGAAGGATCGGGCCCGGGCCTTGAGATCCGCAGCATCCAAGACGTAGGCCGGGGTGCCGGCCTCGCGGGCGATCCGGTCCACGTCGATGCCGGCGACGCGCAGCACGCCGTCGGCGTCCTTGGACGTGTTCGTGCTCCAGAGCTTCGGCAGCAGCGCGTTGACGTCGGCGGGGATGGAGAGCCACTGCGGGGCGCGAGCGGCCGGATCGACGTGGATCTCGCCCGCCACGTGGATGTGCGTCACGGCGCAACTGTGTCAGATCGCCGGACGCCTCTCGGCCCCTCGTCCCACTCCCGACGAAACTGTGCACTTGTTGCAGCGACACGCCGGGCGGAGTTGCTGTAGGTGCACAGTTTCCGGGGAGAACGCGGTGCGCGCGGGTGCGAACACCCCAGGGACCGAGCGGCGAACCTGGTACAGTCCTCTTCGGCCAAGATCCGGCCCCCGTAGCTCAGGGGATAGAGCACCGCCCTCCGGAGGCGGGAGCGCAGGTTCGAATCCTGCCGGGGGCGCAGATTGACACCCCTGATGTGTGCTCGCTGTGCGTGCCCAACGGCACCGGCAGCGAGCTGCACTTCACGCTTCAGTTCCCCTCCGACACCACTGCTCGCCGCGTCGACGCGCAGATGGCAACGGTCGACGCCGAGCTGGCCGCCGTCCGGAGCGCGTGCGAGGGATCGGCACCGTCCAAGAGAAATGAGCAACCATGACCGCTCGGATTGACGTGATCACCCTCAGCGTGGATGACTTCGGCCGCGCGCTTGCGTTCTATCGCGCCCTCGGTCTCGAGTCCGAGGGCGTGACTGCCACCGAGTTCGAAGGCGATGAGACCCACCCGGCCGGAGCGATCGCGATGATCCACCTCGAAGGCGGGCAGATCCTGTGCCTCTATCCGCGCACCGAGCTCGCCAAGGACGCGGGCATACCCACTGGACCGGCGCAGAGCGGCGAGTTCAGCCTCGGCCGGATTGTCTCGACGCGAGACGAGGTCGACGCCGTCCTCGCCCGCGCCGAGGCGGCCGGCGCGCCCGTCACCGAAGTGCACGACCGACCTTGGGGGATTTACTCCGGATACTTCCGAGACCCTGACGGCCATCTCTGGGAGATCATCCACAACCAGCCGGCGGAGGCCAACTCGCCCGCCGACGCATGACGGCCTGCGTCCACCACGGGTTACCGACGGATGGGCCAAGACACCAAGTCCTGGCAGTGCGCTGCATCGGCGTACCTCGTCCCCCAACCGCAACCGACCTCGTCCAAGTACGCCTAGGCGTCGGGGGGAGTCAGGGTGAGCCGGTACCAGCCATCGCGGTCGACGACTCGGCTTCGAGCAGCGTTGACCTGGGATGAGGGCAGCGAGCTGGCGTTGCACGCTGAAATCGCCGCCGCCTGGGATCTGCCGGTGTTCTTCTGCGAATCGCACTCACCGTGGCAGCGTCCCAGCAACGAGAATACGAGTGGCCTGCTGCGCCAGTACTCCCCGAAAGGCACCAACCTCGCCGTCCACGAGGTCGCGAACCCGACGCAGCGAGCTGACCGCTGACGCCCAGGGGTTCCGAGGCGTGTTGGGCACGCGAATCTATATCTGCAAACCGGCCGCTGTCACCGTGCGCCGCCACAGACCGGGTGGCGCTCCTCGGCCCGGCTGACTCGCGACCACTACGCTCAGCCGGACTTCAACGACTATTCGGTGCACCCGTCGGTCGGCTGCCGGATCGAGGCCCGATCGCGGTGAGCCGACGTCGTTCGATCTCGAAGTGTCCGGCTCCAGGGTTTCCACATCTCCTCTGACGAGCGCGCTGCCGCTGAGGTCACTGAAAAAGTTCCTGGATCGGGTCACATAGTCGACGGCTCGACCGTCAGCACAACATGACCAACATCGAAAATGTCGTGTACACCGTCTCCGACCTCGAAGCGGCGAAGGCCGTCCACATTGCGCTGTCCGGCGTCGAGCCGCATTCCGACCAGCCCTACTACGTGGGTTTCAACATTCAGGGCTTCGAGGTCGGCTTTACCCCGGCACGGCCCGACCAGCCGACGTCGACGATCGCTCACTTGAATGTCCCGGACATCAACGCCGCAATCAACGCCGCCAAGGCCGCGGGCGCCACTGTGGTCGGCAACCCGCGCGACGTCGGCGGCGGCACCCGAGTCGCCACAGTCCGCGACGCCGGAGGCACCGTCTACGGCCTCATCTCTCACGCCACCGATGAGGCCTGAGCTGGCGCTCTGCCACGAGGGCGGACAGCTCCTGGGTCCGGCACCACCGCTGCCAGGCGAGGGGCTTCCGTCACGCCCAGCACCCGGCGCCTGCGCTACGACGGACCACCGGTACCTCTCGACACCTTAACGTTCTGGCGATAAGAAGGCCCAGTCGACCAGCCGCGCGCATGGCTGAAGGAACCCCGACCCCGGCCAACTCGACCGGAGGCGTCCCCTTGTGGGACTCAGCGGTGACAGCTTCGCAAGCGAACTCCGTGACAACTTCGCGGACCTTCACACTCGCCTGGCGTGTCGTCGTCCGGAATCGATCGACAGTGAGTTGGGCCGCCATCGCGGAGGTGTGGCTGGAGTCCGGCTGGTCAGATCTGGAGCTCGACTGTCAATTTCAGGAGTCGACTGCACTCCAGGTCAGAAGTCGAGTGCACCCGATCCGCGTCGCCGCAAAAGGAGGGTCGAGCGGGAATTAGGTGGCAAGTTCCTCGCTCAGCGACTGCTGGACGTACGACATCGCCCTCAAGGCTGCCGGATCGGCGAATCGAGTTGCGAGCTCCTCTGGGCCGACATCCTCGAACCACTCATGTATCCACCACAGGTGACCTTGGGGGTCACGTAGTCGGCCGACCCGCTCGCCGAAGGCCAGGGTGGTGAGTTGTGTGACTTCGCGAGCCCCTGCCTCGACAGCTCGGGCCATCGTGTCCGCGGCGTTCCCGGTGTAGACGCGCAGATGCGACGGAGTGGGGGTCCAGCCTGGGTGACGGTCAAACAGCATGATCACGAACCCGTCAAGATCGACCTCGACGTGTCCGATGGTGCCGTCACCGTTGAGAACCCGGGACCCGGGTCTTTCGTGGGCTTCGAACGTCTCGGTCAGGAAGCGGATCTCGGCGTTGGTGTCGTCGGAGATGACCCACGGGTTGACTCGGGCGTATCCGGCGGGAACGTCACGGGTACGGTCGGTGCTCATCACCATATCCTCGTACTGACTGTCCGGCAGTGGACCGTCGCGCGGAACGACGCGGATGGCATGCCGATAGCGGATGCGCTGCCCGTGGGCCTTGACGGTGCTGAGCTATAGGTCCCGCTCGCGAAGGATCGAATTGACGTCGAGTCTCGTCGGTGCCGCGACACTGCGCCCGCTCAAGCCACCTGGGCAGCCGGCTCGCCTGCGCCGAGCCAGATCGAGACCCATCTTGGCGAAGGTCTACGGGGCGAGCCGTGAACACCAGGTGAACCGCTCTCCAGTGATGAAGCAAAGCGACAGTACGCTGCCCATCGGAGGCGGGAGCGCAGGTTCGAATCCCGCCGGGGGCGCAATCCGATCGAGGGGAAGCATGCTGGGTCGCATCCAGGACTGGTTCGAGCGCCGTGGTGGCGGTTGGACCGTGCTTGCCGGATGGATGATCACCCGACTGCTCATCCTGGTGATCTTCGCGTTGCTGGAGCGCTTCGTCGTCGGCGACGTCTACTACTACCACCGCAAGATCGCTGCCATGTTCGACGTCGGATTGCCCCAGACGCTCAACGAGTATCCGACTCCGGTCGCTTGGATCCTCACCGTCCCCTACCTGATCGGCGTCGGCACCCGGACCGGATACGCGATCGCGTTCGTGGCCGCGATGATGGCGCTCGACGTCGGATTCACCTACCTCCTCTGGCGACACAGTGGTCGGCGGCACGACCGTTCGATCACGTTCTGGCTGTTGTTCGTGCTGTTGATCGGTCCGCTGTCCTATCTGCGCTTCGACATCTTGCCAGCTGTGCTGGCCGGCGCCGCCGTCCTGTACGCCCGACGGGCGCCTTGGGTAACCGGCGCGCTGACGGGCCTCGGCGCGGCAATCAAGTTGTGGCCGGCCTTGTTGTGGCTGGCCTTCCTGGCGCACAAGCCGACCAGGAAGAGCGTCACGGTCGCGTTCCTCGCCTCCGGGATGGGACTCGCAGCGCTCAGCTTGATCATCGGCGGCTGGAGCCGGCTCATCTCCCCTCTCAGCTGGCAGTCCGGACGAGGTCTGCAGATCGAGTCGATCTGGGCGACGCCCCTGATGATCGCTCGGGCCGCGAATCCTCAGCGGTGGCTGGTCGACATGTCGAAGTTCCAGGCGTACGAGATCTTCGGCTCCGGGGTGCCGGTGCTGCTGATGCTGAGCAACATCGCAACCCTGCTGGGACTCGGGGCGATGATCGCCTTGTACGTGCGCGGCTTCCGCGCGAACGCTCCGGACCAGGTGTCGATCGGATTCGTGGTCTTGTCGATCGTTGCCATCATGATCGTCACGAACAAGACCCTCAGTCCTCAGTACCTCCTCTGGCTCGGTGGGCCGATGGCGGCGCTGCTGCTGCTGAAGCGGACCGAGGTCACCGGACCCGAACGGCGCACCATTCGCGGTCTGTCCGCACAGCTGCTGGTGCTCGCCCTGCTCACCCAACTTGTCTATCCAGCGCTGTACGACGGGCTGCTGGGCGGCCGCGGACACGTGATGCTGGTCGTCTCCACCACAGTCACGGCGCTGCGCAACCTGGCCCTGCTCGCCTTCAGCGTCGAGCTGGTCGTGCATGCGTGGCGATTCCTCGGTGTGGATCGACGCGCATCGTAACCCCAGACCCAGTGCCCATCGACACGCTCAGGGCACATCCCCCGGCCCATCGACACGCTCAGGGCACATCACCCGGCCCATCGACACGCTCAGGGCACATCACCCGGCCCATCGACACGCTCAGGGCACATCCCCCGGCCCACCGACACGCTCAGGGCACATCACCCGGCCCACCGACACGCTCAGGGCACATCACCCGGCCCATCGACACGCTCAGGGCACATCACCCGGCCCACCGACACGGCTCAGGGCACATCCCCCGGCCCACCGACACGCTCAGGGCACATCACCCGGAACACCGACACGCTCAGGGCACTCGCGCAGTCCCCTCAGGCTCCGACGGACACCCTCACTACTTGTTGGTTCCTTGACTGACCGAACCCTGCAACTGGCGCGAGAAGAGGATGTAGACGACCAGTACCGGGGCCACCGTGATCACGACGGCCGCGAAGAGCTGACCGAAGTCGACGGCATAACCGGCCTGCGATGCGAACGCCGCCATCCCCTGGGAGAGCACGTAGTTGTCCACGTTCGTGTTCAACGCGACGGGGATCAGGAACTGGTTCCACAGACCGAGGAAGTTGAAGATCGCCACGGTCGCGAATCCTGTCTTGGCCATCGGCAGCATGACCCGGAAGAAGGTCTGCCATTCCCCGGCGCCGTCGATGGCCGCGGCCTCGGCGATCTCATCGGGCAGCGCCTTGAAGAAGGAGAACAAGAAGAACACCGTGAACGGCAGCGCGAACGCGACGTAGGTGATGGTCAAACCGGGCAGTGTGTTCAAGATCCCGAGATTCTTCAGCGTGAAGAACAACGGAACGATGGCCAAGAAGATCGGGAAGGTCAAGCCGGCCAGCATGAGGTAGTAGATCGCCCGGCTGCCGAAGAACTGGAAGCGCGCGAGAACGTAGGCACACATGGCGCCGAGGATCATCACGATCACCAACGCCGACCCGACCACGATGACGGTGTTGGCGAAATAGCTGCCGATTCCGGCCGTGGTCCACGCACCGACGTAGTTCTTCAGGTTGAGTGAGGTCGGGAACGAGAACGGTGAGGCGAAGATCTGGCTTGTCGTCTTGAAGGACGTCATCAGGGTCCAGAGCATAGGCAGGACGACGATCACCGCCCAGACGATCAGGATGAAGTGCGAAACCCCGCCGAACGCTCGGTCACCCGGGGTCTCGGTGATCTTGCGTTGCTCGATCCCGGCCGTTCCGTCCGTGGCGCGAGACACGGTGGAGGTCGTCATCGGGTGTCCTCCTTCCCGCCCAGTAGCCGGTTGGCGAGGAAAACCAGTCCCGAGAAGGCAAGGGTCACCGCGGCAAGCACGACGCCCATGGCGCAGGCCACACCGAACTGGCCCTTGGTGAACGCGGTGGTGAACAACTGCTGCGCCATCACCAGGGTGGAGTTGTTCGGTCCGCCGCCGGGGTTCAGGGCGACCATGTAGACGAAGGCGTCCAGCGCGAGGATGCCGAGGTAGATCCACGCTGTCTGGACGTTGTCGCGGATCAGCGGCAGCGTGATGCTGACCGCGATGCGGAAGCGTCCGGCGCCGTCGATCCGGGCGGCTTCGTAGAGCTCGGCCGGGATACCCTTGATCGCCGCGACGAACAGCACCAGGTAGAACCCGACCATGCTCCACACGATGACGAAGATGGTGGCCGCCATGGCCGTGTTCTCGTTGCCGAGCCAGGGAAAGCTCTGGAACTGCTCCAGGCCGATCGCGGTGAGAATGCCGTTGAGCAAACCGTTGCTGGGGTCGTAGATCTGACCCCACATGATGCCGATCACGATGGCGGGGATCACGTACGGAAAGAACGAGACCGTCCGGTAGAAGCCGGACCCCTTCAGCCCGCGCGTCTGACCGCGACTGCTGCCACTGACGGTCAGCAGTGACGCGAGCGCGAATGCGATCACCAGCGTGACCACCGGCAGGACCAGGGCCAAGACGATGTTGTTGCGCATCGACTTCAAGAAGATGCCGTCGGTGAAGATGCGCTTGAAGTTCGCCAGACCGATGAAGTTCTGCGTCGGGCTGAAGCCGGACCAGTCCGTGAGCGCGTAGTAACAGGCCTGGATGAACGGCGACACCACGAAGACCAAGTAGATCGCCAATGGCAACCCGAGGAAGACCAACATGAAGCTGACCCGGTCGAAGGTCAGCTTCTTGCGCGGGCCACGCCGCCGGGCCGGGGTGAATTCCGCCCGGTCCGGCGCCACGTTGACCGTTGCGGTCACTTCACCTCGATCTTGGTGATCGAGCTGTCATTGGCCACCTTGTCGGTGATTCCCTGCAGCCCCTTGGTCAGGTCGGCCACGGAGGACTTGCCGGCCAGGAACGTGTTCCACACCACCAGTTGGTCGGTATTCATGCCGTAGTAGTCGACGAACACCCAGGAGAAGATCTCACCGCCCGCCGCGTCGAGCATCTTGGTCTGGGAGACGAGGGCGGTCGAGCCGAAGCCGTCCGGCGGCACCGTGTTCTTGACGACCGTCGGAGCCAGCTTGGTTTTGGCGAAGTTGGTCGCCGCGTCCTTGGACAGCATGGTTCGCAAGAGCTCCTTGCCACCCGCGACATTCTTGCCTTGGCTCGGCACGATGAAAGGCTCGCCGGCGGTGCTGTGCAGGGCCTGATAGGACATGGAACTGTTCGTGGTGACCGTCGGCTCGGGCGCCCCGGTCATCTTGAACCCGTCCTTGGTCTGCTTCTTCATCTCGTTCTCGATCCAGCTGCCCGACGGGTAGAGCAGGGCATCCTCGTCGTTGCTCCACTGCGCCTGGGCCGCCGTGAACTGGGTGCCCGAACCGCCCGGCTTGAACATCTTGGCGTCGATGATCTTCTTCATCGCGGTGAACACCGACTGCACCGCCTCCTGCGACCAGCAGTCGGGCTTCAGGTTCTCCAGCGAGAGCCGGACCTCGTCGCCGCCCTCCTTGATCGCCGAGGCGATGGCCAGCGTCTGGTAGTAGGTCGCCGCCTCCTTGCCCCACACGAAGAGATACTTGTTCTTCGCCTTGGCCTTGGTGCCGAGGTCGTACGCCTCGTCCCAGGTTTTCGGCGGCGTCCAGCCGTTCTCCTCGAACAGTGACGCCGAGTACCACAGCGCATAGACGGTCAGCGCGTAGTTGATCGCCGCCAACTTGCCATCGAAGGTGCCCGGCTCGAGCACGCCACCGAACAGCGAGTCGCGGATCTTGGTGCCCTCGAGGTTGTTCGCGTCGATGACCGAGGTCAGGTCCTCGAGCTGGGCGATGATCGTGCTGATACCGATGGCCCCGGCGCCGGAGTTGTCGATCAGATCCGGCGGGTTTCCCGCGACGAACCGTGGCTGGAGCTCCTGGGCGATCTTGGTCGACGGCGCGACCTTGACGGTCACGCTCGGGTGCTTCGACTCCATCTGCTTGGCGGCGAACTCCACGTAGTCGATGCCGTAGCCGCCGTTGAAGATCACCGCGTCGACGGTGCTGCCGTCGGCCACGCCGAACGGGTTGTCCGCGGAGACCGCGCCCGCGGGGCTGCTCGCGCCGCCGCTGGACGAGCCGCCACCGCCCGCGGCGCACGAGGCGAGCGCTCCGCCGAGTGGGGCGACCGCGGCGGCCGCTAGTGCGAACCGTAGGAACTGACGGCGCGCGAGCGGTTTCGGATCCATCGTCATGGTTGTCGTGCCTTTCCGATCGGGGTGCGCAGATCCGCACACGAGTTGACTTGACTCAGCCTGGGTGTGGTGAACGGCGTGGAGCGTGATGAGCGTGAGGGAGACGAGCAAACCCAGCCGCCCCGATTACACGAACCACTCCCTCCGTTTGGTCTACACCACACCATACGGGAAAGTGCCGACTTTTCTCCCTATCTAGGTCCGAAAATGCACGAACTTGCAGCATTGTTCTGTCCATGGCGTACTTCTGGACCAGCGACAGATCGCCGGTGACCGAACTCGTCGTCGGCGCGGACATCGGCGGCACCTCCACCCGGGCTGCTGTGGCGACCATCGACGGGCAGGTGCTGGCCATCGCCAGTGGTGGCCCGGGCAACCCGGTCGGCGTCGGGCTGGACCGCTCGGCCGCTCAGATCCGCGCGGTGGTGGACCGATCGCTGGCCGGTGTCGCAGGCACTGTCGGTGCGTACGTCCTCGGCGTCGCCGGTGGCTCCCAGGTGCGGGATGACTCGACCTTCGCGCACGCCATCCGGCCGGACGACGTCGACGTGCCGGGCCACCTGGTTTCGGACCTCGCCGTTGCCTTCTCCTCCGCCACCCCCGACCACCGAGGCTATGTACTGATCGGTGGAACCGGCGCGGTCGCCGGCCGGATCGAGGGCGAAGAGGTCACCGCATGGGCGGACGGGCTCGGCTGGCTGCTCGGCGACATCGGTTCGGGGTTCTGGCTCGGTCGCGAGGCGGTACGCGCTACGCTGCTCGCTCTGCAGCGAGGCGCGGGACTGACACCGCTCAATCGCGACGTGGTGTCGATGGCCGGGACCGACGACTTCTCCCGATTGGTCACCGCTTGTTATGCGGAGCGACCTACCGCACTGGGTCGCTACGCACCACTGGTCAGTGCGCATGCCGACGACAGCCCGGACGCGGCGGCGATCATCGCCGAGGCTGCGGCCGCGATGTCCATGGCTCTGCTGGGCCTCGACCCGGCGCCGGGTCTGCCGGTCGTTCTCGCGGGTTCGCTGCTCACCGGCACGACGCCGATCGCGAAGCAGGTCCGACAACGGCTGGCGAACCGGGTCGATCCGGTGCTGACCGCGACCCAGGGCGCGCTCGGCGCCTGCTGGTTGGCGCTGCGCTTGCTGGGGGTCGACGACGTCGGGGTCCACGCCCGGTTGAATCACTCCGCAACTCGGGTCGAGGTGGCGCAGGTCTTCGGCTGAGTCGCAGCCCGATGCTCGAGGTGGGGGCGGTGACCCGGCGACTTCCGGACCTGTCACGCCCCGTACCACCCAGCAGCCGGCTCGCCATTGTGGGTAGCCTGGCAACCGGCAGGCGTCTGTGGTCCCTGTGCTGCCGCTGACGCCCGTTCCGACGATGCACAGACCGAAGAACACATGCTTTGACGGAAGAAGGCGAGAAGTGGCCACCGTGCCCGAATCCCAGCCCGGCTCGAGTCCGCTCACCGACGACACCGACTTCGGCGCCAACGACTGGCTTTTGGAGGAGATGTACGAGCAGTACCGCAACGATCCCGACTCCGTCGACGCCGCTTGGGCGCAGTTCTTCGCCACCCGCGCTGATCCGAATGGCGCGGGAAGCACCCGCGCGGGCGCAAGCAGCTCCGGCACAGGCAGCACCGGCTCCACCGGAAACGGGTCGCGTAGCACCCGCTCGGCCGGCGCCGCATCACCGGCATCGAAGGCACCGGCATCGAAGGCACCGGCCAAGCCGTCCTCCCCGCGGGCCGCACGGACGTCCCAGACCTCGACATCGCGAACCACGACAGCGAAGGCGGAAACGGCGCCCGCAGCGCCGACCAGTCGCCGGACGCCGACGGTGGAGAAGCAGATGCCGGCCAAGGAGTCGCGCCCGGTCAGCCCCGGCGGCCGCGGTGGCGTCCCGGCCGATCCGCCCAACCCGTCGAACCGTCCGAATGTGAACACCGCGGAACCGGTCCGCACGGTGCTTCGTGGCGCCCCAGCCCGGACGGCCAAGAACATGGACGTGTCGCTGACGGTGCCAACCGCGACCAGTGTCCGGTCGCTGCCGGTGAAGTTGCTCGTCGACCAGCGCGTGGTCATCAACAACCATCTGCGGCGCGCCCGTGGCGGCAAGGTCTCCTACACCCACCTCATCGGCTACGCGATGGTGCAGGCGCTCAAGACCCATCCCGAGATGAACAACGGATACGCGGTCGTCGACGGCAAACCGAACATGGTCGAGCCGCACAACGTCAACCTCGGCCTCGCCATCGACCTGCCGCGCCCGGACGGCACTCGACAACTGTTGGTGCCCAGCATCAAGAGCTGCGAGTCGTTGAACTTCGCGCAGTTCTGGGCAGCGTATGAGGAGATGGTGAAGAAGGCGCGGGCCGGCGACCTGACGGTAGCCGACTTCGCCGGCACCACCATCACCCTGACCAACCCTGGAACCATCGGCACCAACCACTCGGTGCCACGATTGATGCAGGGTCAGGGCGCCATCATCGGTGTGGGCTCGATGGACTATCCGCCGGAGTTCCAAGGTTCCGACCCCGACAAGCTCTCCTTGATGAGCGTGTCGAAGGTGATGACGTTGACGTCGACGTACGACCACCGCGTCATCCAGGGCGCTCAGTCGGGGCAGTACCTCGCGCGGCTGCACGCGCTGCTGCTCGGCGAAGACGGCTTCTACGACGACATCTTCGGCGCCCTACGGATCCCGTACGAACCGATCCGCTGGGCTCAAGACATCAGTTCCGACCACGAGGACCAGGTCCCCAAACAGGCCCGGATCATGGAGATGATCAACTCCTATCGGGTCCGGGGCCACCTGATGGCCGACACCGACCCGCTGGAGTACCGACAGCGCAATCACCACGACCTCGACGTGCAGTCGCATGGGCTGACGCTGTGGGATCTGGACCGCGAGTTCGCGACCGGTAGCTTCGCCGGCGGCCAGGGGCTGATGAAGATGCGCAAGATCCTCGGCATCCTGCGCGACTCGTACTGCCGCACGATCGGTATCGAGTACATGCACATCCAGGAGCCGACCCAACGCAAGTGGATCCAGGACCGGGTGGAGCGCCCGCACGAGTCCTTGCCCCGTGAGGAGCACCTGCGGATCCTGGAGAAGCTCAACTCCGCCGAAGTCTTCGAGACCTTCCTGCAGACCAAGTTCGTCGGTCAGAAGCGGTTCTCCCTTGAGGGTGGAGAGTCGGCGATCGCGTTGCTCGACGAGGTGTGTGAGCGGGCGGCCGACGGCGGGCTGGAGGAGGTCTGTATCGGCATGCCGCACCGGGGTCGGCTGAACGTGCTGGCCAACATCGTCGGCAAGAGCTACGCCCAGATCTTCCGCGAGTTCGAGGGCAACATCGACCCTCGCACGGTGCAGGGCTCCGGTGACGTGAAATATCACCTCGGCGCGGACGGTCAGTTCGCCGCGCTCAGCGGGGCCACCATCAAGACGTCAGTCGCCGCGAACCCGAGTCATCTCGAGGCCGTGAACCCGGTCCTGGAGGGCATCGCCCGGGCCAAGCAGGACATCCTCGACCGTGGCGAGGAGTTCCCCGTCCTGCCGGTGCTGATGCACGGCGACGCGGCCTTCGCCGGCCAGGGCGTCGTCGCGGAGACCCTCAACCTGTCCCAGCTGCGCGGTTACCGCACTGGCGGCACGATTCACATCATCGTGAACAACCAGGTCGGGTTCACGACGTCGCCGGCCGAGTC
>JBBSQJ010000073.1:0-18188 GCA_038257965.1 Propionibacteriales bacterium
CGATGGCCGTGAGCAGCGCCTTGGACAGCTCGACGGAGGTGGTGAGGTCGACTCGTCCAGTGTCGATGACCAGTTCGGCGCTCGCGGGCTTCTCGTAGGGGTCGTCGACACCAGTCAGGCCGGTCAGTTCGCCGCGCCGCGCTCGGGCGTACAGACCCTTGACGTCGCGAGATTCCGCCAGCTCGAGCGAAGTCGACACGTACACCTCGGCAAACGCCACACCGTGCTCGTGGTGATCTGCCCGGACGGCCGCACGGGCATCGCTGTAGGGGGCGATCACCGGCACCAGGGTGATCACGCCGTGGCCGGCGAGCAGCCGGGCCACGTAGCCGATCCGGCGGACGTTGATGTCGCGGGCTTCCCGGCTGAAGCCGAGCTCGGCGCCGAGGTGGGGACGCACCTCGTCGCCGTCGAGCACCTGGACTCGAAAGCCGTCCGAACCCAGGTCGTCGGCCACGGCTCGAGCGATGGTGGACTTCCCGGCCGATGGCAGGCCGGTGAACCAGAGGGTGGCGCCGGTGCCGGGCGCGTAGCCGGTCGGGAGCAACCGCTGGGCTTCGGTATCAGACATGGTCAGCTCGGGGGTCACTGGTGGATACCGCACTCGGTCTTGCCGAATCCGGCCCACCGGCCGGCACGGGGGTCGGTCGCTTCGGCCTTCCGAGTGCACGGCTCGCAGCCGATGGAGGCATAGCCGTCTTCCAGCAATGGGTTGACGATCAAGGAGTGCCGCTCGATGTAGTCGGCCACGTCGGCGTCGGACCATCGGGCGATCGGGGCGACCTTGATCAGCTTCCGCTTGGCGTCGTAGGACACGATCGGCGTCTTGGCTCGCGCGGGCGAGTCGGCCCGTCGGATACCGGTCGCCCAGGCGGCGTAGCTCGTCAACGCCTCGTTCAGCGGTTCGACCTTGCGCAGGGTGCAGCACTGGTCGGGGTTGCGGGCGAACAGGTCCTTGCCCCAGGCCGCATCCTGCTCGGCGACGCTCTGCGTCGGCATCAGGGTGATCAGATTGACGTCGTACACGGCTTCGATCGCGTCACGGGTGCCGATCGTCTCGACGAAGTGGTAGCCGGTGTCGAGGAAGATCACGTCGATCCCGGCGTGCACCCGCTCGGCGAGATGGACCATCACCGTGTCAGCGAGGGACGATGCCACAACGAGCCCTGGTCCGTACTTGTCATAGGCCCAGCCCAGGATCTCCAGCGCGCTCGCATTCTCCAGCTTCGCACTGGCCTCGATGGCCAGCGCACGCTGCTCCTTCTCGTACGCGGTATCGGACTCGGTTACGACGGTACTCATGGTTGCGCATCCCGCGTGTCGGATCCGCCCGCCGCCGATCCGCGCCAGCGCAGACCCAAGAAGGTGATCGAGAACGCTCGACCGCAACTGCGGCATTCCCAACCGCGCTCCAAGGGAAACAAGGTCTCCTCGGCGCAGTACGGGCAGTAGATGATCTGCTGACGGGTGGCGGTGTGGGTGCTGACCTCGTCCGCCGGTGTCGATTGCGCCGACTCCGTCCTCGGTTCGGGCTCGTTCATCGGGCCACCTCAGACCAGGACTGTTTCGTCGGCACGAGCCACCCACTGGGCGAATCGTTCGCCGGTCTGCCGGCCGGCCAGGTATGCACGAGCCAGCCGCTCGACGTAGTCCGGCACCTCGTCGGCGGTCACCTTGTGACCGCGGAGCTTCCGGCCGAAACCGGCGTCCTGGCCGAGACCGCCGCCCAGGTGCACCTGGAAGCCCTCCACCTGGCTTCCCTGGGGGCCGGGCACCAGCTGACCCTTGAGACCGATGTCGGCGACCTGGACCCGAGCGCACGAGTTCGGGCAGCCGTTGATGTTCACCGTGATCGGCGTGTCCAGGGCACCGAGGCGGCGCTCCAGTTCATCGGCCACGCGGACCGCCTGGGCCTTCGTCTCGACGATGGCCAGCTTGCAGAACTCGATGCCGGTGCAGGCCAGCACGGATCGGCGCCAGGCGTCGGGTCGAGCGGACAGGCCGAGAGTCTCAGCACCCGCGACGAAGGAGTCCACCTGGTCCGCGGCCACGTCGAGGACAAGCAGCTTCTGCATCGGGGTGGTGCGAAGTCGCTTCGAGCCGTGGCTCTCGGCGAGTTCGGCGAGTGCGTTCAGCATGCTGCCGCTGACCCGACCGGCCGCGGTGGACAGGCCGATGAAGTACGCGCCGTCCTTCTGCTGGTTGATCCCGACGTGGTCTCCGGGTCGCACCGGGATGGCCGGCGCCGGGCCGTTGATCAGCCTCCGCTTGAGGTACTCGGTCTCCAGTACCGTGCGGAACTGCTCGGTGCCGCAGTCGGCGACCAGGAATTTCATCCGAGCGCGGTGCCGGAGGCGGCGATAGCCGTAGTCGCGGAACACCGACGTGATCGCGGCCCAGACCTCGGCCACCTCCTCCTCCGGCACCCAGGCGCCGAGGCGAGCGGCCAGCATCGGGTTGGTGGAAAGGCCGCCACCGACCCAGACGTCGAACCCTGGTCCGTATTCGGGGTGCACCACGCCGACGAAGGCGATGTCGTTGATCTCGGGCACGACGTCGTGGGACGGATGCCCGGTGAGGGCTGTCTTGTACTTGCGTGGGAGGTTGGCGAACTCCGGGTCCCCGATGTAACGGTCCGCGATCTCGCGCAGCGCCCGACTGGGGTCGATGATCTCGTCGGCGGCGATGCCGGCGACGGGAGAGCCGAGGATGACGCGCGGGCAGTCGCCACACGCCTCCGTCGTGTGCAGACTCACAGACTCCAGCCGTCTCCAGATCTCGGGGACATCCTCGATCCGGATCCAGTGCAGCTGGATGTTCTGCCGGTCGGTCACATCTGCGGAGTCTCGGGCGAACTCGGTGGAGATGGTGGCGATGACCCGCAGTTGCTCGGTGCTGAGCGCACCGCCGTCGATCCGAATGCGCAGCATGAAGTACTCGTCGTCGAGCTCGTGCGGCTCGAGCGTGGCGGTCTTGCCGCCGTCGATACCGGGCTTGCGCTGGGTGTACAGGCCGTACCAGCGGAAACGGCCGCGTAGGTCGCCGGGATCGATGCTGGCGAAGCCACCCTTTGCATAGATGTTCTCGATCCGGGCCCGAACATTGAGCGGGTTGTCGTCCTTCTTGGACTGCTCGTTGGGGTTCAGCGGCTCGCGGTAGCCGAGTGCCCACTGGCCGTCGCCGCGCTTACGGGCGGGGCGGGCGACCCCTCCCGGGTGAGGACGGGGGCTGGCTGGACGGACGGAAGTCTGGGTCATGATGTCCCTCGGTCGGGGTGCCACGCGTCAGGGGGGCTCACGCAGGGGCGGGCGGGGTCGAGAAGGGGTGCGAGGAATTACCTCAGCGCGCCGTGAAATGACACATCATCGACTCCATCCGACCGAAGTCGACGAAGCGGCGCGCAGTCAGCCAGGACGGCCGACAGCGGATCGCCGGCACCGGCCATGGGCCGGTGAGCAACTCCGAATCGATGCGCACGCTTTACACCTTCGGTCACCGATCGAACCGACGCAACTCGAAATCTCACGATCTGAGAAGCGTGTCCAAAGTATGGATACGTATTTGTCCGAGCGGGTCCTTTTCCGGCGAGTCGTCAGCGGTCGCCACCGACGTCTTGCTTTCGGATTCGCCGCTCGGTGGCCGAAGCAGGTCCGGGGAGCGGAGCGGGCAGGTCGGCGAACGGCGCGGCGGGGTCCGGCGCGACGTTCTCGCCGGTGCCGTCGGCGACCGTGCTGCTCGTTGCCGGTTCGCCGGCCTCCTGGTGGCCGTCGTGGGCGACGGCTCGCAAGCGGGCCGTACTTGCCTCGCCGGACAGGATGGTCGAGACATCTGGGTCGGTGTCAGCGGCACTCTCGGCGTTGTGATGGATGCCGGACAGCCGCGGCCATACCTCGTCTGCGGCGGCGTTGAAGGCAGCACCGATCAGCACGGCGATGGAGATGATGTAGAGCCAGATGAGCAGGGCGATCGGGGCCGCGAGCGGTCCATAGATGGAAGCGCTGCCGACGGACTGGCCGAGGAAGGTCCGCAGCAGGTAGCTCCCGCCGAGCCAGATGAGCATGGTCAGCAAGGCGCCGGGCAGATTGGCCCGCAGGCGGGTGCGGACCGGTACCGCCAGGTGATACAGCGTGGCGAGCACGAAGACCGATCCGGCCAGGACGACCGGCCAGTAGAACGACGTGACGATCGAGAACCGGTCGGGGACGACCCGATCGACGACGCTCGGCCCGGCCAGCACCAGCGGCAAGATGATGATTCCCACCAGGAGGAACACCAGGTAGAGACCGAACGACAGTGCGCGCGTCTTCACGATCCCCCGCTGGCCGCCCAGGCCGTACATGATCGTGATGGTGTCGACGAAAACGTTCAGCGCACGCGAACCCGACCACAGTGCAAGCACGAAGCCGATCGAGATGACCTCGAACCGGCCGCCTGACAACACGTCGTCCAGGGTCGGCTCGATCACCGAGTCGACCGCCTCCGCGGTCAGCGCCTGAGAGGCCAGTGCCAGCACCTGCTCGCGGAAGCCGGCGATGGTCCGGACGTCGAAGCGCTGAGCCACGTAGCCGATGGCGCCGGCCAGCCCGAAGATCAGCGGCGGCAGCGACAAGATCGTGAAGAAGGCCGCCTCCGCGGCGAGGCCGGTCACCCGGTAGCGGATGGATCCGCCGACCGTGTACGCGGCGAGTCGCCAGATCGCCCGGCCGACGCGCCGGACGATGCCGGGCAGCCAGGGCAACCTCTGCGACTCGCTGGAGGTAGCCACCCCAGCAGCCTACGATCGTTCGGCGCGGCTCGCCTCCCGGAGAGGCGTCCCCGCCGAGCGAGTCTGTCCGCCGCCGACCGGGTAACGCGCGCGGCGTTCCGTCGAACCGTTCCGTCGAACTGAGCCCCCCCGACGATACGATGCCTGCACCTTCGTCCCGGTATCCACCGGGCACACCGTCCAGGAAGGACATTCATGACCTATCAGCCGCCCGCCGGACCGCCCGCGCAGGATCCGGGTCGTACGCTCGGCATCGTCGGGCTGATCCTCGCCATCTTCTGCAACCTGATCGGACTGATCATCAGCATCATCGCCTACACCAAGTCGAAGATGCCGGTTACAAGAACAACATCGCGTTGGCCGGAATCATCGTCGGTGCTGCCTTGTTCCTGATCGGCGTCATCGTGAATCTGACCGTGGGGCTGCCCGGCATGAGGCGCTGAATCGACCTTCGCGAGGCCGACCCGGATCTTCCGGGTCGGCCTTTTCGTTCCTCGTGGTGAACGAGGAAGGTGACGACCCTTGGGTAGGGCACAGTACCGATATATCGTTGACGTATCGCACCCTCGTGACAGAGGGATCTCGCGACAGAGGGAATTGGTGATGGGCAGTGTCCGCGACGTTCACGATGGAACCACCATGGTTGTGGTTCGCCGGGCAATGTGGTGGAGCGCAGCGCGCCGAGCGCAACTGGTCCGGTCCCGGCAGGCCGGGCAGCGGCCGGCCTGATCGGGACTGGCCTGATCGGGACTGGCCTGATCGAAACTGGTCTGATCGGGGCTGGTGGACGACGATGGCGGATCGAACGCTCCAGCACGGCCCGCACGCGCTTGGCCCCTGGGCGCCGTTCGCCCAGCCGCCACCCCCGGGCCCGGCGTGGGGGCGTGGCTGGCGCGGTCCGAAGGCTCGCCGTGGTGACGTCCGGGCGGCGATCCTGTCGGTGCTGAGTGAGGCCTCGCTCAACGGTTACCAGATCATCCAGGAGATCGCCGAGCGCAGCGGCGGAGCGTGGAAGCCGAGTCCGGGCTCGATCTATCCGACGCTGCAGCAACTCGAGGACGAGGGTCTGGTCCAGGCGAACTCCTCGGATGGTAAGCGGACCTACAGCCTGACCGAGGAAGGCCAGACGTATGTCACCGAGCACGCCGACGAGGTCTCGATGCCGTGGCGGGCGATACCGGATTCCGCGACGAGCGACGACGGACTGAAGCCGCTGATCGGCCAGATCGCGGCCGCCATCTGGCAGATCGCCTCGATCGGCACACCCGAACAGCAGGCCAAGGGCAAGGAGGCGTTGATCGAGTTGCGGCGCAAACTGCACTCGATCCTGGCCGGAACCGACGCGAGCAAGACCGAGAGTGGAGAGCAGGGCAGATGAGCAACACGTCGTGGGGTCGGGGAGACCCGCGTAACTCCGTACCGCAGTGGATGTGGCCGGTGATCATCGATGACCGCCAGCGCGAGTCGGCTCCGGCCAAGCCGGTCCGGATCGGCGATGCCGAGCGAGACGAGGCGGTGTCTGCGCTCGGCGATCACTTCGCGGCAGGCCGTCTGGGTCGCGAAGAGCTCGACGAGCGGATCGATCAGGCGATGCAGGCACGATTCAGCACCGATCTCCAGCCGCTGTTCGACGACCTCCCGGCAACGGTCCAGCAGCCCGCGCAGCCACAACCGGCCCAGTGGCCCGGTCAACGGCCACCGTCGCCGCTGTTCCTGCTGTTCCCGCTGATGGCGATCGGGCTGGTGGTGACCGCTGTCGCGATCGGGGCGCCCTGGATGCTGTGGGGGCTGCTGTGGTTCTTCATGCTGACTCGCTTCATGGGCCGGCGTTGGGGATGGCCGCAGCATCACGACCACCGGCCGGGACCTCCCGCACGACGGCTGTAGTCGCAGTAGGGGCCCTTGTCCCAGTAGGGGCTGTAGTCGCAGTAAGGTCCACGCTCGCGGTAAGGTCCACGCTGGCCGCCGTCCCAACGCCGAGAAGCCGGCGTGCGGCGGCCCGGCGTGAAGATCGCCGACACCCCACAGGTGAGTGAACGCCCATGCCACGCGTCTACAACTTCAGCGCCGGACCCGCCACCCTTCCTGACGACGTCCTGGCCCGGGCCGCGGCGGAAATGCTCGACTGGCACGGATCGGGCCAGTCGGTGATGGAGATGTCGCACCGCGGCAAGGAGTTCGTCTCGATCGCCGCCGAAGCCGAGGCGGATCTGCGCAAGCTGCTCGCCATTCCCGACGGCTACCACGTGCTGTTCCTCCAAGGGGGTGCGACGCTGCAGTTCGAGATGATCCCGATGAACCTGGTGCGGGGCAAACCGACGGTGGACTACGTGCACACGGGAGAGTGGGCGAAGAAGGCGATTGCGGCCGCCCGAGGGCTGGCGCCGAAAGTCAATGTCGCCGCCACCGCCGAGGACCGCTCGTTCACCTACGTCCCACCGCAGACGACCTGGCGGCTGTCCGAGGACGCGGCCTACGTTCACTACACGGCGAACGAGACGATCGGCGGGGTCGAGTACCACTGGATCCCCGACGTCGGGGAGGTACCGCTGGTCAGTGACATGTCCTCCAACATCTTGTCCGAGCCGCTGGACGTCTCGAAGTTCGGGCTGATCTATGCCGGTGCTCAGAAGAACATCGGGCCGGCCGGCCTGACCATCGTGATCATCCGGCCCGACCTGGTCGGACTGGGTACGCCGACCCCGCCGATGATGCTGGACTACGCAACCCACGTGAAGGCGGAGTCGATGCACAACACGCCGCCGACGTACGCGATCTACATCGCTGGACTGGTCTTCAAGCGGCTGCTCGAGACCGGTGGGCTCGGCGCGGCCCAGCAGCGCAACATCGCCAAGGCGGCGGTGCTCTACGACTTCATCGACGGTTCGGACTTCTACCTCAATCCCGTCGAGCGAGCGGACAGGTCGCGAATGAATGTTGCGTTCACGCTGGCCGATCCCGCCCTGGATGCGGAGTTCCTGGCCGGGGCAGCGCAGCGGGACATGGTCCAACTCAAGGGGCACCGATCGGTCGGCGGTATGAGGGCCTCGCTCTACAACGCTATGCCGATCGAAGGCGTGCGTGCGCTGGTCGATTACATGGCCGCGTTCGCCGCGACGAAGGGCTGAGCACGATGAGTGACAAGCTTCGAGTCGAAGTGCTCGATCACGTCTCGGCGAACGGGCTGAAGCGTCTGCCCTGGGAGCGGTTCACGGTGTCCGCCGACATCGAGGAGCCGCATGCGATCCTGTTGCGCTCGACCGATCTGCACCCCTCGCCGATCCCGGACTCGGTGCTCGCCATCGGTCGGGCCGGTGCCGGGGTGAACAACATTCCGGTCTCGCAGATGTCGGCGCGTGGGGTGCCGGTCTTCAACGCGCCGGGCGCGAACGCGAATGCGGTCAAGGAACTCGTCTTGTCCGGGCTGCTACTCGCCGCCCGGAACCTGGACGACGCACTGGGATTCGTCGGGCGACTCGATCCGAGCGATCCCGAGCTCGACGCCCGTGTCGAGGCGGGCAAGAAGGAGTTCGGCGGCTATGAGCTCGCCGGCCACACGCTCGGCGTGATCGGCCTCGGCAAGATCGGCTGTCTGGTTGCCGACGCGGCGATCAAGCTCGGCATGAAGGTGATCGGGTACGACCCGGAGATCACCGTCGAGGCGGCCTGGAGCCTGCCGTCGACGGTGAAGAAGGCACACCAGCTGGGCGAGGTGCTCAAGCACAGCGACTTCGTCACCTTGCACGTGCCGTTGTTGGACGCGACCCGGAACATGATCGACGCGGCCGGCGTGGCCCAGATGCGCAGTGGTGCCGTGCTGCTCAACTTCTCCCGAGGCGGTGTGGTGGACGAGGCTGCCGTCCTGGAAGCACTGGAGGCCAAGAGGCTCGGCCATTACGTCTGCGACTTCCCGGCGCCGCACCTGCTCGGTCGCGACAAGGTGATCGTGCTGCCACATCTCGGAGCGTCCACCCGGGAGGCGGAGGAGAACTGCGCGATCATGGTCGCCGAGCAGGTCCGCGACTACCTGCTGGACGGCACGATCACGAACGCGGTGAACTTTCCCGACGTGGCGTTGCCGCGGGAGTCGCCGTATCGGATCGCCATCGTCAACGCCAATGTGCCCAACATGGTGGCGCAGGTCTCGCACGAGATGGCGCAGCGTGGTCTCAACATCACGACCATGACCAACAAGTCGCGCCGCGACATCGCATACACACTGGTCGACGTGGACAGCAACGCGCCGGACTCGGTGATCGAGGGGATCGCTGCCCTGGATGGCGTGCTGCGAGTGCGGTACCTGCCGCTGCACGACTGAGCGGCAGAAATCGACACTGGGCTCACCACTCGACACCTGGGTCTTGTCCTCGTTGGTCCGCCCATCCGCGCGCTGATCGCCTAGCTGCCTCGGACCGCAGTCACCAGGCGTCGGCGCTCGGGAGCGGCAGTCGGGCCCGCCAGCGTCTGACTCTGATCCTGGGGTGCAGGATCGGGCGTTGCCGAGGGTCGATCCACTTCGGCGGGATCCAGGTCGGGAGCCGATCCGGATCGAGTCGGCAGGTCCAGCCCCGACTGGCAAAGTTGTGATGGTGGTAGCTGCAGAGCAACGTGAGGTTGTCCAGATCGGTCGGCCCACCGTCGGCCCACGGCACGATGTGGTGGCGCTCGGCCCATTCGTGCGGAGTTTCGCAGCCGGGGAAGGAACATCCGCCGTCTCGCGCGATCAGGGCCAACGTCTGACCCCGGGATGCGAGGCGACGGTCGCGACCCATTGCGAGCACAGCTCCCCGGGAATTCTTGACACACCATGCGACATCGGCTTGGTCGGCGAGATCGATGACGGAACGGGCGGAGATGGGGGAGCCGTCGGTGAGAAACGCCGAGCCGGTCCGCGCCCGCAGGTCATCGGCGTCGATAGTGATCACGACCGTGGCCGGCGTGCCGCCGCTGTCGGGCAGCGCATCGGAACGCAGCAGTCGGCAGCAGACTGTCTCGAGGGCGTCGTGCATCCGCTGGCCGCGTGTTCGCAGATCGGGTTCGGCGATGCGGCGAGAATTCGAAGACGCATCAGATTCAGCGGTCGCTCCTGCGTCGGGTCCGCCATTTCCGCCATCCCCGAGGTAGAAGCTGGTGGTCTTCGGCCCGGCCAGCGGATCGAGCACGGCTTTCAACCGGGCTCCCACCTCCGGGGTGAGCCTGAAGTCGCCTCGATAGGACCCGTCCGCGGCCTTGCGGAGGTGGAAGAACCGACGGTCTCGCTGTATCTGATCGTTGGGTAGTGTTCCGTCGGGGTCGATCGCGTCGACGACTTTCACGGCTACCTCTCGCAGGTCTGCCGGCTTCAGACTCGCCGCTGCGTCGACCAGAATCTGTTCACCCGCGTCGGCATCGGCGGGATCGAAGCCGCGCCCGTCGACGGCCCGCAACGCGTGGTCGATGATCATGACCTGCTCGGGAGTGACCGTCCCGTTTCGCTGGGCCTCCGCCAGGTGGGGCCGCCATGGTGGAAGCGGGTGTCCGCTCATCGTGGATCGGTCCGCCAGATGCTCGGCGGCCCGAACCCGCCGTGAAGCGTCGGCCGGGGAGATCCGCAACGCCTCAGCGAGCACGTGGCCCATGTTTCGCTGACACAGGGTGTGCGGGAGATCTCGCTCCACTCCGGTGCGGACCACCAGGTGATCGACCACCGACATTCGGTTGCGAATCGTCTCGAAATCCTGCGCGAACGCGACCAAACCCTGTGCGTCGAGATCGTCCAGTCCTCGGTCGTCGACGAGCTTGACGAGGTGATCGAGCGCGGTGGCGAACCCGTCCAGGGCGTGTTGCAGCGGTATGGCGTGCGCCGCAGACGGACCGATCATGAGGCCATGATAATCGAACAGAGATTCGATTACAACCACGGTCGATGGGATCGTCAAGGCCTCATCGACTCAGCCGAAGATCTCGCCTGTGAACCCGCCGTCGCCATCGTCGCCGCGCGTGCCACCGGCTACGGTCATCCGGTGACCAGTCACGCCCACACGAGCGCTCCGATACGAACCGCCGCCGACCTCCTGATCTTCCAGCCTGGTCGGCATGGTTGCTGAGCACAGGGCCATCGGCAGGCTCTTGCAGCGCAGAGAGGTTGAGAACACCGGGGCGTACCTCGAGCGACTCTCCGACCGCTCCGTTGCCCGCAGCATGCGACAACTCAACCGGCGCGACCTGGTCGAGGTGTTCGACCTGCTGGCACCGGTCCGTAGAGAGGAAGTGTTCAGGCTCGTCCAGGACAGCGTCAGGATCGAACTGCTGAAAGGCTTGCCGACCGAGCGTTCGGAGACGCTGTTCGCGTCACTCGATCCGGACGACCGGGCCTGGATCTGCCACCGGGTACCGGACTCGCTGTCGGAGACCCTGCTGGCGGCCCTGGACCGTGGTGCCCGCGAGCTGACGCTACTGCTCATGCAGTACGGCCCGCGATCGACCGGACGGGTGATGAGCCCGCATGTGCTCGCCGTACGAGCAGCGCAGTCGGTCGACACCGCTCTGGAGCTCGTACGCAGCCAGGGTGAGCAGGTCGAGACCGTCTACATGCTGCCGGTGGTCGGCGATGCCGGCGTCGTGCTCGGAGTGGTCAGCCTGCGCCGACTCATGGTCAGCGATCCGCGCACGGCGGTGGGCGACTTGATGACCGCGCCCGCGGTCGTGATGCGCACCGATCAGGATCAGGAGGACGCGGCACTCTCCTTCCGCGATGCCCGGCTGATCGCCGCGCCGGTCGTCGACGCCGACGGGCGCCTCGCCGGTGTGCTCACCGTCGATGACGCGATGCGGATCCTCGAGGAGGCCAACGCGGAGGATGCCGCCCGCGGCTCCGGTAGCGCGCGACTCCGCCGCTCCTACCCGGCAACGTCCGTGCTGGACCTGGTTCGCTCGCGCGTCGGCTGGCTGCTGGTGCTGATCGTCGCAGCGACGTTGACCGTGAACGTGCTCGACTACTTCGAGGAGACTCTGGCCCAGGTGGTGGTGCTCGCCCTGTTCGTTCCGTTGCTGATCGGTACGGGCGGCAACGTCGGCGCACAGTCGGCGACCACGGTCGTCAGAGCGATGGCGGTGGGGGACGTCGGACCGGGCGACTTCGTCCGCGTCCTCCTTCGTGAGGTCGGCACCGGCCTGCTGCTGGGTTTGATCCTGGCCGCGGTCGGGTTCTTCCCTGCGACGTTCTTCGCCGATCGCTCGATCGCGATCGTCGTCTGCCTGTCGCTGATCGCGATCTGTGTACTGGCCAGCGGGGTCGGGTCGACGACACCGATGATCGCCCGGCGGATCGGGATCGACCCCGCGGTGGTGAGTGCGCCGTTCATCAGCACGATCGTCGATGCCACCGGACTGGTGGTCTACTTCCTGGTCGCCAGGGCGGTACTCGGCCTCGGCTGAGGGTGCGCCGGGCTCGTTGACAGTGACCGCTCGGGAGCCGATGATGAGGCTCAGCTACATGATCGAATGTGTGTTCTATTCTTGGTTGGTGGCCGCTCGACGGAAGGATCGCGAGTGGCCCAGGCCTCGCCACACCCGACATGTCTGGATCCGAAGTGAGAGCACCTTGCTGCCACCGACCCAGGGCTTGGTGCTCGAGTGGCGTCGGCACTCCTACCGTTGGTCGGCCCTGGTGCAGTACGTTCGCAATCCCGGCTTATTGCAGCAGGTGAGCATTCACGCTGTTTCGCATCTTGCATGAGCGTGATCTAGGCCGGTTCGTTGGAGCTAGGTGAGCCCCCTATGCTATCCGGCGCCAGGCGGCTCTGACTAGGGGTCTTGACGAGACTTTCGCATCAGGTGAATGATTCGATCGTCTAGTCCTGAGTCGGAGGAGCGTCGTGGAGGCTGGTGATGGACAGCCGTTGTCGGCGTTGTCCCTGGTTCCTGTGTCGGTGTCGCATCCTCAGGATGCTGCCTGGGAGGCGATGCTGTGGGGCTGGGCGGCTCAGATGAGGGCACGGGGCCTGTCGCCGGCGACGATCGAGCCCCGGCTGGGCACGGTGCGACGCTTCATGCTGTTCACCGGGGAGTATCCCTGGCAGTGGTCGTCTGCTGATCTTGATGAGTGGTCGGCCGAACTGCTTCAGGGGCGCCGGGCCAGTAAGTCGACGCTCCGCACCTACCACGGGCGGTCTGCGCCTGTTTTGCGACTACCTGGTCGATCCACGCTACGGCTGGGCAGAGCGGTGTATCGACCTGTTCGGGACTCACCCGGTGCAGGTGTGCTACGAGTGGAACACGCTGCCGCATCTGATCGACCAGGAGGCCAGGCCGGGTGTGCGCCCGTTGACTCGGGAGGAGATCCAGCGCCTGTTCGATCATGCTGACGATCAGGTTCAGCTTGCCCGCCAATCGGGTCGGAAGTGATGGCTAGCTGCCTGGCGGGATGCGAGCTGGCTGAAGATCATCTACGCGTTCGGGCTGCGCCGGCGGGAAGCGGCGATGCTGGATGTGACTGATTTCTGCCGCAATAGCGAGGCGCCGGAGTTCGCCGAGTTCGGCATCTGCCAGGTTCGCTATGGGAAGGCGATGCGCGGCAGTCCACCGCGACGCCGGTCGGTGCTCGCGGTGTGGCCGTGGTCGTCGGTGGTCTTGGCGGAGTACCTCGAGCATGTCCGGCCGGACTACCCGGGGCAGGGTGGGCCGGCGTTGTGGCCGACCGAGCGGGGTGGCCGGGTGTCGGTGGACTATCTGACCCGGCGGTTCGCCGCCTGGCGTGATGACCTGGGCCTGCCGGCGGAGTTGCATCCACATTGCTTGCGGCACTCGTATGTGACGCATCTGGTGGAGGACGGCTGGGATCCGTTCTTCGTGCAGCAGCAGGTTGGCCATCGGTGGGGGTCGACGACCGGTCTCTACACGGGCGTGTCGGGTGACTTCAAGAACCGCACGTTGCGGACCGCACTCGATCGGCTGATGGGAGAGAAGACGTGAAGCAGCGAGAAGTTGGCTACGAGTGGCGGCTACGGCAGGTGATGGCAGCCAAGGGCATGTTCTCCACCAGTGATCTTCAGCCCCTGTTAGCCGAACGGGGGGTCGAGCTGTCGGTCGCGCAGATCTACCGGCTGGTCGCCCAGCCTCCGGAACGGCTGAACATGCGGGTCCTGGCCGCCGTCTGCGATGGGCTGGACTGCACACCGAACGACCTTATCGAGCCCACCGTGGTCACCACCTCCGTCAAGGCCCGCGCCCGCAGCCGGCGTAGTTCCGCCGACAGCGCGGTGGAATCGCCACGCCGGCCGACACGGATCCAGGTTGTCCGTCCGGACTAGGGCTGTGAGGCCGCCCCGGCTGCGGGGAACCCCAGAGGAAAATCATCAGGTCCGCACGCGATGGATTCTCGATGCGGTCGCCGCTGCCGACCCAGATCTGCCGGAGGCTGTGGTCGTCGAGATTTTGGATCGCCTGGCGCCAACGCCGTATCGACGCGGCGGGATCGCAGCCGATCTCTACACCAGACCCGATCACTTGACGTCAGGTGACTCCGGCTGCCGAACCTCCACCCAACGGATGATCAAGATGCTCGTCGAAGCGGGGTCGACGCGCATTCGTCGACCCCGTTGCAAGTTGTGCCGAAGGATCAGGGACCTCACCCGTCGCCTCGAGGGCGGCGGAATGGTCTGTCAGCTCTGTGCACGACTCTTGAGCGTGGAGACGTGCAGCAGCTGCGGCCAGCCACGATCCCCGCAGGCGCGGCTGGGCGATGGTCGCCCACTCTGCAACAAGTGCTGGCTCCGCAGCCAGGAGACGACGTGCCACACCTGCGGCCGGCGGTGCCCTGGCCGCCGATCGGGATTGCCGGTGTGTCAACGATGTCGGACGTATCCGACCGAGCTCTGCGCCCGCTGCCACCGCCCGCGACGGGTGAACGCGCGCGTCGGTGGGGAAGCGCTCTGTCGAGCCTGCGCGCGCCGACCGCACCGGATCTGTGCACGATGCCGCTACCCGCGGGCCTATCTCGATCCTGATCCGGGCTGCACGCTCTGCAGCAGCCCGGAATTCCTACGGTGCGAACGCTGCGGCGACGACCGATTCGCTTTCCGGATCGGGCCACATGGTTGCGTCCGGTGCCAGCTCCGCCGCAAGGTCGACCAGCTGGGCGACGGTGCCGATCCGAGACGGGTCGAGCAGCTGTCGGGGTTCCTTTTGGCGCTGACCCAGGCTGGCGACCCGCGCAGAGCACTCGACTGGCTCGGCAAGACCCGCAGCACGGCGGGCCGGACAGTCTTGCTCGACATGCTTCACGCCCGGGTGCCGATTCATCACGAATCGCTCGACGCGGCCGCCGGCGCGGCCCGCGGCCGCGCCACCTCGGTGGAGTTCCTTCGCCAGCTCCTTGTCGACAGCGGAGTGCTGCCCGACCGGGACGAACATCTCAGCCGCCTCGAACGCAGCATCGCTGCTGTGCTGGAGACCTGCCATCGCGATGACACATCGATCATCCAGCAGTACGCCACGTGGTGGGTCCTTGCCACCGCCAGGTCACGGGTCCGCGCTGGACGACCCAGTCAGGCGGTCGCACCACCAGCGCTGGGCAACGTTGTGGCGGCGGCTCGCTTCCTGGCTTGGCTTCGCAGCCAGAACCTTCCAGGTCAGGCAGTGACCCAGACGGCCGTCGACCGATGGCTGCTCGACAACCCCAGCTACCGCAACGTATTGGCCGTGTTCCTGCGCTGGGCCAGCCGTCGTCATCTATTGCCCTCGATCGAGGTGGCCGCGAAACAGAGCTGGCCACCGCGTGATCTGGCACCGGCCGCCCCCCAGATGCATCTCTTGAGGGGCCTGCTGCACGGCGACGACGTGGCAGCGTGCGATCGCCTGGCCGGATGTCTTGTGCTGCTCTACGGTCAGCCGCTGAGCAGAATCTGTCAGCTGCGGCTCACCGACGTGGACCTGCGCACCGAGACAGTCACCCTGAGGCTCGGCGGCACGCCGCTTGAGTTGCCGCCACGGGTTGCCGATCTCGCCCGGGAGGCGATCACCGACCGTCTCACGTCGACCCCGCCCGGCATCAGCAAAGGCTTCACGCAATCACCCACCTGGCTGTTCCCCGGCCGGCCCTCGACCAGGCCAGCCGGTGCTGAAGCCCTGCGCCGCCGGCTCGCGGCCCTTGGCGTCGTCTCGGTGCGCAGCACCCGGAACACCGCACTCATCACCCTCATCACCCTCGCCCGCGAGGTCCCACCCGTCGTCCTCGCCGACCTCCTCGGCTTAACGATCGGCGCCGCCGTCCGCTGGCGCGAGCTGTCTGGCGGCACCTGGGGCTCCTACATTGGGGAACGGCAGGCATGAACAGGAACTCCTGGCCTGTGATTCAAACGTGTGTTCGTAAAAGGTCTACGATGAGGCCGTGGATCGTCACGAGCCGGGTCCTCCCCGTGAGCAGCATGTGTGGATGCGCAACCACGGCGACTACGGCGACCCGGTTCCCGGAGTGGTGGTGTGTTGGCAGCACTCCCCAGTGCACAACGTCACTACCTCGGAGTGGGTTGCGCTGGTGATCGGCGCCCCGTTCGACACGGCGCTGAGCATCTCCTGGGTCGGAGCGGAACGTCTGATCCCGATCCGCGACGACACCCCCGTCGATCGATGAGCCCACAATCCCTCGTCGCCGCCACGTGTGGGTCGACTCGAGCACCGGAACCCGCCACCCCGGGTTGATCCTGGCCTGGCGGCCCGGTCGTGAGGGCGGTTGGGAGGCGCAGGTCGCCGTCGTCCGGGAAGGGTCGGTCCTGGCCAGCTGGCAGCCCGCCGCCGGCGTTCATCTCGTAGCCGACGATCGGTGGGACGACCAGTACCGGAACCGCCGGAGCGGACCGGCCGTAGGTGAACGGCAGACCTAGCGGCCGGCGACTGAGGCTCATGGGGTGATGAGGCGGGCCAGGTCGGTGAGACTGTCGGGGATGAGCCGGTAGTAGGCCCAGCGGCCACGCTGCTCACGCGACAGGATGCCAGCCTCGACCAGGATCTTCAGATGGTGGGACACGGTGGGCTGCGACAGGCCGACCGGCTCGGTCAGGTCGCACACGCACGCCTCCTGGTCTTCGTGGGCGGCGACCAGCGACACCAGCCGCAGCCGGGTCGGGTCGGCGATCGCCTTCAACGACGTGGCCAAGGTCTCCGCGTCCGCCGGGGTGATGACCTGCCCGACGACCGGTGAGCAGCACTCGGTCAGCACCGGCAGAACGGTCGTGGTGGGTGGTGCGGTCACGGTCATACGAACCAGCCTACGCGACCCATTGACATCCGTCGATGGAACGTGGCTAGACTGTTCGCATCGACAAGCGTCTATCAGTGTTGGAGGGGTGAGCGGAGATGACAGAGATCGCTGAGGATCTGCGGGAGACGGTGCGGCGGCGCTACGCAGAAGCCGCGGTGACGGTGACCGCCGGCGGTTCGAGCTGTTGCGGGGGCGAGGCCGCGACCACGCTGGAACTGGACGACACCTTCGGGTCCGCCCTCTACAGCCAGCTCGACCGCAGCGACCTGCCCGTGGCGGCGGTGGCGGCCAGCCTGGGCTGCGGCAACCCGACCGCGGTCGCCGACCTACACACAGGGGAACGGGTGCTCGACCTGGGCTCCGGTGGCGGCATCGACGTGCTGCTGTCCGCGAAGCGCGTCGGCCCGTCCGGGTTCGCCTACGGCGTCGACATGACCACCGAGATGCTCGACCTGGCCCGCGCGAACGCAGCCAAGGCGGGGGCGACGAACGTGGAGTTCCTACAGGGCACGATCGAGGACATCCCGCTGCCCGACGCCGCCGTGGATGTGGTCATCTCCAACTGCGTGATCAACCTCAGCGTCGACAAGCCGGCCGTGATCGGCGAGATGTTCCGGGTCCTGACCCCGGGCGGGCGGATCGGGATCAGCGACGTCGTCGCCGAGGACCACCTCAGCCCCGAGCAGCGGGCCGAGCGGGGCGAGTACGTCGGCTGCATCGCCGGCGCCCTGTCCCGGCAGGAGTACCTCGACGGCCTGACCGACGTCGGGTTCGTCGACGCGACCGTCGAGTTCACCCACACGGTCGCCGACCAGATGCACGGCGCGATCATCCGCGCCACCAAGCCCGCCGACGGCGCCACCGACACGTCGGCGAGCACAGTCGCTGAGCCGGCCACCTGTTGCTCGACGGCCGACGCGTCGACCTGCTGCGCCCCGGAGGCGAAGGCCGACTGCTGCCACACCACCGACACCACGGCCACTCCACCGTCCAGCTGCGGCTGCCGCGGATGAGCGACACCACTGCCACCTCGACGCCGGTCGAGAGGTTGTCCCGACTCTCGTGGAACTTGAGGTGGCGGTCCCCCGCCCGAGACCTGCCGTGA
This sequence comes from Propionibacteriales bacterium, assembly GCA_038257965.1. Classification (GTDB taxonomy): domain Bacteria; phylum Actinomycetota; class Actinomycetes; order Propionibacteriales; family Propionibacteriaceae; genus Microlunatus. Next base: position 18,109 of record JBBSQJ010000073.1, read on the forward strand.
GGTAGGTGTTGGGCGTCCGCCAAAGACGACCCAAGACAGGGGACCGCTGTGACCAAGAAGTATCAGAGATCCGAGTTCGA
>JBBSQJ010000074.1:0-18181 GCA_038257965.1 Propionibacteriales bacterium
GGGACGAACGTGACCTGCTTGGGCTTCGTCCCGACCCCGTAGACGCTCTTCAGCCCGGGGATGCCGTAGCCGAGTTCGCCGAACTGTGGGTTCGCGCCGAGCTTGAACGGGACGATCTTGGACAGGTCGCCGATCGCGGTGAGCCCGTTGTCGGTCGCGGTCTTCTTCGTCACGACGTAAGCGTCCTTGTCCTCGGCCGCGGCCGAGGTGAGCACTCGCAGCTTGTCCTTGGCCACGGCGGCCCCGAGGGCCTTGTCGACGTCCGCCGTCGTCCGCTCGGTGTACTCGGGGTTGTAGAACGCGAGCAGGTTGCCGTTGTACTCCGGGATGAGGTTGATCGAGCCGTCGCGCAGGGCAGGGATGGTCTGCTGGCGTGGTCCGATATTGAACTTGGTCTCGACCTGGACGCCCTTGGCGGTGAGGGCCTGAGCATAGATCTCACCCAAGATCTCGCTCTCGGGGAATGCGAAGGACCCGACCACGATCTTGCCTCCGGGGGCCTGGTTGGAGGCGGGCGCTGTCGGGTCGCTCGATCCGCAGGCCGTCACTGCGGCGATCAGCGCGAACGCGATGCCGACGGCCGGGACCCGGGCCAGCCGAAGCGGGACCCGGCGGTGGGTTATGGGCATGAGGTGGCTTCCCTTCGTCTCACGCGTTGGCACGCGTGCTGGTTCTCGTGGAGCGGATGGGTCGTGGGCGTGCAACTTTGCTGTCCGTCAGCCCCTTCGTGGCCGTTGCTCGTTGGATGAGGGCGAAGAGCCCGTCGAGCGCGAGAGCGAGGACGGTGACCAAAATGGCGCCACCAAGGATGAGATTATAGTCGTTCAGCCCGATCCCGCTGGTGATGATTCGACCGAGGCCGCCCAAACCCGCGTACGAGGCGATCGTGACGGTGGCGATGACCTGGAGAACGGCTGCCCGCACACCCCCGACGATCAACGGCAATCCCAGCGGGATCTCCACTTGGACGAGGATCTGCCACTCGGTCATGCCATTTGCCCGAGCGGCGTCGATGGTCTGGCGGTCGAGCGACTCCAGACCCGAGTAGGCCCCGGCCAGCATGGACGGTATCGCCAAGATGACGAACGCGATGGTCGCTCCGACGATCGGAGCCGTGGCATAGGACAGGAAGTAGCCGAACACCATCAGCAGGAAGAACAGCACCCCGAGGGTCGGCAGGGCACGCATCGATCCGGTGAACGCGATCACGAACTGGCGTCCCTTGCCGGTATGGCCGATGTAGAAGCCGAGCGGCAGCGCGATCAGCGCGGCGATGACGACGGCGATGCCGGTATAGAGCAGATGCTCGATCAGTCGGTCCTGGATCGGTAGTGGGCTCTGGCTACCGGGAACCCAGTTGGTCGGATCGAAGATCCATTCCAAAGCGCTCAGCAGGAGTCTCATGCTGAGTCACCGCCCCGGGTCGAAGCCTCCACGGGGGTGCTGACCTCGAAGGGGGTCGAGACGTCCAGGGCGGACGCGCGGGTTCGGGCCGGTCTACGAAACCCTCGGAAGGCGCGGCGGATTCCGCCGACGTTGCGGTTCCAGGGCATCAGCGCCCGCCCGATGGCCACGATCACGAGGTCGAAGACCAGGGCAAGCAACAGACTGATCAAGATTCCGACCACGACCTCCGCCAGGATGCCGCGTTGCTTGCCGTTCTGGAACAGGTAACCGAGGTTGGCGGACCCGATGATCACGCCGACCGAGACCAGGGCGATGGTGCTGACCGAGACGACCCGGATCCCGGCGAGCAGCACCGGGCCGGCTAGCGGAACCTCGACCTTGAAGAACCGGGCCCGAGACGAGAAGCCGATGGCGGTCGACGCGTCGAGCGTGGAGGCATCAACGGAGGCGAGCCCGTCCGCGGCCGAGCGCGCCATGATGGCCACGCCGTAGATGGTGAGTGCAACCACCAGATTGGTCTCGTCCAGGACGCGGGTCGGAATGACCAGCGGCAAGATGACGAAGAGCGGCAGCGACGGGATCGTGTAGAGCAGACTGCCTGTGGTGATGACGACCGACCGGAGGGTCCGGTTGCGGTTCGCAAGCCACCCCAATGGGATCGACAAGACGAAGCTGGCCACGATCGGGATGATCGACAAACGCACGTGGTTCAGGGTCAACAAGCCGATGAGGTCCAGGTTCGACAGGGTCCAGTTCACGAGTTGGCGCGCCCCCGGCCCGGCTGGTCGGTGGCCTCCCGGTTATCGAGGATCCCGACCGGGCGGCCATCGCCGTCGACGACGAGGGTCGGTCCTTGGTCGCCCGATCCCGGTTGCAAGAACAGGTCCCGTTCCCCCTGGCCGGCTCCGATGAAGCTGGCCACGAACGCGTCCGCCGGGTCGGCGAGGATCTCCCTCGGCGAGCCCGATTGGGCGATCACCCCACCCTTCTTGAAGATCACGACCTGGTCAGCGAGGATGAACGCCTCGTTGATGTCGTGAGTGACGAACACGATGGTCTTTCCGAGCTCTTGCTGCAGCCGGTTCAGCTCGGTCTGCAGGTCGGCCCGCACGATCGGGTCGACCGCCCCGAACGGCTCGTCCATCAGCAAGATGTTGGGGTCGCTGGCCAGGGCCCGGGCCACCCCTACCCGCTGCTGCTGGCCGCCGGAGAGCTGGCGGGGGTAGCGATCGGCCAGGGCTCGGTCGAGCCCCACCTTGTCCAGCAGTCCCAAGGCGGAGGCTCGGGCCTCGGCCTTGCCCACCCCGTTCAACAGGGGCACCGTCGCGACGTTGTCGACCACCTTGCGGTGCGGCAGAAGTCCCGCCGCCTGGAGGACGTAGCCGATGCTTCGCCGCAGCTGCACCTTGTCCTGGCTGGCGACGTCCACGTCGTCGATCAGCACCTGTCCCGACGTTGGGTCGACCATCCGGTTGACCATCCTGAGCAGCGTGGTCTTCCCGCAGCCGGACGAACCGACCAGCACCGTGGTCTGGTGGGAGGGCAGAACGAAGTTGAAGTCCTCGACGGCGACGGTGCCATCCGGAAACTCCTTGCTGACGGACCGGAACTCGATCATGGCGGTGGCTCATTCCTAGCGGGAGTCAGGCAGTGACCGGAGGGCGAAGAGAACGAAACGGACTGGGTCCAGGTGAATTACAACGAGCAAAGCGTACGTGATTGCGTCCGTTCGACGCCCAAATCGGTCGGCGTGGTCTGGTTCGGCGACGGCACGGCCGTTGTGATTCAATCCTCCTGTTCGGGGTCGGCCACTCGGCGGTGTCCCCGGCTCTCGTGGCGGAGAGGTGCGCAATGAGCACGCAGAACGATCGGGTGAGCGCGTTCCGTGGTCTGCATTGGTCGGGCTGCTTCGTGATGGGCAATCCCTGGGATGCCGGCACCGCACGGGCTCTGCAGCGGATGGGCTACCAGGCGTTGGCCACGACCAGTGCCGGTTTCGCCTGGACGTTGGGTCGGGCGGACACCCAGGTCACCCTCGATGAGATGCTCGTGCATCTCCGCGCGATCGTCGAGGCCGTGACCGTTCCGGTGAACGCCGATTTCCAGGGCGGGTTCGCGGTGGCACCGGTCGAGGTCGCGGTGAACGTGAGGGCGGCCCTGGCCACCGGTGTCGCCGGCCTCTCGATCGAGGACTCGAGCGGAGATCGGGCCGAGCCGCTCTATCCGTTAGATCTTGCCGTTGAGCGGATTCGGGCTGCGCGGGAGGCCATCGATCGGAGTGGTTCCGGCGTCGTTCTCACCGGCCGATCGGAAGGATTCGTGTGTGGACGACCCGATATCGAGGAGACGATCCGCAGGCTGCGTGCGTACGCCGACGCCGGCGCCGACTGTCTCTACGCTCCCGGGATCGCCGGTGTCGACCACGTACGCGCCGTAGTGACCGCAGTCGCACCGAAACCCGTGAACTTGTTGATCAGCGCACCGTTCATCACAGTTGCGGAGGCGGCCTCGCTCGGCGTGCGTCGGGTGAGCGTGGGAGGTGCGCTCGCCCGCACGGCGTGGGGCGGGTTCCTGGTGGCCGCGCGAGAGATTGCCGAAGCAGGGACGTTCTCCCGGTTCGAGCATCTGCCCGAGGTCAATGGCCTCCAGGACCGTAGTCGCTGAGGGTTCGCCTCTCGGCCCGACTCCCGATCGACGCCCTCCGAACACAACCGGACCCTGCGTATTGGACGAGTCGCGATCACCCATCTTCGGGACGGGCATCCGGACGGGCATCGGAGGGAGAAGAACAGTCCGTGAATGACAACGGTCGAGAACAACCACCCGGCATGCCCGTCGGCACCAGGTCGACGACGGGCGAGTCGCGCCGTCGGCCACTCGACCACGGACTGTTCGGACCCGAGTCGATCACCTGGCGGGTGCACGGAGATCCGGCGATGTTGGTCGCCGGCTTTCGTGCCCTGCTGCTGCAGGCCGTGCATCCGGTGGTGATGGCCGGGTTCGACGACAACTCGTTCTTTCGCGGAGATCCCTGGGGCCGGCTGCGTCGCACCGGCGAGTGGATCGCGACTGTCACCTACGGCACGACCGCCGAGGCCGAACGGGCCGGCGCGGTGCTACGTCGGATCCACGCCCGTCTGGAACCCGTTGTCGAGCTCGAGACCGGACGCACCTACCGCGTCGACGACAAGCCCTTGCTGCTGTGGGTGCACTGCACGGAAGTGGAGTCATTCCTGTCCACCTACCGCAGGTGCGGCGGAACGCTACGGGTCGGCGAGGGAGATCGCTACGTCGATGAGATGCGCGAAAGCGCACGATTGGTCGGGTTGGACCCGCTCGACGTCCCGGCTAGCGAGGCTGAGATCGAGGACTATTACGCCTCGGTGCGATCCGGGTTGCGTCTCAGCGCGGCGGCGCGCCGCAACGTCCGGTGGGGCTTCGCGCCACCGATGCCGACCTGGGTCCGGTTGGGAACTCCGGCCCGGCCGGCCTGGGCGGGTCTGATGACGCTGGCCGCCGCCATGCTGCCGCGCTGGACGCGACGCCTCTACGGCCTGCCCGGCCTGCCAACGACCGACCTGGGAGCGGACCTCAGCGGTTCGCTGCTGCGCCGCACCGCCTTGCTTCTGCCGGACACGCTCGTCCGAAGCCCGGCCCACCGTGCGGCCCTGGCTCGCGTGGCTTGACCTCCCGGCGGGGACATCCACTCCGACCGGGGGGACCGAACTCGATGACACTCTGGACCGGGGCGTCGCCCGCGAGGTAGGCGGTCACGGCGGTGGACACTGCGGGGTATGCGCCCTTGACCGGGTCGGCACGATCGTGGTTTCCTGTTCGAACTCCGGACCGGAGCACCTGGATCAGCAGACAGGTCGATCACTGAGCTGGCACACATCGTGGGCCGCTCGTGACATGCGGCTCCATCACTCGACGGATTAGGTGGCATGGACCGCATCTGGTTGAAGAATCCTCTGGCCGCGTTCACCGCGAACGAACTCGACGCCGCCGGTGGGGTGGTGGTCGAGGGTACGACGATCACCGAGTTGGTCGCCCGCGGGGACACGCCGAGCCAGGATGTCCACGACATCTTCGACGCCGGACGCCACGTCCTGCTCCCTGGACTGATCAACACCCACCATCACTTCTACCAAACGCTGACCCGAGCCTGGGCACCCGTGGTCAACACTCCTCTGTTCCCGTGGTTGAAGAATCTCTACCCGGTCTGGGCGCGTCTCACTCCCCGCGACCTCGAGTTGGCTGTCACGGTCGCGCTGGCCGAACTGCTGCTGTCCGGCTGCACGACGGCGGCCGACCACCACTACCTGTTTCCCGACGGCATGGATGACGCCATCGACGTTGAGGTCGAGGTCGCACGCCGACTGGGTGTCCGGGCGCTGCTGACCCGGGGTTCGATGACCCTGGGCGAACGCGACGGCGGGCTCCCGCCGCAGAGCACCGTACAAGATCCCGACACCATCCTGGCCGACTCCGAACGCCTGATAGCGAGGTATCACGAGCGTGAACCGGGCGCGATGATCCAGATCGGCCTGGCACCGTGCTCCCCGTTCTCGGTGACCCAGTCGATCATGCGCGACAGCGCTGCACTGGCCGAGCAGCACGACGTACGACTGCACACCCATCTCGCCGAGACCATCGACGAAGAGGACTTCTGCCGCGAGATGTTCGGCATGCGCACCGTGGACTATCTGGACAGTGTCGGCTGGCTCTCGCCGCGCACCTGGCTGGCTCACGGCATCCATTTCGACGACACCGAGATCGCACGGCTCGGGGCGGCCGGCACCGGCATCGCGCACTGCCCGAGCTCCAACATGCGGCTGGCCTCGGGGATCGCCCGGACGGTCGACCTCGAAGCCGCGGGCGTGCCCGTGGGGCTCGGGGTCGACGGCTCGGCGTCCAACGACGCGAGCAACATGGTCCTCGAGGCCCGGCAGGCGCTCTACCTGCAACGGTTGCGGTACGGCGCCGAGCAGGTCACCCCGCAGCGGGCGCTGCGTTGGGCGACCGCCGGCTCGGCCCGCGTGCTGGGGCGCGACGACATCGGCGAGATCGCCGTCGGCAAGCAGGCGGACCTGGCGCTGTTCACCCTCGACGAACTCCGATTCTCGGGGAGCCACGACCCGCTGTCCGCCCTGCTGCTCTGCGGAGCCGACCGCGCGGACCGGGTCATGGTCGCAGGCGAGTGGAGGGTGGTCGACGGCGCGATCGTCGACCTCGACCTGCTCAGGCTCATCGCCGCCCACCGCGCGGCGGCCTCGAGGTTGATCTACTCCGACGACTGATCGCACCATGCCGCGGTGTTGACGCCTTCGAGCACGTTCCTCAGGTACAAGGTCCTGATCCACGATTGCCTCGGCGTGTGGGGACTGGCCTCGCCACACGTTTGCGTTCCGTTCAGTTGTCAGAAGTAGGTCTCTTCGACCTCGAACGTGTCCGGTCGGTAGTCGCTGTAACGCAGCCAGCTGGGTCGAATCCGGACATGGGCGATGTCAGGATCGGCTGCCCGCTGCCGACCGCCGGGGTATTGGTCGAGGTAGGCGCGTAGGCCGTGCTCGCGTTCGGCACCGGCAAGTATGTCGGCCAAGCCCTCGCACTGGACGGTGACTTCGTCTTCCCACCCGATCACGACCGCGACCTGACCGAAGGCTTCGATGTTGCGGTATTTCCGGGAGCGTCGAGAGGTGTCGAAGATGAGTTCAGCCTTCGTCGGTGGCCGCGATTCCGACGAGGGCGGCCTCGGGTGCGCCGCCCGGTCCGCGAGTAGCGATCACCGCCAGACCACGGGCACGCACGAAGCGCACGAGCTCGGCTCGGTTCATGGGCACATCGGCTGGGTTGGCTGCTCTGTCGGCCTCGCGTACACCACCACGAACGACCTGGCACGGCCCGGTCGAGCCGCCTCGTCGTCGAACTCGATCTCATCGAGCCCCGCGGCGCTGAAGGCGCCGTGTTCCTCGCGGCTCAGCGGCCACGGAATCGCCGCGAAGTCCTGCCCGGGCTGAGGGTACATCTCCTCGAAACCGACCTCGCCGCCCAGCAGGCCGAGGTCGCGGTCGCCGCTGAACTCCACTCGTCGGAGACTATCGATGCCGCACACGCACCGCACCCAGAAGCGGCCCAGGGCGCAAAGGGCGAATTGTTTGGACCCGTCGGGTGGCGCCCCGTCGTTGGTCGGCGCCGCTTCGCTCATAATGTCTCGGTGCGGCACTGGACCGAGTCTTCCGCGGCCTCCCCGTGGTCGAGGTCGCTACTCGGCGGGGTCGATACACAGTTGGCTGGGTCGACACACAGTTGGCGGGGTCGAGGCCGATCGCTACTTGATCGGATCGCTCTGGAAGCGCTGCTTGGATCGATCGCTCATCGTCGTGTTGTGGAACGCGGCAATCATCCAGCCTTCGTCCCTGCGGGTCATCACGAACGTCTGGAGCTTGTCGAAGCTGACGTCCCCGTCCCGACCCACGCCCCCGAGGGTGAGCACGATGGCCGTGTTGTCGTCCAGCAGGCGTAGGTCGATAGCACGAGCGCGAATCTCGGTGGGCGACTTGGTGAACAGGTCGTGGTGCGCTTGTTGGATCTCGGATCGACCGCTCAGGACGTCACCGCGCCAGATGACGTAAGTCGCGTCCTCAGTGAAGAGTTGCGCGAACGCGGAAGCGTCCGCGGCATTCCATGCGTCGCGGAGGCGGTCAAGGACACCTTGGGGACCTTGATCATCCGGAGAAGTAGCCATGTCCTTGTCCGATCGTCCTATCGGTGGTGGTCGTCAGCTCCCACTACCTGTAATTGAACATGCGCTTGCAAGCTTCACAGAACCTGCTGTGAAGAGGATGACCCGAGACACCATGCCGCGGCTAGTCCGTCGGGCGCTCGTCCCGAGGTTCCACCAGGTCGATCGGTCGCCAGATCGTCACCGCCAGCAGTGCGATCAGCGCCACGGCGGCGAGTCCGGCCGAGACCGCGTGCGCGGTCTCCCACTGGTCGCGGTACGCCGCCCAGTCGGCCGGCACGGTCGTGGGGGTCCAGCCGGCGACGTCGGCGTTGACCGGACGGTTGCCGAACCAGTACGCCAGCAACGTGCCCAGCAGGCAGAGCGCGGCCACGAGTGGACCGGCGGCCGCCGTGGCGCGCCGGCGCAGCAGGACCGCGCTCGCGGACGTGGCGACCAGCCCGATGATCTCAGCCAGCCCGCCGACGACCGCGAACCCGCCGTAGAAGGTGTGTTGGACGGCGAGCCAGCTCGCGACGTCCAGCCCTCTGCTGCCCGGTGCCTGGAGGACATGGGTGAGCGTGAGCCCGAGCACCAGGGAGCAGCACAGGACGCCGACGAAGCGCAGGGCCCGCATCACGGGACCGCCTCGGTCCGGTCGTCGGCCGCGTGCTCGGCCCAGTAGCGATCCGGGGCGTCGACCAGGCGATATCGACCACCCTGTCCGCGCCGGGGATGGTTTCCTGGAGCCAGTAGGCCCGGGCGAGCCAGTCGCACGATGGGCGCGAACGCATTCTCGAGTTGGGTGATGTTCATCGTGGCCTCCGACGATCGTTCCCGTGCTTTGCTTGACTACGCTAAAGTTAGCTCGTGCAAGCAGATCGGAGCAACCCAGTTTCCCAGCGGTCGTTCACCGAAGTGGCCCGCCGCGCTCAGATCGTCGCCGCCGCGATCGATACGCTGGCCGACGAGGGCTACGGCAAAGCGTCGCTCTCGGCGATCGCGGGGCGGGCCGGGTTGTCCAGCACCGGTCTGATCACCTACCACTTCGCGAACAAGGCCGAGGTGATCGAGCAGGTCGTCGAGAACGTGCTGGCCGACATCTCCGACTTCATGGCCGAGCGGCTCGCGCGAACCGGGGACCCGGTGGGCAGGGTCCGCAGCTACATCGAGGGACATGTCGCCTACGTCGGCAGCCACCGTCGGCAGATGAAGGCGCTGCTGGAGGTCTTCCTCAACGGTGGGGTTCGCTACGACGGCTCCACCGAGGACCTCGTCGCGCCGTTGGAGCAGATCCTGGCCGACGGGCAGGCGAACGGCGCGTTTCGCCTTTTCAATCTCCCGGTGGTCGCCGCGGCGATCCAGCGCACCCTCGAAGGACTGCCACAACTCGTCGAAACCCAGCCGGGCCTCGACCTGGACGCCTACGCCGCCGAGCTGGTCACCCTCTTCCACCGAGCGATCCGAAGTGACTGAGGTGGGCCGCACCGAATGGCGCGTGAGCGGTTCGGAGTACGGACGCGCTGACCTTCGACGCAGTGCACGGGCCATCTCGCCAGCAGCGCCCCGGCTCGCTATCATCGTCTGGTGCCGATAGATCTGACGGGGACGGCTGGGCGGGGCGTGGTCGATGAGTCGGCGGCGTTGTCGGCGGCCGCGTGCTTGTTCCGGAGCCTGGGCGAGCCGGCCCGGTTGGCGATCGTGCGGCACCTGACGCTGGGTGAGCATCGGGTGGTGGATCTGGTCGCGCATCTGGGACTGGCGCAGTCGACGGTGTCGGCTCACCTGGCTTGCCTACGCGACTGCGGTCTGGTCGAGTCCCGCCCGGTGGGGCGGGCCTCGATGTTCTCGCTGTGCCACGACGCCGCCGTCCTGGGGGTGTTGGCTGCGGCGGAGCGGCTGTTGGCCGCGACCGGCGACGCGGTCGTGCTGTGCCCGGTCTACGGCAAACAGGACCGCCGCGACCGGATCGAAGGGCAGCCGTGAGCATGGGAGCTGAGCCCAGTGAGCTGACCGAGGACCGCGTCCGCCTTCTCACCCGCCGCGGGCTGCGCCTGGCCCGGTTCACGGTCGTTTACAACGTCGCCGAAGGTGCGGTGGCGCTCATCGCGGGACTGCTGGCGGGCTTGGTGTCGCTGGTCGGGTTCGGGCTCGACTCCGGGATCGAGTCGATCTCGGCGGTCCTGGTCGGGCTGCGGCTGTCCGCCCGGTTGCGTCACGGACATGCCGACCAGCGGCGGGAGCGGCGGGCGTTGAAGCTGGTCGCGGTCACGTTCTTCCTGCTGGCCGGCTATGTGGTGGTCGAGGGCGTCCGATCGCTGATCGGTGGGAGCAGCCCCGAGCACAGCACGGTCGGCGTCGCGTTGTTGGCACTGTCGATCGTGGTGATGCCGATGCTGGCCCGCGCCAAGCGTCGGGTCGGGGAACAGCTCGGCGGAGACCCGCTGATCCTTGCGGATGCGGCCGAGACCCGGATCTGTGTGCTGCTCAGCCTTTCCACAATGGCCGGCCTGCTGCTCTACACCGTCACCGGGGCCGGCTGGCTCGATCCGGTCGCGGGGTTCGTCATCGCCGTCTTCGCCATCAAGGAGGGCCGCGAAGCCTGGGAAGGCGAACTCGACCACGACGACCACGACCACGACGACCGAGACGGCGACCGGTCGGGCTGGGATGAGCCAATCCGGCCAGGGGGCGCGCGGTGACAGGTCACCAGCACGGGCTCGCCACCGGCACCGCACCCGATGGCAGCGGCCGAGACAGTCGCTATCTCGGGGCGGCCTTGGCGCTGATCTTGGCGTTCATGGCCGTCGAGGTGACGGTGGGGGTGATCGCCTCATCGTTGGCGCTGATCTCCGACGCCGGTCACATGCTCACCGACGCCGCCTCGATCGCGCTCGCTCTGATCGCGGCCCGGCTCGCCGCCCGGCCGGCAAAGGGGAACCTCACCTACGGCTGGAAGCGGGTGGAGATCCTGTCCGCCCAGGCCAACGGGCTCACGTTGTGGTTGCTGACCGGCTGGTTCGTCTACGAGGCGGTGCAGCGGTTCCTCGATCCGCCCGAGGTGGCCGGGGGGCTGGTGCTGATCACCGCCCTGGTCGGGATCGTGGTCAACCTTGCGGCGGCCAGGCTGATCGCCCGGGCCGACCGGACCTCGCTCAACGTGGAGGGCGCTTTCCAGCACATCCTCAACGACCTGTTCGCCTTCATCGCCACCGCGGTCGCCGGCCTGGTCATCCTGCTCACCGGCTGGGCCCGCGCTGACGCCGTCGCCGCGTTGGTGGTTGCCGCGTTGATGGCCAAGGCCGGCTGGGGGCTGATCCGGGACTCGTGGCGGATCTTCCTCGAAGCCGCACCCCGGGGCATCGACGTGGCTGCCATCGACGCCGACCTGCACGCCGTTGACGGGGTCGTCGACGTCCATGATCTGCACGTGTGGGAAGTCACCTCCGGCTTTCCCGCTCTGTCCGCCCACATCCTCGTCGACCGCAGCCGCGACTGCCACGAACGCCGGCAGACCATCAGCTCGCTGCTCAGCGACCGGTACGACCTGCACCACACCACGCTCCAAGTCGACCATCCGGCCTCGACCACCATCGCCGCGGACCAGCTCCGCACCCATCCAGACCCCGGCGACACCACAGACGGGAGCAACCACCATTGACCCGTTCTCGATGCACGACCTCCACAGCCGCCAGACCCCACGCTTGACCGGCTAGCCGCCGCCGATCGCGCAGGGCAGCGGGCCAAGAACCGACGTCGGCGCGCGCGACCCTTCCGGCGTCAGGTCGGGCAGCCAGACGGAGTCGGCGTCGATCAGCGGTGCGACGAGCTCGATCAACTCCGGATCCCGGACTCCGGCAAGAGCGCCGCGGGCGGCCCGCCTGGCGATCCCGGCGACCAGGTCGGCGACCTGGATCCGCGGCTCGGCGAGCGAGTCGGTCCGAGTCACGGTCAGCGTGTGCCCGGGGTGCGTGGTGGCGAGCGCTTTGGCAATATCGTCGATCCGCTCCGGTGTCAGCGCCGACTGCTCGTCGTGCATCACGTGCAGATGCTGGGTGCGCGCTCCCCAGCGCAGCACTGCCCGGGTCAGGGCCGGGATCAGGGGTTCGAGCAGCGGTGTGCGTTTCGGTTCGTCGCGATAGCCCTGGCGCACGCTCCACACGACGGCGCGGCGACCGCGCAACTCGGCCAGACCGTCCCGCACGCCGTTGGGGTCGGGTGACCTGAGGAGGCTGTCGAGGATCTCCTCGAAGTCCTGCACCGCGCTCGCCGGTAGGCGGCGTTTCATCCGCACGAGGTTTCCCGCGTGGGTGAGGAAGGCCTGCCATGCGGCCTCGCCGTAGGTCGGTGGACCCTCCAGACGCAACCGTGTCGCCACGGCTCTCGTTCGGGGGGTACGCCCCGGAAGATCGGTGCCCAGGACCGGGTCGGGACCGAGCAGGACATCGAGGATGCGAGTCAGCAGAAAGTAGCGGGTATCGGCGAGGAGCACCTCGGCTCGGTCGAAGATCGGGCCCTCGGTCCCGAGCAACCACCGCACCTCGTCGCGGCACTCGATGCGGAGCAGCCAATTCGCCTTGAGCTCGCCTTTCGGTGCCCGGGTGTTGCGGCGGATCCGGTCGATCACGGCGGCGGCGGACCCCACCGAGAGGTCGACGGTGGCGTGCGCGAAGACGCCATCCAGACCGGTCAGATTGCCGCCTGTGAATCCGGACTCGTCACAGGCGATGTCCATCGCCGGAATCATCGCTCCTCCTGTGTTGTGTTCGCTGCTGCCCTGTCACGGTCCGCAGCCCGCGGGTCACCCACTGGACGAGATCACTGCAGGCTACGCCCGATTGCCTCAGCAGGCGAGTGGTTATTCAACTGAAGCGTTGACAACAGCGGACGAGTGTTCTACGGTTGTATTCAACCAAGAAGTTGAGGAAGGCAAGAAGTTGAGGAAGGCAGGAAGTTGAGGAAGGCAAGCGGGTCGAGGAAGGTGCATGGCTGATCAGCTCTCGCGGGTATTCGCAGCTCTGGCCGATCCGACCCGGCGCGACATGGTGAGCCGTCTCACCGTCGCCGACGCCACGGTCAACGAACTTGCGCAGCCGTACGAGGTCAGCATCCAGGCGGTATCGAAGCATCTGAAGGTGCTCGAGGACGCAGGTCTGGTGACGCGATGCCGAAAGGCCCAGACCCGGCCGGTCCACCTGGAGGCGGAGGTGTTCGACCTGATGACCGCCTGGATCGAACGTTATCGCCGACAGGCCGAGCGGCGCTACCAGCGTCTGGACGCCGTGCTGGCCGAACTCGACTCGGACACCCGAGCAGACCCACCCACGAAAGGAATCTCGTCATGACCACGACCGCCACCGCGTTTGCCGAAGTCGCCATCGAAGCCGACGACAAGCTCCCGCTCATCCGGATCATGCGCGACTTCGACGCCACCCCGGAGCAGTTGATGCGAGCTCACCTCGACCCGATCCTGTTCGCCCGCTGGGTCGGTCCGGACGGGATGGACACGACCATCGACGTCTGGGACGTCCGTGACGGCGGCAGCTGGCGCTACGTCGCGCGCCGAGACGGTGAGGACTTTGCCTTCCGTGGTTGCTTCCACCGGATCGGCGAGGAGATCATCGTGCAGACCTTCACCTGGGAGGGGATGCCCGAGGACGTCTCGCTGGAGACCGTGCGCTTCGAGGCCCTCGGTGACAATCGCACCCGCCTGCGTGCGCAGTCTCTGGTCGATTCCTTCGAGGGCCGCGATGCCTGGCTGCGCAGCGGGATGGAGATCGGCGTCGAGCAGGGCTACGCCAAGCTCGATGCACTGCTTGCCGAGCAGGCCGCACAATGACCCCGGCCGCACATCACGCCGAGGTGGCCGGTGTCTTCTCCGATCGCGTGGCCGGCGTGCGCGACTGGACAGCTCCGGCCCCGGTCGCCGGTTGGGCCGCCATCGATGTGGTCGAACACCTGGTGACCTGGCTGCCAGGATTTCTGGCCGGCGGGGGTGTCCGGCTGAACGTCGCAGCGCCGTCGGTGGACGACGACCCGGTGGCCGCCTGGCGCGCCCATGCCGACGCTGTTCAGGCACTCCTCGAGGATCCCGATTCGGGCCGGGAGTTCAGCCACCCGCAGGCCGGGACCCATCCGCTGGACGTTGCGATCGACCAGTTCTACGTCTCCGACGTCTTCATGCACACCTGGGACCTGGCCCGGGCCAGTGGGCAGGACGACCGGCTGGATCCGGACTTCAGCGCGGAACTGCTCGCCGGCATGGAGCCCATCGAGGAGATGTTGCGCGCGTCCGGCCAGTACGGTCCGCGCGTCCCGGTGCCGGACGACTCTCCCGTCCACGAACGGCTGATGGCCTTCGTCGGCCGGGATCCCGTGTGGCGACCGTGACGCCGGTCGAGCGGTCACAGTGGTGATGGCAGGCCGGTGTCAACGGGTCAACCGTGCAGTCCACAGGTCTTCGGCCGGCCAATTCCTGGCCCATCGGGCCGTCGCGATGTCGTAGTACTCGGGCGTCTTGGCATCCTCACCGGCGTACAGCTCGTGCAGTGCTTCGACCACGAATCCACTGTCGCGGAGGATGCGAACCCATTCGCCGTGACTTGGATGGAACTCGATCCCGCCGCCGGGCCACACCAACCGGGACATACCGTTCTGCGGCCGGAGTAGGCGATCCCCCGCGTAGCCCCCCTCTTCGGGCACACACAACGTCACCTGCACGCTATTGGTCAGGAAGACGAGCCGGCCGCCGGGCCGGAGAAGTCGTGCCGCCTCCGGAACCCAACGTTGCGGATCGCACCATACGCACGCCCCGTACTCGCTGACGGCGAGATCGAAGGAGTCATCCGGTAGCGGGACCTCCTCGGCATTGGCCTCGATCAGCGCGAAGGACCTCCCGAAGCTCTCCTGACAGCGGCGCGCGGTGTCCAACTGGGCGGGTGTCAGATCCACACCGACCGGTCGAGCGCCGAGCCTGGCGAGCCACGCCGACACGTACGCGGTACCGCAGCCGAGTTCGACGACGTCCAGGTCAGCGACGTCGCCGAGCGCGCACAACTGACGCTCCGGGTTGTCGAACAGACCCCAGACGAACTCCGCAGCGGCCCAAGCATCGCGGGCACGCGCATCGGTGAACTCTTCGTTCACGACGGTCCACAGGGCACGATTGACGGCAACGTCATCACGAGAATTGATCACCGGCCGTGACTCACCTCTCAGCTGCGGGCATCGGACCTCCCACGGTCAGGCTGCCACCGAGACCGCCGGATGTCAGTAGATCAGTCGCCCGTCCGGGCCACACCATCGGTGACGGTTGTTGGCGCGCTTGTCGTGGATGCGGCACTGTCGGACAGGACGCGTAGCCTTCGTCGGGTGAGCGATCCCGCCGTCTACGCCATCGCCGTCCTGTCCGACATCACGTTCGGGGCTGACCTGATTGCTTACCTGCAAGGCATCGACGCCACCCTCGAACCGTTCGGCGGACAGTTCGTCGTCCATCACCCGGGCCCGACGCTGGTGGAAGGCGAGCTCAGCGGTCGCGGGGCCGTCATCGTCATCGCGTTTCCCGACCGTCGGTCCGCCGAGGACTGGTACGGGTCACCGGCTTACCAGGAGATCCTGCCGCTGAGGACGTCGAACAGCACCGGGATCGCGATGCTGGTCGACGGCGTTGCCGAGGGATACACCGCCCGACAGGGCCTTCAGCTCATGCTCGCCGGGTCCCGACGACTGTCCCCGGGGTGATGATCGAGCATCGGGGGACGAGTCGGGCGGGCCGTCTCGACCCTTCTCTTCGAGGCGGACCGGTCAGCCGTTGCCGACCTTGGCCCGCGAACGGAAGCGGGGCTGACAGCGCGGACACCAGAAAAGGTTCCGCCCCTTCAGATCCTTCGTCCGGATGATCGTGCCGCAGACGTGACAAGGCTGGCCGGTGCGGCGATAGACGTATACCTCGCCGCCATGGTCATCCTCGCGCCCGGCGCGGCCCATCGCCTCCGGCGTGTGCTCGGGCCGTACGGTGTCGATCCGGCCGGTCCGGACACCCTCGTGCAGCAGGCCGACGAGGTCGTCCCAGATGGCCATCCACTGCGATCGACGCAGCGTGCGCCCCGCCCGCAGCGGGTCGATCCGGTGCCGGAACAAGATCTCCGCCCGGTATACGTTGCCCACGCCGGCCAGCACCTCCTGGTCCATGATCAGATCGCCGATGGCCCGGTCGCTGCGATGGATCCGCCGCCAGGCGCGCTCGGGATCGGCGTCGGCCCGCAGCGGATCCGGGCCAATCCGGCCCAGCACCTCGTCGCGCCGATCCCGCCCGACCAGGTCGCAGATGATCGCGCCCCGAAGATCGGCATAGCAGGACGGGTTCTCCAGCCGCAACCGGACCGCGCCGACTGGCTCCGGCGCCGGGCTCGGGCGGATGTCCCACTTCCCGATCAGTCCGAGATGAACGTGGACGAAACGATTGCCGGCGAACTCCACGAACAGATGTTTGCCACCGGACTCGGCCCCGACCAAGACGGTGCCGTCGATCGCCGACGCGTCAGCTGCGAAGCGACCCTGCGGGCTGGTCGCGCGGACCGGGGCGCCCGCGAAGGCGTCGCTGAGGTCGCGGGCGAGGCGGAACAGGGTATGGCCTTCGGGCACCCGGGCATGGTACGTCGGCCGACCTGACACTGCGTCCAGTCCTGCCGCTCAGTCGGGCGTGAAACGGCGCTCGAACCAGGCCGTCAGCGCTGGTCCGGCTGCGGGGCGCGCGCGGGTGAACAGATCGAGTCGCTTGGCGCTTGCGCCGACCAGGATCCGCGGCCGCCCAGCAGCCACCCCGCGCAGGATGATCTCGGCCGCATCGCTCGGATCCATCCGCAGCAGCCTCTCGTTGTAGAACGCGAGTCGCCGCTGGTCCCGGTCGCTGTGCCGGTCGCTCTGCCCGTGCGCGTGCTCGAACGCGGCGGAGGCGATGTTGGTCCGCACCCCGGCTGGGTGGATCACCGTGACCTTCACCGGCAGACCGTCAGCCAGCATCTCGGCCCGGATCGCCTCGGTGAATCCGCGGACCCCGAACTTCGATGCGCAGTAGCTGGCCAGACCCGGATAGGCCAGGAACCCGTTGAGACTCGACATGTTGATCAGGTGTCCGTCGCCGGAGGCGATCAGGTGCGGCAGGAACTCTTTCGTGCCGTGGACAACGCCCCAGAGGTTGATCGCCAGCACTCGGTCGATGTCGTCGTACGAGGCTTCCAGCAGCCGCCGACCCCCGGCGACGCCGGCATTGTTGTAGAGCTGGTGCACAACCTGGTAGCGGTCGACGACCCGGCTGGCGAATGCCGCGACCGATCGCTGCTCGGCTACGTCGACGGTGGTGCCGAGCACCGTCGCGCCGAGGGCTTCCACCCGGATCCGCGTGGTCTGCAGCCCTCGCTCGTCGATGTCGCAGATCGCCAGTCGGCAGCCCCGGCGCGCCAAACCGATCGCCAGTGCACGACCTATCCCGGAACCGGCACCGGTGACGACAGCCACCTTGCCGGGCCGGTCGGCGCTCGATCGGGAACCGGTCATGAGATCTCCTCCATGACTCGCGGGTGCGCGTCCTCGATCAGCTCCAGCGTGTCGTCGAATACCGAGCCGTCCCGCAGCAGGGCGCGGTCATCTCGATAGCGCATCGACATCCGCCACGGGTCACGATCGCCCTGTCGCGGCAGGTCGTCGATCGATCGCTGCACGTAGCCCGCTGCGAAGTCGAGCAGCTGACGCGTCGGCATGCCCTCCGGTGGGAGGACCGGCCGGCAGCCGACGAAACCCTCAGCTCGCAACTCGCGCAGGAGCCGGCACAGGTGCCCCACGACGAGGTCCGTCTTCAGCGTCCACGAGGCATTGGTGTAGCCGATGGCGAACGCGAAGTTGGGGACGCCGTCGAGCATCATTCCCTTGTAGACGAAGTGTTGCCTCAGGCTCGAGGTCACACCATCGATCAGGATCGGGAATCCGCCGAACGGACGCAGGGTGAGTCCGGTCGCGGTCACCACGATGTCTGCCTCCAGCTCGCGGCCC
>JBBSQJ010000075.1:0-18127 GCA_038257965.1 Propionibacteriales bacterium
CCGGGGGCGGCCCCCCGGCGCCCCCCCGGGCCCCCCCGGGGTCGCCCCCCGTGCGCGGGGGGGGCCCCGCGCCGCGGGGGCCCCACCCGCCCCGGGCCGCCCGCACGTCGGGGAAGGGCGCGAGGCGTACGTCCAGAGTGAACGGGAGCCCGGCACGCCGGACCCAGAACCGGCCGCCGGTGGCGGTGATCTCGGCGCCGTCCAGTCGGGCCGCTTCGACCGTGGCGCCGTGCACCACCAGGTCGAACCTCTCGCGGCGGAATTCGGGGAAGCCGTCGCCCTCGACGTCGGCCTCCAGCAACAGGTCCGAGCCGGTCCGCGTCACGGTGAACGTGGTTCGGAATCGTCCTCCGGTCAGTGCCGCGAAGGTGAGACCGTCGTCCTCCTGCAGCACCGAGGTGTACGTCCCGTCCCCGGCGGGGACGAACAGGTGCAGTTCTATCACCGACGGTGCATAGCCGGCCGTGGAGTCCGGCGCGTCGGTCCACATCGGCACCACTGCGCCACCGCGGGCGAAGAGGGGGATGGACTCCATCGGCGTCCGGACCGTCACGAAGCGCGGTCCCACGACGGGGTCCACCGGCCGACCGGCCAGCGCGGCGTGCAGGTCGCACCAACTCCCGGCCGGCAGATACACCTGGCGCGCCGTCGTCCCCGGCGCGATGACCGGAGCGACCAGGAGATCGGAACCGAGCAGGTACTGGTCGTCGATATCGCGCACTCCCGGGTCGCGCTGATGGGCGAAGACCAGCGGCCGCTGCACGGGCGCACCCGTCTCGGAGGCCACGATAAACGCGGCATACAGGTAGGGCAGCAACCGGTAACGCAGTTTCACCGCATCGCGGACGAGTGACTCGATGACCGGTCCGAACGACCACGGGTACTGGTCGACGTCGCCGATCTCGGAGTGGTTGCGGCAGAACGGTGTCAGCGTGCCGTACTGCATCCAGCGCAGGAAGAGCTCCGGTTGGGTGTCACCCTCGAAGCCGCCGATGTCGGCACCGAGGAACGGCTGCCCGGACAACCCGAAGCCCATTGCCATCGGCATCGAAACCCACAGATGGTCCCAACGGGCCTGGTTGTCACCAAGCCAGTTGGCCGCGTACCGCTGGATGCCGGCGAACCCGGAGCGCGACAGCACGAACGTCCGCAACTGTGGCATCGCCGCCAGCAGCCCTCGAGTGGTGCCCATCGCCATCAGCAGTGCGTACTGATTCCGGTAGCGTTCGTGGGAGTAGTGGCCGCCGCCGAACCGCATTCGCGACGGCGAGATCGAGCCGGTCGCGGGCTCGTTCATGTCGTTCCAGATCCCGGCCAGACCGGACCGGACGTGCGCGGCGTTGAGCTCGCCCCACCAGTCCCGGGCCTCGGATAGCACGAAGTCCGGGAAGGCGGTGTTGCCGGGCCATACCTGACCGATGTAGGTGTCGCCGCCTTCGGTGCGGCAGAACACCGCGCGCGATCGACCGGCGTCGAACACGGCATAGCCGGGGTCCCACTTCACCCCTGGATTGATGATGGTGATCACCCGGAATCCCTGCTCCGTCAGGGACTCCAGCATCGCGGGTGGGTCGGGGAACTTCTCCTTGTCCCACGTGAACACTCGATACCCGTCCATGTACTCGATGTCGAGCCACAACACGTCGCACGGGATGGCGTGGTCGCGGTGCCTGCGTCCCAGCGCGAGCAAGCTCTCAGCCGTGTAGTCGAACCACCGGCACTGGTGATAGCCCAACGCCCACAACGGCGGCGGTTGCATCCGTCCGGTCAGCCGGGTGTACTCGGCCAGGATCTGTGGCAGTTCCGGGCCGGCGAAGATGTACTCGGTGTACTGACCGCCCTCGAACTCGATCACGTACTCCTCACCCGCCGTGAAGTCGTAGTAGCCGCGGAAGCTGTTGTCCACAAAGGAACCGGCGACCGAACCGGAGCGGTGATCGGCGTGGTAGAGCAGCGGGATGTTCACGTAGTACGGGTCCATCTCCACACTCGTCCGGTCTGCGCGTGGATCGTCGTCCTCGTGGCGGGACGTGAACTCCGCACTCTCCGGCGGCGACAAGACGTCCAGGTTCCACATGGTGAAGTCGCGTCCCTGCCGGTTGAGTCGTCCGCCTTTCTCACCGAGTCCGTAGAACGCGTCCTCGCGGCGGCAGACTCGTCGCAGTGCGAAAGCGTCGTTCAGCGTCGCGTACGCCCAGTAGTGGCCTTGATCATCGGCCGCTGTTTGCACCACGACCGAGCCGTCGCTGCGATGGACGTCCAGTCGGAACGGATCCAACCACAAGCTGACCGTCATCGCCTCGGTGATCAGTTGGACCCGATCGGTCGCACGCTGTACCGTGAACTCGACGGAGTCGGTCAACGGATCTACGCACACGGCGTACGTCGGCTGATCCTCGAATCGACCTCCGCGACTCATCGTCACGCGCAAGACATCGGCGCGCACGAGGTCCAGGCGCAGGTGCTCTCCGTGCAGCGAGGCCTCGAGCCCGCGTGAGGTGTCGGTGACGGTGTCCACCAAGTCGAAACGGATGAAGCGATCGGTATCGATCATGGTCACATTCTGACCCGGCACCGCGCCTGTCGTCAGATGGGCACCGGGGATAGCGTGTCGCAGGTGACCGATCTCGATCCGGCCTGGACGATCCTGGCCACCTACGAGACGCAGGAGCACAACCGCTGCGTCGACGTCTTCGCTCGACCCGACCAGACCTACGGCTTCGAGGAGTTTCGCCGCGACCCGGAGGACATGGGTACGTGGTACGACGTCGCCTACTTCGCCGAGCACCGCTACGACACGCGAGAGGAGGCCGAGCAGGCTGCTCGACGCGAGGTCGGCTGGCTCTCCGACCGGGCCGAGGACGAGGGTCGGTAACCGCAACTCGACGCAGCCCGCCGGTAGAAGGGCGCCAGCCCGCTCGGTGAAAGCTCCGACGAAGAGCAGGCGTGAGTCCCGCATGAAACACTGAGCCTGTGCACCGACGGCAAGTGATCATTCGCGCGGCGGAGCGGCTGAACGATCGTCTGGTGGCCCTCCGTCGCGACATCCACGCGCATCCCGAGATCGGAAACGCCGAGCACCGGACCACCCGGACGATCATGGACACGCTGTCGGTCGCCGGACTGTCACCGAAGGTGCTCGACGTCGGCACCGGAGCCCTGTGCGACATCCTCCCGAGCGGTAGCGACGACGCACCCACGGTGGGGCTCCGGGCCGACATCGACGCGTTGCCCATCCAGGAGGCGAACGACGTCACCTACCGTTCGGTGTATCCCGGGATGTGTCACGCGTGTGGTCACGACGTACACGCCGCCGTTGTGCTCGGCGTCGGGCTGATCCTGGCGGAGCTACGGGAAGAGGGAATGCTGGATCAGGGTGTGCGGCTGATCTTCCAGCCGGCGGAAGAGCTCAGTCCCGGCGGTGCGCTGGACGCGATCGACGGCGGTGCGCTGGAGGGGCTGTCCGAGGTCTACGCCATCCACTGCGATCCGCGTACCGAGGTCGGTCGGATCGCGCTTCGCACCGGAGCCATCACGTCTGCGGTGGACAGCGTCTCGATCAAACTCACCAGCGCCGGCGGCCACACGTCGCGGCCGCACCTGACCGGCGACCTGGTCGGGGCACTGGGCGCGCTCGCCACCACGATGCCGCTGCTGCTCACCCGGCGGGTCGATCCGCGTAGCGGAGTCTCGCTGGTCTGGGGGCGGATCCGAGCGGGTGGGGTGGCCAACGCGATCCCGGCCAGTGGCGAGATCGAGGGCACCCTGCGTGCCCTCAGCGTGCAGGGCTGGCGCGACGCCCAACAGATCCTGGCCTCGCTCGCCACGCAGGTCGTCGCACCGTACGGCGTCGGCATCCAGGTCTCCATCACCGCGGGCGTGCCACCGGCCATCAACCATGCGCGCGGCGTCGAGCGCTTCAGTTCCGCCGCGAGGGCCATCCTCGGGCGCGGCAGCGTCACGACGACCGAGCAGTCGCTGGGTGGTGAGGACTTCTCCTGGATGCTGCAACAGGTTCCGGGCGCCCTGGCCCGACTCGGGGTCCGCCCGGTCGGTGCCCGGATCGCGCCCGACATCCACCAGGCCGCGTTCAACGTGGACGAGGCGTGCATCGGGGTGGGCATCAAGGTCCTGACCGAACTCGCGACCTCCGTCGGCACCCGCGACTGAGGCTGCGCCACGCGCCTCCCGCTTGGGAAAGTGGGCGCCTGTGACAGATTTCACCGGCGTGTCGCGGTCGTAGGTGCCCACTCTTCGGCGGAAAAGATGTGCCTGCGACCCACGCGAGCGGCGTGGGGCGGGCTAGAGTTCCACATGGTCGCGGGACAGAAAGCACCGTTGGAAGCGGCCCTGACCGAAAAAAACACCGAAGTAGTCGAGGAGGACGATGTGAAGAAGCTCTCTCTCGCGGCGGGGGTGCTCAGCGCGCTCGCTCTGACGTTGGCCAGTTGTGCGCAGCCACCCGGCAGCACGACCGATAGCCCGGCCGCCAGCGCGGCCCCGAGCAGCGCCCCCAGTGCTTCCGACTTCAAGGCCTGCATGGTGTCGGACTCCGGCGGATTCGACGACAAGTCGTTCAACCAGACCTCTTACAAGGGTCTGACCGACGCCAAGGAGCAACTCGGCGTCCAGACCGGCCAGGTGGAGTCCTCGGCGAACGCCGACTACGCCAAGAACATCCAGTCGATGGTGGACGCGAAGTGCAACTCCATCGTCACGGTCGGGTTCCTGCTCGGTGACGCCACGTTGGCCGCGGCCAAGAAGAATCCGGACATCGATTTCGCGATCGTCGACTACAACGATCCCGAGAAGTTTCCGGCGGTGAAGAACCTCAAGCCGCTGGTCTTCAACACCGCCGAGTCCAGCTTCATGGCTGGCTACCTGGCCGCCGGGATGAGCCAGACCGGCAAGGTCGGCACGTTCGGCGGGGCCAAGATCCCGACCGTGACCATCTTCATGGACGGCTTCGCCCAGGGTGTGGATTACTACAACCAGCAGAAGGGCAAGTCCGTTTCGGTGCTGGGCTGGGATGCGGCCAAGCAGGACGGGCAGTTCACCGGAGACTTCGAAGACCCCAAGGGCGGCCAGCGAGTTGCTCAGGGCCTGATCAGCCAGGGCGCCGACATCATCCTCCCGGTCGCCGGCCCCGCCGGCGTCGGCGCGCTGCAGGCGGCCAAGTCCAGCAACGGCAAGGTCAACGCCATCTGGGTGGATACCGACGGCTGCGTCAGCGCCTCCACCTACTGCCCGCAGATCATCAGCAGCGTCTACAAGGCCATGGACGTGGCCGTGCTGGACACGATCAAGGCCGCGCAGGACGGCAGCTTCTCCAACGAGCCGTTCGTCGGCACCTTGGAGAACAACGGAACCGGACTGGCTCCGTTCCATGACTTCGACTCGAAGGTCCCGGCGGATCTCAAGTCCGAGCTCGACAAGATCAAGTCCGACATCGAGTCCGGCACGATCAAGATCACCTCGAAGTCCCAGCCCACCAGCTGACAGCGCCGGCGCTTGCGACCAAACGAACAGCCCTGGCCAACTTGCGGTAGTTGCGGAGTGATGGCTGTGAGTGAGTGAGCAAGTCAGCGTCTCGAGGCGCGTTGCGGGCGCGAGCCGCAAGACCAGCCGGCGAGCGTCGGGTAGCGGAGCGCCGGGCTCTGCTTTGCGACTGATCGAGCAGCCATGCCCGGGTTGCGGCAGCAGGTGCATACCCGCGGCTGCGGGTGATGGAGCAAGGCAGAGTCTGGAAGGCGCGTAGCGGGCGCGAGCCGGAGAGTACGGTGAGAGGATCTAGCGGTGACGGTTGAGGTCGAGGCGGAGGCGGCGCCCGCCGGTGCCGACCACTCGGGGCTGCGATTGCGAGGCATCACCAAGAGGTTCGGATCGCTGGTCGCCAACGACCGCATCGATCTGGACATCCTGCCGGGGGAGATCCACTGCCTGCTGGGAGAGAACGGCGCGGGCAAGTCGACGCTGATGAACGTGCTGTACGGCCTGCTCCAGCCGGACGAGGGCAGCATCACCATCGATGGTCGCCCGCACGTCTCCCGCAGCCCCAAGGAGGCCATGGCCGCCGGGATCGGCATGGTGCACCAGCACTTCATGCTGGTCGACGTGTTCAGCGTGGCCGAGAACATGGTGCTCGGTCGCGAGCCCGGTAGTGCAGGGGTGCTCGACATGCGCTCGGCGCGAACGCTGGTCCGCGAGCTCAGTGATCGCTACAACCTCGCGGTCGACCCGGACACCATCGTGGAGGATCTTCCGGTCGGCATCCAGCAGCGGGTCGAGATCTTGAAGGCCCTGGCCAACGACGCCACCTATCTGATCTTCGACGAGCCGACGGCCGTGCTGACCCCGCAAGAGATCGACGAACTGATCGCGGTCATGCGCTCGCTACGCGACGAGGGCAGGGCCATCGTCTTCATCACCCACAAGCTGCGCGAGGTCCGCGCCATCGCGGACAAGATCACCGTCATCCGACGCGGCATGGTGGTCGGCACCGCCCACCCGACCGACTCAGAAGCGGACCTGGCCGAGTTGATGGTCGGCCGGGCCGTGAGTCTGACCGTGTCCAAGGCGGCGCCGCAGACCTCCGATCAAGCCCGGCTGGAGCTGCACGGGGTCTCGGTGGCCGGTCCGAGCGGTGCCATCGTCGTGGACGACATCGACCTCGACGTGCGCGGCGGTGAGAGTCTCTGCATCGCCGGCGTCCAGGGCAACGGTCAGACCGAGCTCGCCGAGGCGCTGCTCGGCGTCACCGCGGTCACCAGCGGTGAAGTGCGACTGGACGGCAAGCTGATCACCGACGCCTCCCCGAAGCAGACCATCGACGCCGGCCTCGGCTTCGTCCCTGAGGATCGCAGCCACGACGGCTTCGTCGGCAGCTTCAGCGTCGCGGAGAACCTGGTGCTGAACACGTTCGACGAGAAGCCGTTCTCCAAGGGCATCGCCCTTGATCTGCGAACCGTGCGCTCCACCGCTGTGCGGCTGGTCGACGAGTTCGACATCCGCACCCAGTCGATCGACACCCCGGTCTCCTCGCTGTCGGGCGGCAATCAGCAGAAGGTCGTGCTGGCCAGGGAACTGTCCCGGCCGCTGTCGCTGCTGATCGCCAGTCAACCCACCCGCGGCGTCGACGTCGGAGCCATCGAGTTCCTGCACCAACGTCTGGTCGCCGAACGCGACCGGGGCACCGCTGTCATGATCGTCTCCACCGAACTCGACGAGGTCTCCGCGCTCGCCGACCGGATCGCGGTCATGTACCGGGGCAAGGTGGTCGGCATCGTCGGTCCGGACACCTCACGCGAGGTGCTCGGTCTGATGATGGCCGGAGTGCCCACCGACGAAGCGCTGGCCGCAGCCTCGACGACGTCGGCCGCCGAGGAAGAAGCCGCCGAGCTCGAGGCTGCCCGCGAACGCAGCGAGGGCGACGACAGTCGGCCGGGGGAGGGTGCGCGGTGAGCGAACGCAACCAGCCGCCGAACCGCGCCGGATCCGACGGGGCCGGATCCGACGGGGTGCAGAACGCCCCCGTCCAGCCCGACAGTGCTCAACCCGGCAAGCCTTCCTACGGCGCCATGGTGCGTGAACGCTGGTCCTCGCGACGCCTGTGGCAGGACGTGGCCACCACGATCGCCGCGTTCGTGCTGGCGTTCCTGGTCGGCGCGATCTTGATGATCATCTCCGATACGCAGGTGCGGTCGACGTTCTCCTACTTCTTCGCCCGCCCCGGCGATGCCCTGAATGCGGCCTGGGAAAAGGTCTCCACGGCTTACGCAGCACTGATCAAGGGAGCGGTCGGTGGCTGGGGACCGATCACCGAGACCACCGCCCAAGCAGCACCACTGATCTGCGCCGGACTGGGTGTGGGGGTCGCCTTCCGGGCCGGGCTGTTCAACATCGGCGCTCAGGGGCAGGCGATCTGGGGAGCGATCCTCGCCGCGTACGTCGGGTTCACGTTCCACCTGCCGCCCGTCCTCCATGCGGGCCTCGCCATCGCGGCCGGCATCGTGGGCGGGGCCTTGTGGGGAGGCATCGCCGGTTGGCTGAAGGCCAAGACCGGCGCACACGAGGTGATCGTCACGATCATGCTGAACTACGTGGCTGCCGGGCTGCTCGCCTACCTGCTGACCACCACGGCCTTCCAGCGCCCGGGCCGTACGGACCCGATCTCACCGATCGTGGACTGGAACGCCACGCTGGCGCGTCTCGAAGGCTCCCGGCTCCATGTCGGCTTCCTGCTGGCCATCTTGGCCGCGGTCGGTTGTTGGTGGCTGCTGGAGCGATCCACCACCGGCTTCGCGATTCGTGCGGTCGGCGCCAACCCGCACGCCGCGGCGACCGCGGGCATGAGCGTCGCCCGCACGACCGTGATCACCATGCTGATAGCCGGCGGGCTCGCCGGACTCGCCGGGGTGCAGGCCGCGCTGGCCCCGAGTGTCAACGGCACGCCCGTGCCGCTGTCGCTCGGCCTGGTCGGCTCGATCGGTTTCGACGCGATCACCGTCGCGCTGTTGGGAAGGTCCAAACCGTTCGGCATCGTGCTGGCCGGGTTGTTGTTCGGCGGGCTGCACGCCGGTGGCCTGGCCATGCAGAGCGAGGCGCAGACTCCGCTCACCCTGACCACCGCGCTGCAGGCCCTGATCGTGCTGTTCGTCGCCGCACCGGCCCTGGTCTCGACGCTGGTGCCGTTCCTCAAGGCCAGCAAGGCCCAGCCCAGCACGACGGTCCCGGCGATGGAGGGTGGCCTGGGATGAGCGCCCCGACCACACCCGCCGAGGGCGGAACGAACGCCATCGACGCGACGATGACTGCCGCGCGCTCGACCTATGTCGAGTCGCGAGAGAAGCGCCGCCAGCGCCGCTCGACCGGAATCCTCATCGTCATCGTCGGTGTCTTGCTGCTGGTCCTGCTAATATCCACCGGCGGGGCGGCCCGGTTCGCCCTGTCCGACGCGTTCGACCCGGTCCAACTGCCGACCGTCTCCGTGCCGGGCCTGCCGACCGTCGCGATCTGCGCCGTCTTGTGCCTGGTCTGTGGCGCGGCCTTCCTGTCGGGGCGAATGAGACGCTGGTGGCCGGTGGTCGCCGCGATCATCGCCGGACTGGCCGTGGTGATCGGCTTTCTCACCTGGGCCGCCGCCGGGCGCGACCTGCCGTTCCCGGTGGCCAACCAGTTCGCAGGCACGCTGTCCCTGGCGACACCGCTCGTTCTCGGCGCGCTGTGCGGTGTGTTGTGTGAGCGGTCCGGTGTGGTGAACGTGTCGATCGAGGGCCAGTTCCTGACGGCCGCGTTCGCCGCGGCGATCGTCGGCAGCATCACCCAGTCCGTCGCGGCGGCGTTGATCGCGGCCGTGCTCGCCGGGGTGGCGATGGCGGCCTTGTTGGCGTTGTTCGCGATCACGTACCTGGTCAACCAGGTCGTGCTCGGGGTGGTGCTCAACCTCCTGGCCGTGGGCATCACCGGCTTCTTGTTCGACCAGTTGGTGCAACCGGCCGCAGACAGGTACAACGCCGCTCCGGTGCTGCAGACGATCTCCATCCCCGGGCTGAGCGAGATCCCGTTCTTCGGCCGGGTGCTGTTCGAGCAGACGATCCTGGCGTATCTCGCGGCGATCTCGGTGCTCGTGGTCTGGCTGATCTTGTTCAAGAGCATCTGGGGGCTGCGGATCCGCTCCGTCGGCGAGCACCCGGAGGCTGCCGACACGGTCGGGATCAGCGTGCGGGCGATGCGCTGGTCCGCGGTGCTCGCCGGCGGTGTGTTCGCCGGTCTGGGCGGCGCCTACTTCACCCTCGCCTCCACCGGCTCGTTCTCCAAGGAGCTCACCGTCGGGAACGGGTTCATCGCACTGGCCGCGCTGATCATGGGTCGCTGGCACCCCGTGTACGCGGCGGTGATGGCGCTGTTCTTCGGCTTCGTCACGCAGATGGCGTCCCAGCTGCAGACCCTGAGCACGCCGATGCCGAGCCAGTTCCTGCTGATCCTGCCCTATGTCGCCACGATCATCGCCGTTGCCGGTCTGGTGGGCAGAGTCCGGGCACCCGCTGCGGATGGAGTTCCGTTTGAAAAGCCCTGATCGACTGAAGGGCCCGGATCGACCGAAAAGCCCTGATCGACCGGAAAGCCCTGATCGACTGGAACTGCATCGGCTGGTCGGTGCTTTTCGACAGGCTCGGGGCGCACTCCCGACGATCTGGAGGCGCTAGATCGTGGCCCGGATCGACTGGGAAGAGCTTCGCGCCGCGGCCCGCGACGTCTCGACCAACGCATACTCGCCGTACTCGAACTATCCCGTCGGTGCCGCCGCGCTGACCGAGGACGGCAGGATCGTGGTGGGCTGCAACGTCGAGAATGCCTCGTACGGGGTGACGTTGTGTGCCGAGTGCGGCCTGGTCTCGACCCTGCATGCGGGCGGAGGTGGCCGGTTGATCGCGTTCGCGTGCGTCGACGGCGCCGGAGCGGTGCTCATGCCGTGCGGTCGATGCCGGCAACTGCTGTGGGAGCACGGGGGGGCGGAGCTGCTGGTCGACACCCCCGAGGGCGTCCGGACCATGGCCGACGTGCTGCCGATGGCGTTCGGACCCGACCAGCTGAGCCGGTTCCGCGATGTGCAGGATGGTCCTTCGTGAGTGTCGACGCTGACCTGCTGCGCGCCCTGCCGAAGGTCTCCTTGCACGACCATCTCGACGGGGGAGTGCGGCCCGCGACGATCCTGGAGATCGCCGACGAGATCGGGCACGCGCTGCCGGCGACGGATCCCGAGACGTTGCGGACCTGGTTCGTCGACTCGTGCAACTCCGGGTCGCTCGTCGACTATCTGGTGACCTTCGACCACACGATCGCAGTCATGCAGCGCGAGCCGGACCTACGCCGGGTGGCTCGGGAGTTCGTCGAGGATCTGGCCGCTGACGGGGTCGTCTACGGTGAGGCCCGTTGGGCGCCCCAGCAGCACACCGGCGCCGGTCTGACGACGGCCCAAGCCGTGGAGGCCGTCCGCGACGGGCTGTCCGAAGGGATGATCGCAGCCGCCGCACGCGGGCAGGACATCGTCGTACGCCAGCTGGTGACCGCCATGCGGCACGTGCCGGAGCCGACGACCGACATCGCGGAGCTGGCCCTGCGCTACCGCCGAGACGGGGTCGCCGGTTTCGACATCGCCGGTGCAGAGAAGGGTTTCGCGCCGGAACGGTTCCTCGACTCGTTCCAGCTGCTGCGCCGCGCCAGCGCCTTCTACACCATCCACGCGGGCGAGGCCGACGGCATCGACTCGATCCGGGGCGCGGTCAATCTGTGTGGAGCCAACCGGATCGGCCATGGAGTCGCGATCATGGACGACGTGATCACCGGCGCCGACGGCAACGAGGTCGTCGGCGACTTCGCCGGGTACGTCCGCGATCAACAGATCGCGCTCGAGATGTGCCCGTCGTCGAACGTGCAGACCTCGGCGGTCGCCTCGCTCGCCGACCACCCGCTGCCCCGGCTGGATGCTCTCGGGTTCCGGGTCACGCTGAACTGCGACAACCAGCTGATGAGCGGCACCACGTTGAGTCGCGAGTTCGGTCTGGTCGCCGACACGTTCGACTACGGCGTGGAGGACTGTCGCCGGCTGGCACTCAACGCGGCCCGCAGCGCGTTCGCGCCCTGGGAGCTCAAACGGCGCCTCGCCGAGCGGATCGCCGCCTTCTGACCCGCTGACCCCCGACTTGTCAGAATCTCAGCTGGCTATGGCGCGTTGAGGTTCTGACAAGTCTGTGCGGCTTGGTCAGGAGCGCGACGGGAAGATACCCTCCAGCGCGATGCACCAGTTCAGCACCAGGGCCGGGGACATGTTGCCGTGCGGCTGGCTGCCGCCGCCACCGCCGACCATCGTCGGGCTCATCTGGAGATCGGCGGTGCCGCCGTAGGACGACGCGCCGGTGGTGAACGCCGGGTACGATCCGGCCGGGCTCTTGCCGGTCGCCGCCGACGATGCCCCGACGGTGTGGTTGTGGGGCGGCAGCTGGGCCCCGACCAGGGTCACCTGTTCCGCACCGACCCATTGGCCCTGGACCCGATCCGACAGACCCGGGCCCTGTCCGAAGCCGATCGGTGCCCGGCCGCGCAGGTCCGGCAGAGCGAACGTCGTCTGGCCGTTGCCGCCGTACGTCGTGCCGAGCAGGGAGAACAGCGCGGTGTTCTGGGCGATGGGAAGCAGCTGGCCCTGACACAGCGCCCAGCCGCGCGGGGCGAAGTTGAAACCGAACAAGCGGAGCTCACCGACGAACGGGTCCACGACGTGCCTCCTGCGATGGAGTAGGGGATGGGGTGTCGCGGTGCGAAATGACCCGCCGTCAGGTCTGGCCATTTCTCCCGGAACTCGACATAGTGTGCCGTGACGACGGAGCGTGCGCCAGTCCCCCTGATGTCTCCCGACCGAGGCGGCTCCGTGGAGGGAACATGGCATGACGACGTCCGACGTGAGCGAGCCGATCCGTCGACGGCGCCGTCTTCTCGCCGCACTGACCAGCACTCTGCTGGCGCTCGGCTGGGTCGTCATCGGTGCCCCGACCGCGGTGGCCGACGGCCCGTCGACGTTCAGCAACACCGCATCCATCGCCATCCCGGCGACCGGATCGGCCGATCAGATGGGTCCGGCCAGTCCGTATCCGTCGCCCATCACCGTCGCCGGGATGACTGGCCTGGTCACCAGCGTCAAGGTGGCCTTTCACGGACTGTCCCACGGTGCGCTCAGCGACATCGACGCGATGGTGGTCGCCCCGTCGGGGCAGAATCTCGTCGTCTTGTCCGACGTCGGTGACCCGAACCAGTTGGTGACCACGAGCAACGCGGATTTCACGTTCTCCGATGCCGCCGACGGTCCGGTGCCGGCACAGGTGAACGTGCCGAGCGGAACCTACAAACCCACCAACATCGACATCGTGGGCGGCGACACCTTCCCCGGGAGCGCGCCGAAGCCGTCGACGCAGACCACCCTGGCCGGGGCCTTCACCGGGATCAGCGCGAACGGCACCTGGGACCTGTACGTCGTCGACGACACCTCCGGTGACACCGGTACGATGGCCGGCGGCTGGAGCTTGATCGTCACGACCGAGGTGGCGGCGACCGCGACCACGACGACGGTGACTTCCTCGGATGCGACGTCGACCACCGGTGATCCGGTGACCTTCACGGCCACAGTGCGGGCGGGTGGCTCGGCGGTGACCAGCGGTTCGGTGCAGTTCAGCGAGAATGGGACCAACCTGGGCTCCGCGGTGACTCTCAACGGGACTGGTGTGTCCAGGTTCACGACGTCGGCGCTGAGCGAGGGGACCCATGCCATCCGGGCGACCTACAGCGGCGCCACCGGATTCCTGTCCAGCAACGGCACCGTCAGCCAGCGGGTCGACAACGCCACTGTGGTGACCGGCAACACGTTCTGCAACACCGGCATATTGACCGTCCCGGCCCTGGGGGCCGCGCAGCCGTATCCGTCGAACATCATGGTGTCCGGACAGGCTGGTCAGGTCACCAAGGTCACCGCCACGATCAAGGGTCTGACGCACACCGCGCCCATCGACCTGGACGTGTTGCTGTCCGGTCCGGCACCGGCCAAGAACCTCTTCCTGCTCAGCGATGTCGGTGGAAACCTGAACTCCGTCAGCAACGCCGATCTGACGTTCGACGACGCGGCGGCG
This sequence comes from Propionibacteriales bacterium, assembly GCA_038257965.1. GTDB lineage: Bacteria > Actinomycetota > Actinomycetes > Propionibacteriales > Propionibacteriaceae > Microlunatus. The sequence goes on from JBBSQJ010000075.1 coordinate 13,674, forward strand.
AACACCGTGCCGAGCCCGATCGTGAGTGGCACGTTCCGTCCGACCAACGACGACGACGGGTCGAGGGACGCGATGCCGCCGCCGGCGCCCACTCCGACGTCGGCCACCGCGTTGTCGACGTTCGACGGGGCCAGCGGGAACGGCACCTGGAGTCTGTGGGTCAACGACGACGCGTCGGGCGACTCGGGCTCGATCGCGGGCGGTTGGTGCCTCACCATCACCTCTCAGGTTCCGACGACGACGACACTGACCACCACCCCCAATCCGTCGACGTTCGGCCAGCCGGTGACGCTGACCGCAACGGTGACCGGCGACGGCGACCCAGTCGATCAGGGCTCGGTCCAGTTCACCGACGGCGGATCGGCCATCGGCGGCCCGGTGGCCGTCGGCAACGACGGCAAGGCGACGGTCACGACATCGACGCTGTCGGTCGGGTCACATGCGATCGAGGCGAGCTTCAGCGGTGCCGGTGACCTGGCGGACAGTTCGGGGACCGCGACCCAGGTCGTCGACAAGGCGGCCACAGCGACCGTGCTCACCTCCGCCTCGAACCCTTCCGACGTCGGTGCGGCCGTCACCTTCACCGCCACCGTGACGTCGGGCGGGGATCGCGTCACCACGGGATCGGTGCAGTTCAGTGATGGCGGGACCGACCTCGGCGCCGCCGTGCCGGTCGCCGCGGACGGTACGGCCAGCTACCCGACGTCGGCGCTGGCGGCGGGAACGCACGCCATCCGGGCGTCGTACGGCGGCACCGCGGAGCTGGCGACCAGCAGCGACGACCTCGACCAGGTGGTCGACAAGCTCCTGACCACGACGAGTCTTGTCTCCGACCGCAATCCCTCCCGTTTCGGCGACCCGGTGACCCTTACCGCGACCGTCACGTCGGGGGGCGACCCGGCAACCCCTGGTTCCGTGCAGTTCAGCGACGACGGGACCGATCTCGGGGCACTGGTGACACTCGCGGCCGACGGGACCGCGACGTACACGACGGCTGCGCTGAGTGTCGGCACGCATCCGATCACGGCGACGTACTCCGGGACCGATGACCTCGCGCAGAGCTCCGCCGAGCTCGACCAGGCGGTTGACGCACTGGCGACGACCACCGGGCTGACCTCCGATGCGAACCCGTCGATCGTGGGCGACACGGTGACGTTCACCGCGACCGTCGCCTCCGGCGGTGGCCCGGTCACTGGCGGCTCGGTGCAGTTCAGTGACGGCGCGACCCCATTGGGTGGCGCGGTGGCCCTCGCCGCCGACGGCACGGCGACGTTCTCCACGGCGGGACTCACCGTGGGAACGCACACGATCATCGCGACGTTCTCCGGAACCACCGAGTACACGGCTTCGACCTCACCCGGCCTCGACCAGGTGGTCGACCCGCTGGCCAGCGTCACGACCGTCACGTCGAGCCCCAATCCGTCCACCTTCGGCGAGTCGGTGACGTTCACCGCGACGGTGAGCTCGGGAGGGACTCCGTTGACGTCCGGGACCGTGGACTTCAGCGACGGTGGGACGCCGCTGTGTGCGGGTGCCGCTGTTCAGCCGGGGGGCGCCGCCACGTGTTCGACAGACGTGCTGTTGGTGGGCTCACACACGATCACCGCGACCTACGCGGGCACGACGGACGTCGCCACTAGCTCGGGCAGTGTCGTCCAGGTCGTCGACAAGGTTGAGACCACCACTGAGCTGAGCGACACTCCTGCGGGGTCGTCCCCGCTTGGTGAGGACGTGACGTTCACCGCGGCCGTCACCTCCGAAGGCGGCCCGGTCGGCGCCGGAACGGTGGCCTTCAGCATCGACGGCACTGTCGTCGAGGCCGCGGCGGCGGTGAACTCCTCGGGGCTGGCGACGTACACGACCTCGACGCTGGCCGCCGGCGACCACACGGTCGTGGCCGAGTACAGCGGAAGCGACTCCTACGACGGGAGCGTGAGTCCGGCCATCCCGCATGAGGTGAGACTCATCGCGGACGCCGGTGGCCCCTACACCGTGGCCGAGGGCGGGAGTCTCGACCTGGATGCCTCGGCGTCGTCGCCGGATCTGACGTATGAGTGGGACGTCAACGGCGACAACGCATTCGGCGACGCCTCCGGTCCCTCGCCGACGCTGAGCTGGTCCGACCTGGAGGCGCTCGGGATCGACGACGGCCCGGCCAGCTACAACGTCACGGTCGAGGTCGTCGACGGCGCGACCACGATCTCCGCGACCGCGACCACGCTCACCGTGACCAACACCGCGCCGACCGCGGTGATCACCGGTGACCTGACCGCGACCGTGGGTGTCCCGTTCACCGTCAAGGTCGGCGCCGACGACCCGTCCTCGGCGGATCTGGCCGCGCAGTTCACCTACACCGTCGACTGGGGTGACGGGTCTGCGGTCGAGACGGTGACCGGGCCCGCCGACCCGCGGGTGACGCACGTCTACACCGCCGAGGGAACGGTCAACGCATCGTTCACCGCGACCGACAAGGACGGCGGAAAGGGCGGGCCGACGATCGTCCAGGTGCAGGTCGGCCCTGCCGAGACCCAGTCGCCGACCGCGCCCCCGTCGACTGTACCGCCGACTGCGCCCCCATCGTCCAGCGCGACGTCGGTCTCGGCTGGAAACCTGGCCTCCACCGGCGCGGACGTCGGCCTGGGCACCATCGTGCTCGGTGCCGTGCTGCTGCTCGGCGGCGGTGCGTTGTTGCTGGTCGCCCGTCGGCGACGGGCGGGACGCGGTCTGCACCGGTGACGCACGCCGGCCGCGTCAAGCGACACTCGCCGAGTCGGGCGGTTGGTAGCGAACCTGGTCAACCACATCGAGCAAGCGCAGGTCGTTGTCTCGGGCCGCGATCCCGATCGCGTGCAATCCGAGGCTCTCGGCGCCGAAGTAGGGCAACACGAGGACGGCGCCGACCAGCCCGGCGCCTCGGCCCCATCGTGCCGCGACGGATCGGTCGAGGTCGGCCAGCCTCAGCATCAGCCGAGGGAAGGCGGCCAGTCCCAGTGCCCCGCACATGTGTGCGACCACCCGCCTGGCGGAGGCGAAGGCCGCTGCCCTGGCGGCCCCCGGATGGGAATCACCGGCACTTCCCGACCCGGGACGCACTGTTGACTGCGATGATCCTCGAGAGCTATCAGCACCTCGACCGCGCGTTGAGTCGCGTCGAGATCTCCGCGCCGGCCGCGAACTGGCACCGCCTGGCGCACGCCTTGCGGGCCTGGGCGCGAGACGTTCCCACCGAGTTCCAGCTCATCTACGGCACACCGATCTGCGAGTACACCGCGCCGGCTGAGACGATACCCGCGGCGGCGGCGGTGGCGCGCCACTTCCTCGACGTCGGGGCCCGCCGGCCGGTCGACGCCTTCCACGCAGCACCGCCTCGGCGGATGTTCCGGGCTGCGGGGTGACCAGACATCGGCGGACGCGGGGCCGGTGCGGCGCCGGGCTGACCGCGTCGAGGGCGATGTGTTGACGCGCGAATCCGTAAGTAGTAACTTACGGTTCGTGAATACTTACCAAGCAGGAGGGGCCTTCGGGCTGTTGAGCGATCCCACCAGACGTTCGATCGTCGTGTTGTTGGCCGGTCAGCCGCGATCGGTGGGCGAGCTCGCCGCCGACCTGCCGATCAGCCGACCGGCGGTGTCGCAGCACCTGAAGGTTCTGAAGGACTCCGGCCTGGTCAGTGAACGCGCAGCCGGTACTCGCCGGATCTACCGATTGAATCCCGTGGCGCTCGCGGCATTGCGAGACCAGCTCGACACCTTCTGGGACCGAGCGCTGACCGGCTATCAAGCCGTGGTGGACCGCACCGGCGAGAACGAGGGGGACTTATGACGCAGGACACGGAGCAGGTCGTACGGAAGCAGATCGTCGTCGAGGTGCCGGTGCAGCAGGCCTTCGCGGTCTTCGTCAACCAGTTCGGCGACTTCAAGCCCGCCGAACACAACCTGTTGAGCGCGCCGATCGTCGAGACCGTCTTCGAGGGCCGGGTGGGCGGACACATCTACGACCGGGCCGGTGATGGCACGGAGTGCCGCTGGGCTCGGGTCCTGGCCTACGAGCCGCCCGTCAGGGTCCTGTTCAGCTGGGACATCGGTCCGCAGTGGCAAGTCGAACCGAACCCGGAGCTCACCAGCGAGGTCGAGGTCCGTTTCGTTGCCGAAGGACCCCGGCGCACCCGGGTCGAGCTGGAGCACCGTCACCTCGATCGACACGGTCCTGGCTGGCCGGCGGTGCGCAAGGGAGTCGAAGGGGACGCGGGGTGGCCGCTGTACCTCACTCGCTACGCGGACTTGGTGAAAGGCGGAGAGTAGATGACTACCACGACATCCAGCCAGGGTCTCCTCGATTTGTCGCGGGCCGAGCGCACGGACCTGGCCAATTTCCTGGTCGGTCTGACCCGGCAGCAGTGGGACGCACCGACGCTGTGTGTGGACTGGCGGGTGCGCGACGTCGTCGCCCACATC
>JBBSQJ010000076.1:0-17952 GCA_038257965.1 Propionibacteriales bacterium
CACGGCAAACACCGGGAAGGCCCGTTCGACACCAGCCACCTAGGAGGGCCGAGAAGCAAGGGGCAGCCGGATCTCTGCCCGGGAGACGTCCGGATCGGACCCGAAATCCACGGTGCCGCCGGCCCGCCGGACGAGCTCGCGAACGATGGCCAGTCCGAGCCCGGTGCCGCCGGCGTCTCGATCCCGAGCGTCGTCCAGGCGGGTGAACCGATCGAAGACCCGCTCCCGCTGCGCCACGGGGATTCCCGGACCGTCGTCGGTAACCGCGATGACCAACTGATCATCGGCCACGGATACCGACAGCTCGACGGTGGTCCTGGCGTGGCGAAGCGCGTTGTCTACGAGATTGGTCACCGCCCGCCGCAGCTCGCCGGACGATGCCGCGGCCTCGGCGCCATCGGCGAGAACCGCGGTCCGGACCACGATCGGTGCGTCGGCATAGCCGGCCGCGATCTCAGACACCAGCTCGGCTGCGAAGATGTGATCGATTCTGGCGGGCGGCGGGGCATCGGCATCGGCCCGGGCGAGCAGCAGCAGGTCCTCCACCAGTCTCGTGAGCCGGTCGACGTCGGCTAGCAGGTCCGTCGACAGCTCCCCCGCCTCACCGAGCCGCTGCGCGATCTCCAGTTGCGTACGCATACTCGCCAGCGGGCTGCGCAGCTCGTGGGCGGCATCGGCGACGAAGGATCGCTGCCGGGCACGAGCCGCAGCGAGCCGATCGAGCATGTCGTTGAGGGTGAGCGCGAGCGCCTGGATCTCGTCGCGGGCTGGTGGCACCGGGAGTCGCTGGTCCACCGTTGACCCGAGACGTTCGACCGGCCTCGCTGGGGAGTACCCGCCGACCTGATGGGTCTCGACCTGACCCTCGACTTGAGCCGCCCCGATCCGTTCTGCTCCGCGCCGCAGTTGCTCGACGGGCCGAAGCGTCCAGCCGATCACGCGCCAGGCGATCAGGGCGAGCACGGCGACCAGCACCGGAATGGCGATCATCAGGAAGGTCCGAAGCACCAACTGGCTCGTCAGCACGTCTCCGACCTGGACGGCCACGATCACGCTGACAGGGTCGCCCGCGGGACCGGCCGAGATCGCGCGAACTCGAAGTGGCCCGGCCACGCCGGCCCGTGCTCCCGGCACGATCACCGTCCCGCCGTCAAGCGCACGCCGCAGCTCGGCCGGGCGCAGCAGCGGGGTCAGCTTGTCCGCCGTCGCCGAACCACTGACCAATCGACCCTGAGAGTCGACGACCTGGATCACCTGGGCACCGCTGACCGGAACCGGATTCGGCAACCGCCGCTGGTCGACCATCGCTGCCACGTCGCGGGCCGCCGCCGACGCCTCGTTGTCCAGCGTGCGGTTCACGGCGTACGCCAAGGTGGCATAGAGGACGAACGCGGCCCCGGTCAGACCGATGAGCATGCCAACCACCCCGATGGTCATCAGCCGCCAGCGAAGACTCAGCCCTCGCACGTCGCCCACATCGCCCAGCTCGCCGCGAGCCCCGCGAGCCCCGCGAGCCCCGAGAGCACCGAGAGCACCGCGAGCCCCGAGAGCACCGATTCCACAGCAATCACCTGGTACACCCCGCTGACGGGATCAGGCGTCCGCGAGGCGATAGCCGGCGCCGCGAACGGTCAGCAACCGCTCGGCACCCACCTTCCGGCGCAGGTAGCCGACGTACACCTCGACCGCGTTGGCGGCGACTCCCGTTGCGTTGTCCCAGACGTGATCCAGCAGTTCGGCCTTGCTGATCACCCGAGCCGGGTTGCGCATCAGATACTCGAGCAGCACGAACTCCCGTTGGGTGAGCGAGGCGTGCCGGCCGGCGACCGTCACCTCGTGCCGGGCCGGATCCAGCGAGATCTCACCCACACGCAGTACCGCCGGCCGCGCCACGACGCCGCGACGCAGCAGGGCCCGTATCCGAGCGAGCAGCACGACGTAGGAGAAGGGCTTGGTCAGGTAGTCATCGGCGCCGTCGTCCAGCGCGTCGGCCTGGTCGTACTCGCCGTCCTTGGCCGACAGCATCAGCACCGGCACCCAGTTCTCCTGTGCGCGCAGCCGACGAACGATCTCGAACCCCGACATGCCCGGCAGCATCACGTCCAGCACCACGCCGTCGAAGTCGCCGAAGCTGGCCTGCCGCAGGCCATCGGGTCCGGTATGGGCCACCTCGACGGCGAAGCCGTCGGCGACCAGGCCGCGGCGCAGCGCCTCGACCATCCGTTCCTCGTCGTCGACCAGCAGCAATCGCATTGAGCCAGTGTCCAGCATCTCCAAGGAGTACCAGCGGCCCGACGACCGTCCGCGAGTGTCCCGGAAGACCAGTTCCCAGAAAGCCAGTTCCCAGAAAGCCGGTTCCAGAAAGCGTGAGGAAGGCCGGCTTGCTCTGATCATCCGTTCCCCCGGCTCTCGGGACTCGAACCGGTAAAATGCCCGGCGGTCGCGAGCAGACCTCAAGAGCGTGCGCAGCTTCGCAGGCCAGCGGCATGACCTGCGAAGCCTGGGTGTCACTGACAACGCGCGCTGCGCAACACCTTGATCGTGCTCTATCCGCCCCGGGTCGAATCCAAACGCCACTCAGCGTTCTCACAGCGCCTGCGAGCCAGAATGAACCCCATGCGGATCTTCCAATCGCGCCCAGCCCTGCGCTGGCTCGTCCCTGCCGTCGTCGTCGGCGTGGTGGGTGGCACGAGCCTCATCGCGCTCACCGCGACAGCCGACCCGGCGCTGCCCCCCCAGACGCCGGAGCAGTTGCTAGTCGACGTGCAGCAGGCGAAGGTGGACAGTTTCAGCGGTACGGTCGTGCAGACGTCCGATCTGGGCCTGCCGGAACTGCCGGGCGTCAGTGGCGGCTCGTCCGACACCAGCTTGACCTCGCTGATCTCGGGCACCCACACCCTGCAGGTCTGGTCCGCAGGTCAGCAGAAGCAACGTCTCGCCATTCACGGCACACTTGGTGAAACCGACATCATCCGCAATGGCACGGACGTCTGGAACTGGTCGAGCCGGGACAACGCCGCGACGCACACCGAGCTGCCGACCGGTCAGCAGGCCGACCGCGGGTCGCCGAGCGATGTCCCCAGCACTCCACAGGAGGCGGCAAAGAAGGTCCTCGCCGCGATCGATCCGACCACGACGGTCGATCCCGATCGCACGCTGCACGTGGCGGGCCGGGACGCGTACGGCCTGGTGCTCACGCCCAAGGACCCCGGCTCGCTGATCGGCCAGGTTCGACTCGCGATCGACGCCGAGACGAAGGTCCCGTTGAGCGTGCGGGTGATCGCCACCGACGGCACGACCGTCTTCGAGACCAAGTTCTCCTCCATCGACTTCGCGACTCCCGACGACGCCTACTTCACGTTCAACCCGCCGGCCGGAGCCAAGGTGACCGAGGAGAAGGTGCCCTCGATCGACAAGTCCGCCGCCGCGAAGAAGAAGGCCGAGGCCGAGAAGAGCGCCCAGACCGCCCGAGACGACGCCGAGGTGGTCGGTACCGGCTGGTCGAGGATCGTGATCACCAAGGCCGATCTGTCCAAGGTGTCGAGTTCTGACCAGCCGAAGTCCGGTACGGACCGCGGCGACTCCCAGTCGATGCAGCAGATCATCGCCGCCCTGCCCGAGGTCTCGGGCTCGTGGGGCAAGGGACGGTTGCTCTCCAGCAAGGCGTTCTCGGCGGTGATCACCGACGACGGCCGGATCGCCGTCGGCGCGGTCGCCCCGGAGAAGCTGTACCAGGCACTCAGCTGAGCACGCGGCCCCCTCCAGAAACTGTGCACGTCTCGCAGCGACACGCCGACGGAAACTGCTACAGCTGCACAGTTTCTGAGAGTGGCGGGAGGCGGTGAGCGCGGCATGACAACGATCGCCAAGACGCCCACACATACGGTGGAGCCCGTGACGTCCCAGGACTCGCCGCCGGCGCTGGTCCGCACTCGCGGACTGACCAAGCGCTTCCGGCGTGCGGTCGTGGTCGACGACGTCGACCTCGAAGTGCCCGCCGGAGCCGTCTACGGGTTCCTCGGGCCCAACGGTTCGGGGAAGACAACCACCATCCGGATGCTTCTCGGCCTGATCCGGCCGGTAGCCGGGGACGTCGAGGTGCTCGGATCGGCGATCCCTGCCCGTTCGGCCGATGCGCTGCCACGCGTCGGGTCGCTGGTCGAAGGACCTGCCTTCCACCCCTATCTCTCGGGTCGGGCCAACCTCGCCCGGCTCGACGCCGCCGACCCGGCAGCGCAACCGCGGACCACGAAAGCCCGGATCGAAGCCGCGCTGGATCGCGTAGGCCTGCTGGCCGCGGCGGAGAAGCGCTACCGTGCCTACTCGCTCGGCATGCGGCAGCGACTCGCCATTGCCAGTGCACTCCTCATGCCGCGTGAACTGCTCGTGCTCGACGAGCCGACGAACGGGCTCGACCCGCAGGGCACGCGCGAAGTCCGGCACCTGATCGGCAAGCTTGCCGGGGAGGGTGTCACCGTGCTGGTCTCCAGTCACCTGCTCAGCGAGGTCGAGCAGATGTGCAACCACATCGGAGTCATGTACGAGGGTCAGCTCGTCTGGCAAGGCAGCATGACCGACCTTCGCTCCGGCGCAGCTCAGACCGTCCGGATCCAGACGGATCGGCCGGCCGACACCGAACACGTGCTGGTCGAGCTCGGACTGGCCGAGATCCAGAGCGGGCCTGGCGGCGTGACCGGGCAGCTCGGCGACGTGGCCCCGGCGTCGATCGTCCCACGGCTCGTCGACGCGGGTGTTGCTGTGCTCGGGTTCTCCATCGCCCCACCCAGCCTGGAGGATCTGTTCGTCTCCCTCACGGGGGAGGGCTTCGATGTCAGCGGCTGAGTCACTGGTGGCCGGCCCGACGACCTCGTCACGAGCGGGCGCTCCTCGTCGTTGGCGGATCGGCAGTTTCCTGACGTCAGAGCTGCGGCTGATCGCTGGCCGGCGGCGCAACATTGCGGGCCTGTGCGTGCTGGCCGTGGTGCCGATCATCATCGCCGTAGCGGTTCGGCTGTCGTCGGACGACTCCGCGGGCGGACCGGCCTTCCTCAATGCGATCACCGGCAACGGGCTCTTCGTGGCACTGGCCGCCCTGACGGTGGAGCTGCCGTTGTTCCTCCCGTTGGCGATGGCGGCCGTCGCAGGGGACGCTGTCGCCGGTGAAGCCAACCTCGGCACGCTGCGCTACCTGCTGACCATCCCGGTGGGCAGAACGCGGTTGCTGGTCGTCAAGTATCTGTCGTTGATCATCGCCGCCGTCTGGGCCACCGCCCTCGTCGCGGTGGTCGGAGGCGTGATCGGGGTCGTCCTCTTCGGCACCGGTCCGATGATGACGCTGTCCGGCTTGCAGATCTCGTTCGGGGCGGCGCTGTGGCGACTGGTCCTGGTGGTGGGCTATATCGCGGCCATCCTCGCGGCTCTCGGCGCGATCGGTCTGTTCGTATCCACGTTGACCGAGCAGCCGATCGGAGCCATGATCGCGGTGGTGCTGATCAACGTGATGATGTACGCCCTCGACTCGATCTCCCAGTTGTCCTGGTTGCATCCCTGGTTGTTGACCCACTGGGCGACAGCCTTCGGAGATCTGCTCCGGACACCGATGTTCACCGAGAACGTCTCGCGCGGCCTCCTGGTCGCGCTCGCCTATGCGGCCGTCTTCTGGTGTCTGGCCTGGGCACGGTTCTCCAACAAGGACGTCAGCTCCTGAACGAGGCCACGGTGATCGACCGGCTGCGTGCCGCCGGCTGCGTGTTCGCCGAGGACGAGGCTGTCTTGCTGTTCGAGGCTTCGGATTCGCCCGCCGACCTGGAGTCGAGACTCCGGCGTCGCGAAGCCGGTGAACCGTTGGAAGTGATCGTCGGCTGGGCAGAGTTCTGCGGGCTGCGGGTCGTGGTGGTCCCAGGGGTCTTCGTGCCCCGCCGACGGACGGCTCTGCTGGTGGAGCTGGCCGCCTCCGGACTACCCGCTGCGCGCCGTGCGCTCGTGCTGGACCTCTGCTGCGGGACCGGTGCACTCGGGCTCGCGCTGGCGGCGCGGGTCTCGATCGACCTGGTGGCCGCTGACGTCGACCCGACGGCGGTGGCGTGTGCTCGACGAAATCTGGCCGGCATCGGTGAGGTCTTCGAAGGCGACCTGTTTGCCGCCCTGCCTGGTCGAGGGTCGGGTCAGTTCGACGTCATCTTGGCCAACGCGCCCTATGTGCCCACCGGCGACATCGACTTGATGCCCCCGGAAGCTCGGCTGCACGAGCCGGTCACCGCGCTCGACGGGGGTGACGACGGGCTGGCGATACACCGCCGGATCGTGGCGGCTGCCCGCAGTTGGTTGGCCCCGGGGGGACGGCTGCTCATCGAAGTCGCCGAACGACAGGTCGAGCCGGCCATCCACCTGATCGAAGCTGCCGGGCTCGCCCCCCAGGTGGGCCGAGACGACGAGCGCGAGGCAATCGGGATCGTCGCCACCCGGCGGGCACGCGGAGAAAGTCGCGGCCAGTGACCGCTGACGACTGCCCTCCAGCGTGACCCGGGGCATGCGCCGGCACTGAACCGCACCTGGTTCCGCGTCGTCAGCTCCGCTGCTCGATCGCTCCCAACAAGAACACGCAGACGGCGTTCGTCCGAGCCGAGCCGGGTAGGCTCCCGTCGTGCCGAAGGACAGCAACGACATCCGGACCGCGGTGGCCAAGGAGGGTCGGCTCTGGGGGATGTCCGCGGTGTGCGCCCTCGGCGGAGCGCTGACCATCTGGCAGACGAACTCGATCGCCTACGGCGTGATCGCCTTCCTGATCTGCCTGGCCGTCTTCGGCGGTGCGCTGCTGAGCTATGAACGACGGCACAAACGGTGACGGCGACGACAACCCGCCCGCATCGAAGGGTCACGTCGTTCGTACGCCGCAGCTCGCGGATGACGACGGCGCAGCGCCGGGCCTGGGAGTCTTACCAGGACCGTTGGGTGCTCCAGGTGCCGCGGGCCGAGACGAGCACCTCCGTGGCACCCGGATCGACGCTCGACCTGTCGGCGGTGTTCGGCCGGACCGTCCCGGTGGTGGTCGAGATCGGGCCGGGAATGGGGGACTCGCTTGCCCCGATGGCTGCCGCACGCCCCGAGTTGGACCTCCTCGCGTTCGAGGTGTTCGAACCGGCGATCGCGGCCTTGTTGGCGCGGCTGGCCGCCGACGATATCGACAACGTCCGCATCGCCTCGGTCGACGCCGTGGACGGCTTCAGCCACCTCCTGGCGCCGGATAGCGTGGACGAGGTCTGGATGTTCTTCCCCGATCCGTGGCACAAGGCGCGCCATCACAAGCGCCGACTGCTGAGGTCCGAGTTCGTCGATCTGGTCGCCACCCGGTTGCGCGTAGGCGGTCGTTGGCGGCTGGCGACCGACTGGCCGGACTACGCGGCGCAGATGCGCGACGTGCTCGACCACCATCCGGCGTTCCAGAACGAGTATCCGGGTGAGGTTTCGCCTCGGTGGGCCGACCGACCGGTGACCCGCTTCGAGCGCCGCGGCATCGCCGCCGGACGGACGATCACCGACCTCCAGTACCGGCGGGGTGAGTCGCGCCCGTGAGATGGCGGCTCGACCTGGCCTACGACGGTACCGACTTCGCCGGCTGGGCCAAGCAGCCCGGACAGCGGACCGTCCAGGGCGAGCTCGAGGCGTGGCTTCCGCGCGTGCTGCGCAGCGATCGCCCGCTGACGGTGGTCGGTGCCGGACGGACCGATGCCGGGGTCCATGCCCGTGGGCAGGTGGCCCACGTGGACCTCGAGCCGAGCGAACTCACCGAACCGGCCGTCCTGCAGCGCCGACTGGCCCGGGTGTTGCGCGACGATCTGGTCGTGCTCGGCGTCCGGCCCGCACCCCCGGACTTCCACGCCCGATTCGGTGCCATCTGGCGGCGGTACGTGTACCGCCTCTGGGATGGTCCTACCGGCGTCGATCCGCTGCTGAGACGGCAGGTCACCCGGCTTCGGTCGCCGCTCGATCTCGCCGCCTTCAACGAGGCCGGACGCGGGCTGCTGGGGCTGCGTGACTTCGCGTCCTTCTGCAAGCAGCGCGAGGGTGCGACCACGATCCGGACCCTGCTGCAGTGCGAGGCCGTCCGGGTAACGGATGGGCCGCTGGTCGGTGTGGTCGAGGTGACTGTTCGCGCGGACGCGTTCTGCCACTCGATGGTGAGGGCCGTCGTCGGCGCCCTGTCCGAAGTCGGGCGCGGCCGTCGCGACCCGGCCTGGGTGGCCGGACTGGTGTCGGCCCGCGAGCGACGCTCGGGCTCGCCGGTGTTGCCGGCTGCCGGCCTGACCCTGGAGCAGGTGTGCTATCCGCCCGACACCGGGTTGGCTGCCCGGGTGGCCGAAGCCCAGTCCGTGCGCAGGTGGGTGGAGACCGTTCGATGAGCCACTACTTTCACAACGACGACAGCGTTCCGCTGCAGGCCCGGCAGATCGGCGCGACGATCTGGGGACGTGAGCTGCGCTTCACGACGGGGGGTGGGGTGTTCTCCGCCGATGGCCTCGACCTCGGCACGGCGGTCCTGCTGCGTAGCTACGACCCGCCTCTCGGGCTGCGACGCATCCTCGATCTGGGTTGCGGCTGGGGGCCGATCGCGGTCGGAATCGCGGTTCACTGCCCCGACGTGCGGGTCGATGCCGTCGACGTCAACGATCGTGCGCTTTCCTTGTCCGCGCGGAATGCGGCGGCGCACGGGGTCGGCGACCGGGTGCGCACGTTGCGCCCCGAGCAGGTGGAGCCGACGGCGACGTACGACGAGATCTGGTCCAACCCGCCGATCCGGATAGGCAAGCCGGCCCTCCATGATCTTCTGCTCACCTGGCTACCGCGGCTCGCTGAGGACGGCGCGGCGAAGCTGGTCGTCAGTCGTCACCTGGGCGCGGACACGCTGCAGCGCTGGCTGGTCGCCCAGGGCTACGAGTGTGAGCGGACCGCCTCGGCCAAAGGCTTCCGCGTGCTGGAGGTCACGCCAGCCTCAGCGCCACCGCGCGAGCGAGACCCGAGAACCATGCCAAGAGCTACGCCGCCTTCTCGCTGACCGATTGCATCACCTCGGGCCAACGTCGATCCAGCAACTTGCCTCCCTGGGCGATCCCGACCCTGAGCATCACGTAGCCGAACGCGAGCCCGACGGGAAGGGCCAGCCACCCCAGCCACGGCAGCCAGAACGACCCAACAGCCAGCGCGGCCAGCGGCAACGACACCACGAACGTGGCCATGCTGGAGACGCCGAAAGACAGGAAGGACGGCAGACCGCCGCTGTTCCCGCGCTGGAACGGGTTGGCGCCTGCCGGTGGCGCCGGCCACTGCCACAACGCGCCGACCACCGACCCGACCCCGAGGCCGGCCAGGGCGATACCGAACGACACTCCGGCGATCATCGGCAGCAGTCGCCACTGCCCGGTCAACGCCGCGGTGGCCAGCAAGAGGACGAGCAGCACCGGACCGAAGATGGTCATGGTCGACAGCACCCGGCCGGCCCGGTCGTCGCTGCCGCGGATCCCGCAGACGATGTGTTGCCACACCGCCGAGCCGTCGTAGCTGAGATCTTGGGCGACACTCATGCCGAGCAGCAACGCGAGCAGGATCGGAGCGAGCGCGGCCACCACGGAGCTGCCCGGATAGGGGTTGACCATGGTGCTGATCACGATGATGATCGGCGCGATCGAGAATCCGGCGATGCCGGCGAAGTAGCGTGGGTCGCGACGCCAGTAGTGAAGCGTACGGACCGCGACGCCGCCCGCCGGAGTGGCCGGATAGAGCCGGTCCGCCAAGCCGCCCGAGCGAACCTTCGCACCCGCGCCGCCGGCCTCGATCGGCGAGGTCAGGCGCTGGGTCAAGAAGTATCCCCATACCCACCACAGCCCGCCAACGAACGCGACAGCGAGGAGGAGCCGCAGACCCGCGCCCAGCCAGTCGCCCTGGGCGACGGCTGCCGGGACGGCCCAGGCCCAGCCGAACGGCGACCACCCCGCCAGCGTCGCCGCGGAGGCGAGCACGCCACGCAACTGGGCCGGATCGCGGCCCGCCACACCACCGATGAGATTCCCGCCGAGTCCCATCACGATGCCGAACAGGGCGAGCACGACGAACGCCAGGTCGCGGAATCGCCGCGACCCCAGGAACGACGCGAACGCCGCGGTCCCGGCTCGGGAAACCAGGAAGCAGGTGGCCACGCCGACCGGGAAGGCGATCACCGCCGCGAGCGCGAGTGGCAGCGTTCGAGCCCAGGTGAGCACCAGCCCCAGGCCCACCAGGACCGTGGCGATCCCCGGGCTGCCGATGAGACCGGCGATGAACAGGCCAGGCTGGAGCTCGCGGGCGCGGACCGGGAGCAGGGCGAACTTCGTCGGATCGACGGTCTCATCCACCCCGAACACCAGCAACGAGAACAGCAGCCAGCCCAGGGTCAGCGCGCTGTAGGCGAGCACGGTCACGTCCGCGGTGAGCGCGATCGAGGTCCAGCGCAGTGCGACCATGCCGATCAGCGCTCCGACCACGATGGCCAGGGCGTACGCCATCCCGATGATCAGGCCGACCGTGCGCCAGACGCTGCGCTTGAGACTGTTTCGCAACAGGTGCAGCTTCAGCTGGACGAGGACTGCAACCACGCCAGGCCCCCTTCGGTGCGTGCCTGGAAGCCGACCAGCTCCAGGAAACGTGGCTGCAGGCTGGACCCCGCGCGCACCTCGTCCAGCGTCCCGGCAGCGAGCACGTGACCATCGGCGATCACCGCCAACGAGTCGCAGAGGTTCTCCACCAGCTCCATCACGTGGCTGGACAGCACGACGGTGCCGCCGCCGTGCACATAGCTGCGCAGGATCTGTCGGATGCCTTCGCCGGACACCGGATCGACCGCCTCGAACGGCTCGTCCAGGAGGAGCAGTCGCGGCGCGTGGATCAACGCACAGGCGAGCCCGATCTTCTTGGTCATGCCCGCGGAGTACTCCACGACGAGGGTGTCGGCGTCGTCGGCCAGACCGAGGGTGGCGAGCAGTTCCTCCGACCGGCTCGCGATGTCGCCCGGCGGCACCCGCCGGAGCAGTCCGATGTAGCGCAGCAGTTCCTTGCCGGTCAGCCGGTCGAACAGTCGCACCCCATCGGGGAGCACACCCATCAGTGCCTTCGCCGCCGCCGGGTCGGACCAGACATCGTGACCCAGGACGGACGCGGTCCCAGCATCTGGGCGCAACAGGCCCGTCGCCATGGACAACGTCGTCGTCTTGCCGGCACCGTTGGGTCCGACGAGCCCGAAGGTCCGGCCGGCCTCGACATCGAGGGTGAGCTCGGCCACCGCGTGCTTGGCGCCGAAGCTCTTGTGGAGTCCGACCAGGGAAAGCGCTGCTGGCATGTGCTCCAGTCAAGCACGAGCCGATGACGGCTCCGGGTGACAAGCGTCATACGTCGGTCCCAGCCCCATGTCCCGCCTACCGTCACGTCCGGGCCGATCCGGGACGCCGGTCCTCACCGATCTCGGCAAGCCATCGCGGCTGCTCGGTCGGACGAGGACCCACAGGTCAGAATCCGGCGACGGCATGCGGAGCGTATGAGCCCTCGAGGCGCTCCACTTCGGCCACGGTCAGCTCCAGGTCCACCGCCGCGACGGCGTCGTCCAACTGGGGCAGCTTCGTGACTCCGACGACGGGCGCGGTGATCACGGACTTGCCCAGCACCCAGGCCAGCGCGATCTGTGCCGGCGTGACCTCCCGTTCCGCGGCAACCGTCATGACCGCCTCCACGACATCGCGATCACGATCCACATACAGGGTCTTGCCGAACTGGTCGGTATCGGTCCGTTCCGTGACAACGTTCCACGGCCGGGTGAGTCGGCCACGGGCGAGCGGGCTCCACGGGATCACCCCGACACCGAGATCGGCACACAGCGGCAGCATCTCCCGCTCCTCCTCGCGATAGAGCAGGTTGTAGTGGTCCTGCATCGAGACGAACGGCGTCAAGCCGTGCTCGCGGGCCAGGTGCTGGGCCTGGCCGAACTGCCAGGCCCACATCGACGACGCGCCGATGTATCGGGCCTTGCCCGACTTCACGACATCGTGCAGGGCCTCCATCGTCTCCAGGATCGGGGTCGCCGGATCCCAACGGTGGATCTGATAGAGGTCGACGTAGTCCATTCCGAGCCGCCGCAGCGATGCGTCGATCTGGGACATGATCGCCTTGCGCGACAGTCCCGCGCCGTTCGGTCCCTCATGCATCCTGCCGTGCACCTTGGTCGCGATCACCAACTCATCGCGACGGCCGTACCCACCGAGGACCTCTCCGACGATCTCTTCGCTGGTTCCGGCGGAATAGACGTTCGCCGTGTCGAAGGTGGTGATGCCAGCGTCCAGTGCGGCGTGGATGATCGGGCGGCTTCGTTCCAGCGGCAAGCTCCAGGGGTGCGCACCACGGTGCGGGTCGCCGAAGCTCATGCACCCGAGGACGATCCGCGATACCTCGAGCCCAGTCGAACCGAGTCGTGTGTATTCCATGGCATGGATCCTGCCTGCCATCCCGAGTCCGTGGCGACCCACCCATCCGGAAACCGTGCTGCGCTCGCATCTCGCCCAGGAGTCGGTCAAATCGACATGTCGCCGCAGGATCCACCCAGTTTCGAGGACGCGTCATCGGGTATCGGCCCCGATGAGGCAGGAAAGGGCCCCCGCGTAGGATGAAATTTGCGCTCGGTTCAGGACAGCTCATCGACCCCGAGAGGACCTATTCAATGGCAGCGTACGAACTCCCCGATCTCCCCTACGACTATGGTGCACTGACACCGCACATCTCCGGCGAGATCATGGAGTTGCACCATTCCAAGCATCACGCCACGTACGTCAAGGGCCTGAACACCGGACTTGACAAGCTCGCAGAGGCGCGCGACAGCGGATCGTTCGACAGCGTGATGGGTCTGGAGAAGACCTTGGCGTTCAACCTCGGCGGGCACGTCAACCACTCCGCCTTCTGGCCGAACCTGTCTCCCCAGGGCGGCGACAAGCCGGACGGCGAGCTCGGCGCGGCGATCGACGACTTCTTCGGCGACTGGGACAAGTTCCGCGGTCACTTCGAAGCCACCGCCAATTCGATCCAGGGTTCCGGTTGGGCCATCCTCGCCTGGGACGGCCTCGGCCAGCGATTGAACATCATCCAGTTGTACGACCAGCAGGGCAACCTGCCCCTGGCCCAGACCCCGATCGTGCTGCTCGACATGTGGGAGCACGCGTTCTACCTGCAGTACAAGAACGTCAAGGCCGACTACGTCAAGGCGTGGTGGAACGTGGTCAACTGGGCCGACGCCCAGGCGAAGTTCGGAGCGGCTCGCGGCTCGTCCGGCGCACTGACCTGACCGACTCGTGTCCTGAGCTGCCGTAGGTCATCGGCGCCCTTCGACAGCTCAGGGCACCGCCTTCGCGACGATGACGCTCACCGATCGGTGGGCGTCATCGTCGTTCCCGGACCGACCTGGGGATCGAGCGTGCGCCGGCGCGGCCACATGGCCGGCTCGACCAGTTAGTTGCCGTGCACCGGGCGACCAGGTAGGTACCGGCACCGGGCGACTGGAGGACGCCCAACCGCCGCCCCGTACCAGATGTACGTTCACGCCCACCTCCCCCGGGTTGTCGCCGCGACGAACGCTATAGCGTGAGGAGGTCGGCACCAGTGAGGAGGCAGCGATGAGCTATACGGGCCGGCTACAGTCCTTCGGCCGCGACGACATCGCGGCCGTCGGCGGGAAGGCGGCCAATCTCGGCGAACTCGTTCGGGCGGGCCAGCCGGTGCCGCCAGGGTTCGTGGTGACGACCGAGAGCTACCAGACCTTCGTCGACGCGAACGGTCTTGCACAGGCGATTCTCGATGCCGTCCCGGATGGCACCGACGACGAGGCGGCCTACGACCGGGCATCGGCTTCGATTCGGGATCGATTCACCAGCGGCACGATCGACCCGAAGCTGCGCCGGGCCATCCTGGCCGCCTACCTCCGGATCGACCGCGGACCTGTCGCGGTCCGTTCGTCGGCCACGGCCGAGGATCTGGCCGATGCGAGCTTCGCGGGGCAGCAGGACACCTACCTGAACATCGAGGGCGACGATGCTGTGCTGGACGCGGTCCGGCGCTGCTGGGCGTCGCTGTGGACGGCGCGGGCGATGTCCTACCGCGCTCGGCGCGGGATCGACCCGGACTCGGTCCGCCTCGCGGTCGTCGTGCAACGCCTCGTCGACGCGGACGCGGCCGGGGTCATGTTCACCGCCAACCCGTCCAACGGCCGCCGCAACCAGACAGTGATCAGCGCCGCCTGGGGACTCGGCGAGGCAGTCGTCAGCGGATCGGTGAACACCGACCAGATCGTGATCGACACCGCCAAGCAGGCCGTGCTGAGCCGCGAGCCCGCGGACAAGGCAGTGATGACCGTGCGTACGCCCACCGGCACCGAGGAAATACCGGTGCCGCCCGATCGGCGCCGCGCGAGCGTGCTGGACGACGCAGCGGCACTGGAGCTCGCCCGGATGGGCACGGCTGTCGCCGAGCACTTCGGCGTCCCGCAGGACATCGAGTGGGCCCGCAGCGGCGAGCAGTTCTCCATCGTCCAGTCGCGGCCGATCACGGCGCTTCCGCTGCCCGAGGCCGATCCGCCGACGAGCTGGGAGCCACTCGACGATCACACCATCTATGTCCGCGGAAGCATCGTCGAGCAGCTACCGGACCCCTTGACGCCGCTGTTCGCCGACCTGATCGACGCCTCGGTGGCCCGCTCGCTGCAGGACCTGTTCGGGGAGCTGCTGGGCAAGAACCCGGTCAGCCCGGGCGACGTCGGTCTGCCGACCATCAACGGGTACGCCTACTACGGCTACGACAAGGCCGCGATGCGACGGATGCTGGCGCTCACCCCGAAGGTGCTGGGCGTGCTCCGCACCAATGGTCCGCGCAGCGGCATCACTCGCTGGCGCACCAAAGCGCACCCGCGTTACCGGCGGATCGTGGCCTCCTGGCAGGACCGCTCGCTCGCCGACCTGACGCCGAGCGAACTGATGGCGGGCGTGCGGGAACTGCTCGATGCCGGCACCGAGTACTACACCTCGGTCCAGACCGTGATCCCGGTTGCCGCATCAAGCGAGACCATCTTCAGCAAGGTCTACAACGCGTTCATCCGGCGCCCTGACGATGCGGCGGCCGAGACCTTCGTGCTCGGGTTCGACAGCGAGCCGATCCGGGCCGAGAAGTCGTTGTACGACCTCGCCCAGTGGTCGGGCGGGCACCCGGCGCTCCTCGCGACGCTTCTCCGGTCCTCGAACGAGGAGATCCTGGCCGAGTTCGGTGTGGGTGGTTCGACCGGAGGACGAGACGACGACGGGGATGGTCACGTGGCCCGCGAGCTGGGGTCTGACGGTCACTCCCGCAACGGCCCGGTCGACGACTCCGCCGGGGCCGATCCCGACCTCGCCGAGTTCGGCCACCGGTTCACCGCCCACCTGGACTCCTACGGCCACGCCGTCTACAACCTGGACTTCGCCAACGCGGTCGCGGCAGACGACCCCTCGCCCCTGCTGGACACGGTCCGCTTCTACCTCCGCGGTGGCGGTCGCAGTCCCTACGACCGGCAGCGCGATCTGGCCGAGCGCCGCGAGCAGGCGACCGCGCGGATTCGGGAACGGCTGGACCCGGCGCGACGCGCGCTGTTCGATCGTCTGTTGGCCTGGGCGCAGTCCAGCGCGCCGATCCGGGAGGATGCGCTCGCCGACATGGGGCTCGCCTGGCCACTGCTTCGACGACTGCTGTCCGAGCTCGGCCGCCGGGCCGTCGAACGCGGCGTGATCGGCGTGAGCGAGGAGGTGTTCTGGTTGCACTGGTCCGAGCTGGAGGCCACGTTCAGACCGGCGGCCGAACTGCCGACCAACCGGTCTGCGGAAATCGAGAAGCGTAAGGAGCTATGGCGGGGCCAACGGCGGGCTACCCCGCCCCAGTGGCTGCCCAAGGGCACGTGGTTGGACTCGCTGGAGTCGATGATGCCCGCCACGACCGTCGAGCAGACCGGTAACGTGCTCACCGGCCTCGGTGGTAGTGCCGGCAAGGTGACGGCCACCGCCCGTGTGCTGAACGGCCCAGAGGACTTCGGCAAGCTCGAGCCCGGCGACGTGCTGGTCGCCAGCATCACCACGCCCGCCTGGACCTCGCTGTTCGCCCGCGCCTCTGCGGTCGTGACCGACATCGGCGGCCCGCTGAGTCACTCCTCGATCGTGGCTCGCGAGTACGGCATTCCAGCCGTGCTCGGCACCAACGTTGCCACCCGGAGGATCGCCAGCGGGTCCACCATCACCGTGGATGGCGACGCGGGCCGGGTTTTCCTGCCGGGCGAGGACTCGGCCGCCCACGATGAGGTGTCGCCGGTCCGGCGCAACCAGCGCCGGCTCGCGGCCGGGATCGTGGCGGCGGCCGCCACCACGGGCGTCGCCGTGATCCTCCTCCGGCGCCGGCACGCGACGCGGCGCGATACCTAATTTCTTCTCGGGCGGTCATCGCGGGCCATGACACGCCGGAGCGATGTCCTGGACCCAGCCTGGCCGCCGCGGACCGGGCTGATGGCTGGCTCGAGCGTGCAAGATCCACGATCCGCGGGAAGGTTGCATCGACAGACGATGGAATCGCACCGCTCGGCGGGCAGAATGGGTCGGGTGAGTTCCCCTGGCGCAACGGTGGCCGTGATCGGCGCCGGCTTCGCAGGTCTGCTGGCTGCCGCCGCAGCACAGCGGGCAGGCGCTGCCGTTGTCGTGCTCGAACGCGACGAACTCACCGACGACGCTTCGGAGCGGCCCGGCGTGCCGCAGGGCGCGCAGCCGCACGTTCTGCTTCACCGCGGCCTGATGGGCATCGAGACGTTGCTTCCCGGGCTGCGCACCGAACTGCTCGCCGCCGGTGGTGTGCCGATGGACACCGGCGACCTGGCCTGGCTGAGTCCTGCCGGCTGGTATCCGACCGGGGTGAAGTCCTACGAGATCATCTCGTTGAGCCGACCCCTGTTTGAGCTGGTCGTTCGGCGGCGGGTGCTGGGTCTGAACGGCGTCGAGGTGCGAACCGGTGCCCGCGCTCGCTCACTCACGCGCGAGAGCGGCCGTTGGCGGGTGGCCTGCGCCGACAACACCACATGTGTCGCCGACACCGTCGTCGAGGCCTCGGGTCGATCGTCCCGGCTGCCCCACTGGCTGGCCGACCTGCGGATCGATGCACCCGAGCCGTCGGTGCTGGAGGCCAGACTGGGCTACGCCACCCGCCGCTACCGTTGTCGAGCACCGGCTCCCCTCGAAGTCGGAATCGTCGTCGCCGCATGCCCGGAGGTCAGCACAGGTGCGCTGGTTCTGCCGGTCGAGAACAACGAATGGCTGGTCGGCGAAGCCGGCTACGGCGAACACCGACCGAGCCGCGACACCGTTGAGTTCGAGGAGTATCTTCGCGGTCTGCGCGATCCGGTGGTGTCCGATTTCATCCAGTTGCTGGAGCCGGTCGATGAGGTCCGCATCCACCGGCAGACCGCAAACCGCCGCCAGCACTACGAGCGCGTTCGTGGCTGGCCCGCCGGTCTGTTGGTGGTCGGGGATGCCTTGACTGCCTTCAATCCGATCTACGGCCAGGGCATCACAGTGGCAGCCTGTCAGGCAGAACGGCTCGGCTCCGCGCTCGGCCATCCGCTCGACCAGCGGACGACCCGTTGCCTGCAGCGGGAACTGGCTCGCGTCGCCGACTTCCCATGGGCCGTGGCCACCGGCGAGGACCTGCGCTACCCGACCTCCGACGGCAGGCCGAGCATGCTCCAGCGTCTGCTGCATCGCTGGACGAACCGAGTGGATCGACTCGGCGTGGCCGGCGACATCCGATGCCGTACGACGCTGGCCAGCATCTATCACTTGATGGCCTCACCGCTCCAGTTGTTCGCGCCCGGCATCGTCGTCTCGGTGC
>JBBSQJ010000077.1:0-17935 GCA_038257965.1 Propionibacteriales bacterium
CAGCGTCCAGGTCCAGTCCTTGGTGTCCGGCTCCGGCTCCATGGCCACAGGTTATCGCTGTCGCCACCACGGCAATCAGCGGAACCGGTTGTCCACAGGGCTACCCACACCGTGTGGAGAACACCCGTGTTTCGGTGCACGACGATGCCGCACCGGTGGACAACGTGGTGGACATGTCGGATCCGGGGATTTCCTTGCTGTCAAGGGTTGCGGGCGATGCCGTGCAGGGTGTTGACTCTGGGTCAAGCACTTCGCAAGAAGCGCTTGACCGATCGAATTGCAGGATCTGAACGGCGAGGCAACTCGACGCAGCAGCCGGTGACGGGCTGATGGGATCCGGGTCCGATCGATCGGCAGGAGACGTCACTTCACTCCGGCCAACCTGGTGGGCCTCTTCCACTCATACTGGAAGAGGCCCACACCCATGTCTGGGGCTCCGCTCGGTTGTCGTGCGAGCGAGGGGGGTCACACGACCGTTCCGGCCTTCCAGGGGATCAGCACCAGATCATGCGCTTCGGCCACTGCCCAGCACCGTCCGACGTACCCGCGCTCCGGCTCCGGCGGCAAACGATCAGACGCGCGCTGGCCGCTCTAGCCATCTCGATCATGGTGATCACGGGTACGGCGTCCACGGTCGCGACCGCTGGGGCGTTGCCGCCGCCGAACCTGGGGTTCGGCCTGTATCCCGACGCCCCCGGAGCGCCCGAACCCAGCGACATCCCGCTGGATCCGGACTCGACGCCGAGCCGCCCGGCGCCCGCCACCCCGACCCCGAGGCCACCTTCGGCGTCGGCGACGAGCCCGGCCACGCAGGGTCCCACCCCGTCGACCTCCCAGCCCACCACGGCTACCTCCACGCCGTCTTCAACACCCACGCCGACCCCCCCCCCCACCCCAACCCCCACTCCAACCGCCAGTCCCACACCGGTCGTCCGTCCGGCGACGCCGGCGGCGTCGGACCGCGCGTCGGTGCCGATCTGGTCGGTCGTGATCGCCGTTGCCGTCCTCCTCCTGTCGATCGTGCTGCTCCTCCGATTCACCCGTGCCGTATCGGAGCCGACCGGAACCTCGCCGACCGTCTCGATCCCGCAGGAGGAGGCCTCGGAAACCCTGAAACTCATGACGGCGGTGGGCGAGGCCATGATCGACTCGAGCTACGACGTGCACTCCGTGCAGTCGGCGCTGACCGACATCGCCCGGGTCAACGGGCTCAACCAGGCCGAGTCGATCGCGCTGCCGACGGCGGTGATCGTGTCCGGACAGGTGCGTGGGGAACTGCGCACCGGCGCGGCGGTCAGCGGCTTCCGGCAGCTCAGACTCAACCAGATCGAGGAGGTCGACGACCTGGTCGGACAGGCCCGGCTCGGCAAGATCGGGCCTCGGCAGGCGCTCCACCAACTGGTCGCCATCCGGGACCTTCCGGCGCCGTTCCCACGCTGGTTACAGCTCGTCGGCCAGGTCTTCACCGCCGTCGCCATTGCCGTTCTGCTCGGCGCCTCGTGGCTCGGGATCGGCGTCTCCGGGCTCCTCGGAGCGCTCGCCGGTGCCATCACGCTGGCCGGGAGCCGCCTGGTGCCACAGCGCTACCAGGTGCTGACCACCGTCTCGACGGCATTCGTCGTCGCACTCGCCGTCTTCTTGTTATCCCGCACCGGGCTCGACTTCGGGATCCTGCCGTGCCTGATCGCGCCACTGGCACTGCTCCTGCCCGGAGCGCTGCTGACCACATCGGTCATCGAACTGTCCACCGGCCAGATGCTCGCCGGCTCTGCCCGCCTGGCCGCGGGCGGGATGCAACTCGTGCTGTTGGCCCTGGGCATCGTCGCGGCCTCCGCGCTGGTCGGCATCCCGGAGATCTTGTTGGAACCCGCCGACACCCCGCTCGGCCCGTTCGGACCATGGCTGGCCGTTGCCGTGTTCGGCCTCGGCGTCGTCATGAATCGGGGCGCTCGACCGCGTTCCCTGGGCTGGATCCTGATCGTTCTCTATGTCGCGTACGGGGCGCAGATCGTGGGCAGTCTGTTTCTCGGCGGAGTGCTGTCGGCGTTCATCGGAGCGGTCGCGATGACGCCGGTAGCGGCGGTGGTGGCGCGCCAGCGCAGCGGTCCACCGGCCATGGTCAGCTTCACGCCGGCGTTCTGGCTGCTCGTGCCCGGCGCCCTCGGCCTGATCGGAGTCACCTCGATCCTCGACGGAGACAGCAACGGAACGCAGACGCTGCTGACGACGGCATCGACGATGGTGTCGATCGCGCTCGGCGTGCTCGTTGGATGGGCGATCACCGGACTGGTCCGCCGCACGCTTCGGCGACGCCGATCGGGCCCGGACGCGAGTGATTCGGATCCGATGGGTCCCGAGCCGACCGACCCCGCTCCGAGCTCGACGAGCGACGGCGAGGTCCGGCGGCCGACCTGATCATCGGTCTCGTGAGCGGGCGTTTGGGGACCCACCGGCGCCACGCCAGCGATGGCTAGACTCCGCGACAGATGCAGGTCACGGCTCGTGTCCACCGCGAGCCGAAGCTCGACGGGAGGAACAGGTGACCATCAGCAAAGTGCTCGTCGCCAACCGCGGAGAGATCGCGGTCCGCATCGTCCGAGCCGCCGCCGACGCCGGCCTGAGCAGTGTCGCGGTCTACGCAGACTCCGACGTCGACGGGTTGTTCGTGCTGCTCGCCGACGAGGCATACGCCTTGGGCGGCACCACCCCGGCAGACACGTACCTGAACATCGCCAAACTCCTCGACGTCGCCGCGAAGAGCGGCGCCGACGCCGTCCATCCGGGTTACGGGTTCCTCGCCGAGAATGCGGGCTTCGCGGAGGCGGTGATCGACGCCGGCCTCACCTGGATCGGTCCGCCGCCGAAGGCGATCGACTCCCTGGGCGACAAGGTCAAGGCCCGACACATCGCCGAGCAGGTCGGCGCGCCGCTGGTCCCCGGCAGCGCGGGCCCGGTCGCGGACGCGGACGAGGTCGTCGCCTTCGCGAGCGAGCACGGGCTGCCGGTCGCGATCAAGGCGGCGTACGGTGGCGGCGGCCGCGGGCTCAAGGTGGCCCGCGAACTCGACGAGATCCCCGCCATGTTCGAGTCGGCCACCCGCGAGGCCGTCACGGCATTCGGGCGTGGCGAGTGCTTCGTGGAGCGCTACCTGGACAAGCCGCGTCACGTCGAGACCCAGTGTCTGGCCGACTCCCACGGCAACGTCGTGGTCGTCTCCACGCGTGACTGCTCGCTGCAGCGCCGTCATCAGAAACTGGTCGAGGAGGCCCCCGCGCCCTTCCTCTCGCTCGATCAGGTCGATCGGCTGTACACCGCGTCCAAGGCGATCCTGCGGGAGGCCGGGTACGTCGGTGCCGGCACCTGTGAGTTCCTGGTCGGCCAGGACGGCACGATCTCCTTCCTCGAGGTGAACACCCGCCTCCAGGTGGAGCACCCGGTCTCAGAAGAGGTCAGCGGACTCGACCTGGTGCGCGAGATGTTCCGGATCGCCGACGGCGAAGCCCTCGGCTTCGACGACCCGCAGGCGCGTGGCCACTCCATCGAGTTCCGGATCAATGCCGAGGACGCCGGCCGCAACTTCATGCCCGCTCCGGGAACGTTGACCAGATGGCAGCCGCCGAGCGGGCCGGGCGTCCGGGTCGACGAGGGTTATCGAGGTGGGATGACGGTGCCCGGCAACTTCGACTCCCTGGTCGCCAAGATCATCGTCTCCGGCGCCGACCGGGACCAGGCACTGGCCCGGTCGCGCCGCGCCCTGAAGGAGGTGGAGCTCGACGGGATGCCGAGCGTCATACCGTTCCATCGAGCCGTCGTCGACGACCCGGCGTTCAGCGCAGCCGACGGCACGTTCGCCGTGCACACCCGCTGGATCGAGACCGAGTTCAGCGCCGAGATCGAGCCGTACGCGGGTCCGTCCGCCGACGAGCCGGACGCAATCGAGAAGTCCAGAGTCGTCGTCGAAGTGAACGGCAAGCGGCTCGAGGTCGTGGTGCCCGCCGGCCTGGGCGGGGGAGCCAACGGCTCGGGCTCGGTCGGTCGCACGGCCAAGAAGCCGGCTCGGCGATCGGCCGCCGGTGCGAGTGCGAAGTCGCCGTCCGGTGACGCGCTCACCTCGCCGATGCAGGGCACCATCGTCAAGGTCGCCGTCGCCGACGGCGACCTGGTGGAATCCGGTGACCTGGTCGTCGTGCTCGAGGCGATGAAGATGGAGCAGCCGCTCAACGCGCATCGCAGTGGAAGGATCACCGGACTCGCCGCGTCGCCGGGTCAGACGGTGACCAGCGGCTCGGTTGTGTGTGAGATCGTCGACCTATAGGAGGTGAGCGGCGCGTCGGCCCGCGGCGCCGGACTAAGAGTGAAGTAAAAACTGCCCATGGGCGGAGCTAGTGCACAAATCCTCGGGGGAGACTGAAAGCCATGCCCGAATTGCTCGTCCTGCTGCTGATCGTCATTCTGGTCGGTGGCGGTGTCGCGCTCTACCGACGCCAGACGATCGCCCACCGCGCGGCGGAGGAGCGTCGTGAGCTCCAGACGCAGCTGACCACCTCCAAGCGTGCCGCCGACGAGGACGTCACGAAGTTCGGCGAAGAACTCCAGCGACTCGATGTCGACGTTGCCGGGCATCCGCTCGACGAGGCGATGAACCAGGACTACCAGCGCGCGCTGGACGCGTACGACAACGCGAAGATGAGCCTCGACGCGGTCACCGTGCCGGACGAGATCAAGCACGTCACCGAGATCCTCGAAGACGGACGGTACGCGGTCGCATGCGTCAAGGCGCGAGTCGCCGGCGATCCGCTGCCGGCAAAGCGGCCTCCGTGTTTCTTCAACCCGGCGCACGGTCCCTCGTCACGCGATGTCGACTGGGCCCCGCCGGGTGGTGTGCCACGGTCCGTGCCGGCCTGCCCGGCGGACGCCGAGCGCGTGTTGGCCGGCGCAGATCCCTACATCCGGACCGTCCAGGTCGGCGCCCAGCGGGTCCCGTACTGGGAAGGCGGACAGGCGTACGCGCCGTGGGCCCAGGGCTACTACAGCCGCTGGCGCGGTAGCGACCTGCTGACCGGGGCGCTGATCGGCAGCTTCCTCTTCGGCGGGGGCGGCGGCTTCTTCGACGGTATCGGAGACGGCGTTGGCGACCTCATGGGCGGCATCGGCGAAGGGATCGGAGAGATCGGCTCCGGTATCGGCGACATGTTCGGCGATCTGTTCGACTGAGCGAGGTCAGATCGGTACCGGGGTCGCACCCTCTGGCTCGTCGTCCGCCCCGCGCAACCGGGCATCGACCCAGTCGATGACGGCGTCGAGGTCCAGACCGTAGGCCGGCGCATCGGTCGCGGCGTACGCCTGCAGCCGGCCCCGCGCTCGCCCCCACAGGCGTCGAGCGCCGACCGAATTGCCCCGTTCGTGGTGGGTGCTACCGACGCAGAGTTGGGCCAGTCCCTGCCACAGGTCCCGTTCCACGATCGGTCCGTCCTTCCATCGCGCCTCGAAAACCTCGTGCGCGGAGAACGGCCGTCCCTGCCCCAGCAGGACTCGAGCGGCCTCGATGGTCGGCCCGGGTGGCATCGGCTCCTCCGACACCGGCGGGACGCCGACGCTGGAGTACGGCAGCGGCCGGCCGAGGCGATCCCGCGGTCGGGCCTGGCGGGCCCGGCCCGAGTCGTCACGGTCACGCTCGACTTCCATACCGCCGATGATGCCAGTGATCACGGGCGGTGGTCCGTTCGGATCCGCAGCTTTCTTGCCGTAGCCGCGCGCCGCGAAGCCCGGACCCGACCCGACACGGGAGGATGGCAGCGTTCCCTGAACGAAAGGCACATTCGATGAGTAACTCGGTCGTGGTCGTTTCCGAGGAGTTCGCCCCGGTAGCCCGGAAGGCGTGGATATGGTCGATCGCCCGCGGTGTGATCGCCATCGTCTTCGGGATCTTGGCCCTGTTCTGGCCGCTGGCCACCGCAGTGGCGCTCGCCGTCCTGGTCGGTGTCTTCGCGCTCGTCGACGGCGTGATCGACATCATCGACGCGATCCGGTACCGCGGCTCGCCCGGCGTCGGCCTGCGGGTCTTCCTGGGCGTGGTCAGCCTGCTGTTCGGTCTGCTGGTGCTGTTGTGGCCGCAGATCTCACTCGGCGTGCTCGCTGTCTTGGTGGCGATCTGGGCGATCCTGATCGGCGCACTGCAGATCGTGGCCAACGTCAGCCTGCGTAGGCAGTCCGGGCGCAGCTGGATCTGGGGAGTGATCGCCGGTGCGATCGGTGTGATTTTCGGCGTCGTCGTCCTGATCTGGCCCAAAGCCGGCATCGTCACCTTGATCTGGCTGCTCGGCATCTGGGCCATCGTCTTCGGGATCGTGCTGATCGTCTTGGGTCTGCAGCTGCGCAATGTCGCCCAATCCACCGTCGCGCCGTAGCTCTACCGACGCCGTCAGGTGTCATCCGAGGTCCCGAGTTCGCAGTCCGGACCTCCACTCAACGCCGCCGCCAAGGTGCTGAGCGTCTCCGAGCAGCCCGCCTCGAGTTTGATGGCGGCCAGCTCGTCGCCGCGGGTGGGCCCGCGGTTGATGATGACCACGGGTCGGTCTCGTTTGGCCTGATAGCGCACGAAGCGCAGCCCGGACATCACCGTCAGCGACGAACCGACCACGACGAGCACGTCCGCTGCCTCCACCAGGGCGTACGAGGCGTCGACCCGCGACTTGGGCACCGACTCCCCGAAGAAGACGACGTCGGGCTTGAGGCGGCCGCCGCAGGTCAGGCAGGGTGTCAGCACGAAGTCGTGCCAGTCGCGCACGACCGCGTCGCCGTCGGGCCGCAGTTCCGCGTGACCCGGCTCGATCTCGTCTCCCAGACCCGGATTGAGCAGCGCGAGCCGATCCTGCAGGTCCTCGCGCCGGGTCCGGTCACCGCAGTCCAGACAGATCACCATGGCGATCTCACCGTGCAGGTTGATCACGGTGCTGCTGCCGGCGGCGGCATGCAGCCCGTCGACATTCTGGGTGACCACTCCGTGCAACCCGTGGGCTTCGAGGTGCGTCAATGCGCGATGCCCGACGTTCGGTCGGGCCCGCCCGATCCGCCGCCAGCCCAGATACGACCGTGCCCAGTAGCGCTGCTGGGCCTGGCCGGAGCCTACGAACTCGCTGTACAGCATCGGCGTCGCTCGGATCGAGGTCGGCCCGCGGTAGTCCGGGATCCCGCTGTCG
Organism: Propionibacteriales bacterium; assembly: GCA_038257965.1. Classification (GTDB taxonomy): domain Bacteria; phylum Actinomycetota; class Actinomycetes; order Propionibacteriales; family Propionibacteriaceae; genus Microlunatus. Next base: position 7,200 of record JBBSQJ010000077.1, read on the forward strand.
GTCGACGCGCCCGCCCCACTCAGCACCGTCCAGGTTTGGCCGGCCAGCAGACCGATCAGCCCGCTCAGCTCCTGTCTGGTCAGCTCCGCGGTGATCGCCTGCCCGTTCGCCACGCGCCAACTGTAGTAGTTGCGCGGTCGGCAACGACCGTCGCCGAGCGCAATCTCGAAGGCGCCTCGTGCCGGCCGTCGTCCGTCAGAACCGGACGGCGTGAAGGGCAGGGTGGCGTCAGAGCTGGTCGGTGCTGTGGCCGTGGAGGCGACGGGCAGCCTCGGCGATCGAGCCCGAGAGCGACGGATACACGGTGAAGTCGTGCGAGAACTGATCGACGTCGATCTGCTCGGACACGGCGATCGAGATGGAATGGATCAGCTCGCTCGCACGCGGTGCGACCACCACCCCGCCGACGATGATGCCGGTGGACGGTAGGCAGAACAGCTTGACGAAACCATCGTGGATGCCCTGCATCTTGGCTCGTGGGTTCGTGGCCAGTGGCAGGGACACCCCGATGGCTCGCACCGCACCGGAGTCGACCTGATTCTGGCTGGCCCCGACCGTGGCGATCTCGGGTGAGGTGAAGACGTTCGACGACACCGACTTGAGATCGAGGGGGGCCACCGCATCTCCGAGTGCGTGCCACATCGCGATCCGGCCCTGCATCGCGGCCACCGACGCGAGCATGAGCACCCCGGTGCAGTCGCCGGCCGCGTAGACGCCGCGAGCCGACGTCCGCGACACCCGGTCCACCGTGATGAAGCCGCCACCGCTCAGCGTGACGCCGGCCTCGGCCAAGCCCAGGTCCGCGGTATTGGGGATCGAACCGACCGCCAGCAGGCAGTGCGAGCCGCTCACCGTACGGCCGTCGGTGAGCCTGACCGTGACCGAGTCCTTGTCGCGAGTCACCGCCTCGGCACGCGAGCGGGACATCACCGTCATCCCTCGTCGGGTGAACACGTCCTCGAGCACTTGAGCGGCATCGGCATCCTCACCGGGCAGCACCCGCTCGCGGGAGGACACCAGCACGACGTCGGAGCCCAACGCGTCGTACGCACTGGCGAACTCGGCTCCCGTGACGCCGGAACCGACGACGATCAACCGTTCGGGCAGATCGGTGAGGTTGTAGAGCTCGGTCCAGGTGAGGATTCGTTCTCCGTCCGGTTGCGCCGCGGGCAGGATGCGCGGATGGGCGCCGGTCGAGAGCAGCAGCACCTCGGCGTCAAAGCTCTCCTCACCATCGGCGGTCGCGGCGATCACCCGTTCGGAGCCGTCCAGCCGTCCCCGGCCACTGACCAGTCGGACGCCCTCGGCACTGACCCGCGCGGCGATGTCGATCGACTGCCTCTCGGCCAGAGCTCTTACCCGGCTGTTCACCGCCTCGAGGTCGACATGGACGTTCGACTCGATCGTCCCCTGACCGGTCGGGCCGAACCGCAGGCCCAGCTCCGCCGATCCCATGACCTCACTCATCACTTCGGCTGTGGCGATCAAGGTCTTCGACGGCACGCAGTCGGTCAGCACCGCCGACCCGCCGAGCCCGTCGGAGTCGATCAGCGTCACCTCCCCGCCGAGCTGCGCGGCTACGAGAGCTGCCTCGTAGCCGCCTGGTCCACCACCGACGATCACGACGCGGGTCACGAGCGGCATTGTCCCATTGCCGCGGTTCGGCGGGCTTCTCACGGGTCGTAGGCGCGACCTCGCTCCTGATCGGCCGCGCTTCGCTACCCTGCTTGACGTGCTGTATGCCGCCTACGGGAGCAACCTCGACCCCCAGCAGATGGCCGAGCGCTGCCCGCACTCACCGCTGCAGCAGACGGGGTGGCTGGCCGGCTGGCGGATCACGTTCGGTGGTGAGGGCTGGGACGGCGCGCTGCCGACCGTCGTCGAGGATCCGTCCGCCCAGGTGTTCGTGGCACTGTACGACATCACCGAGTCCGACGAGAGCACCCTCGACACGTGGGAAAGCGCCGACTCCGGTCTCTATCGCAAGGTCCGGGTCCGGGTGGCCACGTTGGAGGGCGATGCGGCGGCATGGGCGTATGTCCTGGACGACTTCGAAGGGGGCCTCCCGAGCGCTCGCACCCTGGGCATTCTCGCCGATGCCGCCGAAGTCGCCGGCGCTCCGGCCGACTATGTCGACGAGCTCAGGAGCCGGGCCTGCGACTCGGGTTGGTGAACGGAAACCTCGGCGGCCAGTCCGCACCGACGGCATCCCTGCCCGCTCGCGCGAAGCCGCCGAGCCTGGCACCGACCCGCACTTTTTCCGCGATCCAGTGCCAACGCGTCGGGTCTGAAAGCGAGGACGACTCACGCGGCCGGCTCGCTATAGTCCGGCACATGACCTCAGCCGACGCGTACGCCAGGGCCGAGCAGGCCGCCGCCGCTCTCCGGACCCGGTTCGACGTGACGGCTGTCGACGCCGCGTTCGTGCTGGGGTCCGGCTGGTCGGCCGCCGCCGAGTCGCTCGGAGAGGAGATCGGGCACTGCGCGCTGGAGGAACTCCCCCACTTCGCCGCTCCGGTTGTGCTCGGTCACGGGGGCCTGCTGCGGTTGGTTCGTACCCGGGTGGGCAAGGTCGCCGCGGTCTTCACCGGCCGCACCCACTTGTACGAGGGTCGCGGGGTCGAGCCGGTGGTGCACGGCGTCCGGACCGCGATCGCTGCCGGCGCCGGGGTGATCGTCCTGACCAACGGCTGTGGCGGTCTGCGCCGGGAGTGGGCGGCGGGGACGCCGGTGCTGCTGGCCGATCACATCAACCTGAGCGGCGCGACTCCGCTGGTGGGACCGCGCTTCATCGACCTGACCGCGGTCTACTCCCGGCGGCTTCGGGCACTGGCGCGACAGGTCGAGCCGGACCTGCCCGAGGGCGTCTACGTCCAGTTCCACGGACCCCAGTTCGAGACGCCGGCCGAGGTACGGATGGCTGGCGTCCTGGGCGGCGACCTGGTCGGCATGTCCACCACCGTCGAGGCAGTCGCCGCGCGCGAATTGGGGGCGGAGGTGCTGGGTATCTCGCTGGTCACCAACCTCGCAGCCGGGATCTCCCCCGAACCGCTCGACCACCACGATGTCATCGAGGCCGGCGCTGCCGCCGCGCCGCGGCTCACGTCGCTGCTGGCCGGGATTGCGGAACGCCTGTGAGCCCGCCGGTCTGCCCTTCGACAAGCTCAGGGCACAGAGGGCCGGGCTCAGGGCACATGGGGCGGGGCTCGGGGCACATAGGGATGGTCGCTCGCCCTTCGCCAAGCTCAGGGCACAGAGGGCGGGGCTCGGGGCACCGAGGGCGGGGCTCGGGGCACAAAGGGGCGGGCTCAGGGCAGGTGTCGGGCTCGAAGCGCGACGGTGGATTGCAGCGGTGAGCACCCTGGACTCCGAGCTCCGGCGGAAGGCCGCGTCCTGGTCCGCGCAGGATCCCGATCCCAACACCCGCGAGCAACTCCATCGCCTTGTCGACGCGGCGGAGGCCGGGGACCTGGACGCGCTCGCAGAGCTCGACGACGCCTTCGACGGGCGCCTCGAGTTCGGCACGGCCGGGCTGCGCGGTCCGCTCGGACCCGGCCCGAACCGGATGAATAGAGTCCTCGTCGGTCAGGCGGCGGCGGGACTGGCGGCCTACCTGCTGGATCAGGGCCTGGAGCACGGTCGGGTGATCATCGGCTTCGACGCCCGGCACAACTCCGACGCCTTCGCGCGTGACACGGCCGAGATCATGACGGGTGCTGGTTTCGAGGCCCTGCTGGTGAGTCGACCGTTGCCGACGCCGGTGGTGGCGTTCGGCATCAAGCATCTCGACTGCGTCGCCGCCGTGGTCGTCACCGCGTCGCACAACCCGCCGCAGGACAACGGCTACAAGGTCTACCTCGGCGACGGGTCGCAGATCGTGCCACCCGCGGACGCCGAGATCGCCGCCCGGATCGACGGGGTGGCTCAGCACCGGCTCGCCGATGTTCCCCGCGCGAGCGCGTACCGGGTGATCGGTGACGGTCTCGTCGAGTCGTATCTGGACCGGGTGGCGTCCCTGCTGCCGGCCGAGGCTCCCCGCGGACTGAGCTGGGTGTACACGCCGCTGCACGGGGTCGGCGGCGACATCGTGGATCGCGCGGTCGCACGAGCCGGTTTCCCCGCGCCGGAGGTGGTCGAAGCGCAGGCTGCCCCCGACCCGGACTTCCCGACCGTCCCGTTCCCCAACCCGGAGGAACCCGGCGCCATCGATCTGGCCCTCGCCCTCGGTCGGCAGCACGGGGCCGACCTGGTGGTGGCCAACGACCCCGATGCCGACCGTTGCGCGGTGGCCGCGCCGATCGGCGGGACCTGGCGGATGCTGCTCGGCGACGAGTTGGGCGCGCTGCTCGGGGACGACGCGCTGCGCCGCGGAGTGCAGGGAACGTATGCGTGCTCGATCGTCTCCAGCACATTGCTTGAGACCATGGCCAGCGCACACGGCCAACCGTTCGTGACCACCCTCACCGGGTTCAAGTGGATCGGTCGGGTTCCCGGTCTGGCGTTCGGGTACGAAGAAGCGATCGGCTACTGCGTCGACCCGGTCCACGTGCCGGACAAGGACGGCATCTCCGCCCTCGTCACCGTCCTCGGACTGGCCGCCCGGCTGAAGGCCGAGGGACTGACCGTCGGCGATCGGCTGAACGCGATCGAGCGGACCTACGGCGTGCACTCGACCAGCCAGTGGGCGATCCGGGTGGAGGACCCGTCCGTCATCGGCGAGGCCATGGACCGTCTGCGGGCCGCACCGCCCAGCCATCTCGCCGGTGAGCCCGTCGAGGTCACCGACCTGGCGCTCGGCTCGCCGGATCTGCCGCCGACGGACGGCATCCTGCTGGCCGGTGCGGCGGTCCGAGCCGTCGTCCGGCCATCGGGCACGGAGCCCAAGCTCAAGTGCTATCTCCAGGCGCGCCGGTCACGCGCCGAGAGCCGGGCAGATCTGGGGGCCGCTCGCGCTGCGGCCGCACAGGTGCTGGACGCCTTGCGACGCGACCTGGCCGGCGCGCTCGGTCTGTCCCGGTCGAGATAGCGCGGAGTCGTCGGACCCGGTGAGATGCTTGCCGCTGCGGACTAATCGTCCCCTGCCGAAGCGTCGGCTGCTCCCGACCGGGTCGTCACGGCCCGCTTCGACTTCTCGTCTGCCTCGGCCTCCTCCTCGGCCCGCTCCGCCGCCGCTCGTGCTGCCGCCTCCGCGCGTGCCGCTTCGACCGCCTCCCGGGCTCGGACGGAGCGATGGGCCACCTCGACGTTGATCTGGGCCCCGAACAGCACCGAGAGGGAGAGCATCCAAAACCAGATCAGGGTGATCACGATGCCGGCCAGGGTGCCGTAGGTCTTGGTCAGGCTGGAGAAGTTCGAGATGTAGAGCGAGTAGCCGGCTGAGGCGATCAGGAAGACCAGGGTGGCGATGAGCGCGCCGAGTGAGGCCCACCGGAACGACGGAGGAGGGTTCTCGGGGAAGAACCGGTAGATCAGCGAGAGAGCACCGGAGAACACCGCCGCCGTGATCAGCCAGCGACCCACCTCCAGCGCCCAGCGCGGCGCACCGCCGATATTGACGAAGGAGAGCAGCGCCGGAACGACGGCCACCATGCCGAGCATGACCACCATGAAGACGACCGCGCCCAGCATGGCTCCGAAGGAGATGATCCGGCGCTTGAGGTACGAACGGCGCTGGACGATGCCGTACGTGGCGTTGACCGCCGTCATGAGGTTGCTGATCCCGCTGGAGGCACTGACCACGGCCACGACGAGCGACACCACCAGTCCGGCACCCAGCCCGGCGGGTTCGTTGACGAGCACCTGCACCTGGTCGACGATCAGGGCTTGTGCCTCGTCCGGGAGCCCCGCGGTGGCCCGCGTGGTCAGCGAGATGATCTCGGCGGGATCGGCGAACAAGCCGAAGAGCAGCACACCGGCGATCAGGGCGGGGAAGATGGCCAGGAACGCGTGGTACGCCAGGCCCGCCGACAACAAGACGACCTGTCGGGCGCGGGCGGTCTGCCAGCTGTCCATCACCGCGGAAACCAGTTCGCTGAGCTGCTCGGGGAGCAGTGGCAGGATCCGGTTGACGATCCGCACCGACAACAGCTGCTGATCAGGCTCGGCGCTCGTCTGGCTCACCAGAGTATTGAGCCCGCTCCGACACCGTTGGGGCAACTCCCGCGTGACGCGGCGAGTCGTCGCCGGTGCATTGGCGATCGCTCAACTTTGTCGTCTAGACTCGATCTCACCATAGATCTTAATGTCCAATCGAAATTTCAAGGAGGAATCTCGTGGCCGAACAGACACATGTGGCTCCCGAAGACGTCCATGAGGTGCTCAGTCACCACGTGCTGACCGATGGCATGAAACTGGTCGTGGACCTGCAGCGCAGCCAGGGCAGCACGATCGTCGACGCTCGATCCGGTCAGCGCTACCTCGACATGTACACGTTCTTCGCTTCCGCCCCTCTCGGGCTGAACCCGGCCGGTCTCGTCGACGATCCGTCGTTCATGGCCGAACTCGCCGCGGTGGCCGCGAACAAGCCGGCCAATCCCGACATGTACTCGACCGCCTACGCCGAGTTCGTGGAGACGTTCGTCCGGGTGCTCGGCGACCCGGCCCTACCGCATCTCTTCTTCGTGGAGGGCGGCGCGCTGGCGGTGGAGAACGCTTTGAAGGTCGCCTTCGACTGGAAGAGCCGACTGAACGAGGCCGCCGGCCGCTCGCCCGAACTCGGCACCAAGGTGATCCACCTCACCAAGGCCTTCCACGGCCGGAGCGGCTACACGCTGTCGCTGACCAACACCGAACCCAACAAGACCGACCGGTTCCCGAAGTTCGACTGGCCGCGAGTCGATGTCCCGGCGATCATGTTTCCCCTCGCCGACCATCTCGACCAGGTGGTGGCCGCGGAGGAACTGGCGCTCGAACAGATCCGGGCCGCGTTCGCCGAGCACGGCCACGACATCGCCGCGTTCGTCGCCGAGCCGATCCAGGGCGAGGGTGGCGACAACCACATCCGCGGCGAGTTCTTCGCTGCCGTGCTGGAGATCGTGCACGGCAACGATGCGTTGTTCATCTTCGACGAGGTGCAGACCGGTGCGGGTGCGACCGGCACGGCGTGGGCGTACCAGCAGCTCGGGATCACTCCGGACATCGTCGCCTTCGCCAAGAAGGTGCAGCTCGGCGGCATCATGGCCGGTGGCCGGGTGGACGAGGTGCCGGACAACGTGTTCCACGTCTCCGGCCGGATCAACTCGACGTGGGGCGGCGGCCTGGCCGACATGGTCCGTTCCCGCCGGCTGCTGGAGATCATCGAGGCACACGGGTTGATCGAGGCGGCCGGCGTCAAGGGCCGTCGGTTCCTCGCCGGGCTCGTGGACCTCGCGGCCGAGCACGCCGGCTTCGTGGGCAACCCACGCGGCCGGGGACTCTTCTTGGCCCTCGACCTCCCGACGAGCGAGTCGCGCAACGCTGTCGTTGCCGACCTCAATGACACCGAGCACGTGATCGTGCTGCCGTGCGGGCAGCGCTCGGTCCGCTTCCGGCCGGCGCTGTCGGTGAGCGAGGATGAGATCGACCAGGCGCTGGCCGCGCTCGGTCGCTCCGTTGCCCGGGTGAAGGGAAGTGTCGCGTGAGCCAGGCATACACGTCGATCGTCAACGGATCACCGGTGATCGGCTCCCGCACCGTGGCCAGCACCAATCCGGCCCGACTCGACGAGGTCGTCGGCGAGGTGTCGTACGGCGACGCCGAGACCTTCGTCGGCGCCGCCCAGGCGGCCCGCAAGGCACAGACGTCCTGGGCGGCGGTGCCCGCCCCGATCCGCGGTCGGGCGATCGCCCACATCGGTCGGCTCGTCGAGGACAACGCCGAGGCGCTGGCCCGGCTCGTCACCGCCGAGATCGGCAAGCCCTACGCCGAGGCGTTGGGTGAGGTCCGCGAGATCGTCGACACCTGCGACTTCTTCCTCGGCGAGGGCCGCCGGCTCTACGGCCAGACGGTGCCGAGCGAGATGGCCGACAAGCAGCTGTTCACGTTCCGAAAGCCGGTCGGCACCGTCGCGGTGATCACCGCCGGCAACTTTCCGGTGGCCGTGCCGTCGTGGTACATCGTCCCGGCGCTGCTGGCCGGCAACACGATCGTCTGGAAGCCGGCCGAATACTCCCCGGTGGTCTCGAACGCGTTCTACGAGCTCTTCGTCCGCGGCGGCGGCCTCCCCGACGGCGTGCTCAACCTCGTCCACGCCGACGGCGCCGGCACCTACGCCGGGCTCGAACGATCACTGGAACAGGGACTGATCGACAAGGTCGGCTTCACCGGCTCGTCGGCGGTCGGCCGGGAGATCGGTGCCCTGACCGGACGGCACCTGCAGACGGGCTGCCTCGAGCTCGGCGGCAAGAACCCGCTGGTCGTGACCCCGAGCGCCGATCTCGATCTGGCCGTCGAGGGTGCACTGTTCTCCGGGTTCGGCACGGCAGGTCAGCGTTGCACCTCACTGGGCACCGTGATCGTGCACGAGTCCGTGCACGATGAGTTCCTCCACCGGTTCGCCGTTGCGGTCGCCACCGCGAAGGTCGGCGACCCGACCGAGGACGTCTTGATGGGTCCGCTGCTCGACGCGAAGTTCGCCGAGCGCTACGAGGAGTACCTCGACTGGATCGAGCCTCACCACGCCGTGGCGGCAGCGCTCGGACGGATCACCGCGGACAACCCGCGCGACGGCTTCGTCGGTGACCCGGCGGCCGGACTGTTCTACCACCCCGTGGTCGTCGACGGCGTCCGTCCCGGGGACAGGATCTTCGACGAGGAGACCTTCGGCCCACTGGTCGGGGTGACGACGTACCGCAGCCTGGACGAAGCCATCGACCTGGCCAACGCACCCGGTTACGGATTGTCGAGCTCGATCTACACCACCGACCCGAAGGACGCCTTCACGTTCCGGGACCGGATCGGGGCCGGGATGGTGTCGATCAACAACTCGACGTCCGGAGCGGAGGCTCACCTGCCCTTCGGCGGCAACGGCAAGTCCGGCAACGGTTCGCGACAGTCCGGAATCTGGGTGCTCGACCAGTTCACCCGCTGGCAATCGGTCAACTGGGACTACTCCGGCCGGTTGCAGAAGGCGCAGATGGACACCGTCGAGCTCACCCCGGACACGACGTACCGGATCGACCCCCGCTGACGCCGGGCAAGCGCATGCCCACCTCGCCGACCGAGGCCCTCGACGCCGCCCTTCGCGCCGCCATCTCCGAGTTGTCAGAATCTCAGCTGGCTATGGCACGTCCTGCTTCTGACAACTCGGACTGGTGGGGGGTGTTCGAGGCCGAGGCGACCAGTCGGTGGCTCGACGTGGTGGCTCGCGAACTGCAGGGCCGAGGCGAGGGCTTCTACACGATCTCCTCCGCCGGGCACGAGGCGAACGCGCTCGTGGCCGACGCCGTGCGGCCGACCGATCCGGCCCTCCTGCACTACCGGTCCGGGGCGTTCTACCTGGCCCGGGCGGCGCAGGTGCCCGGCTCGACCGGCGTTCGCGACGTCCTGCAGGGCCTGATGGGTCTGGCCGACGAGCCGATCGCCGGCGGTCGGCACAAGGTGTTCGGGCACCGTGGGCTGAACGTCATCCCCCAGACGTCGACGATCGCCTCGCACCTGCCGCGGGCGGTCGGCCTCGCGATGTCGCTGCACCGGGCGCGCAGACTCGGCGTGGATTCCGGCTATCCCGACGACGCGATCGTGGTCTGCTCCTTCGGCGACGCGTCGGCAAACCACTCGACGGCGGCGGGGGCGATCAACACCGCCCTTAGTGCGGCCTACCGCGGACTGCCCGTCCCGATCCTGTTCGTCTGCGAGGACAACGGGCAGGGCATCTCCGTGCCGACTCCGGCCGGCTGGATCGAACATGCGTACGGCCACCGTCCGGGACTGCGCTACGACCCCGCCAACGGCTCGGACGCCCCGGCGGCTCGAGCGGCGATCCGAGACGCCGTCGCGCACGTACGGGTCGAGCGACGACCGGTGTTCCTGCATCTGCACACGGTCCGCTTTCTCGGGCACGCCGGTTCGGACGCGGAGATCAGCTACCGCAAGCCCAGCGCCATCGAGGCGGACCACGCCCTCGACCCGCTGCTGGCCACGGCTCGAGCGCTCGTGCAACGGGGAGCCACCAGCAGCGAGGTGCTGGATCGATACGGGGCCATCGGGGACGAGGTGCGAGCAGAGGCAGCGCGGTTGAGCGGTGGCCGACGACTCGGTTCCGGCGCGGAGATCGGCGAGCCGCTGGCTCCTCGTCGGCCGGAGCTGGTCAGCTCGGGGGCCGCCGGACTCCGGAAGATCGCCATCGGGACCGAGCAGGCCGAGCCCGCACCGAGGACGTTGGCGGAGTCGATCAACGCGACCCTTGGACAGATCCTCACCGCCGATCGGCGGGCGATGATCTTCGGTGAGGACGTCGGAGTCAAGGGCGGTGTGTACGGCGTCACTCGTGGCCTGCAGCGTCAATTCGGTGCCGCCCGGGTCTTCGACACGATCCTCGACGAGCAGTCGATACTCGGTCTCGGACTCGGTGCCGGTCTCGCCGGCCTGCTTCCGATCCCGGAGATCCAGTATCTGGCCTACCTGCACAACGCCGAGGATCAGCTCCGCGGAGAGGCGGCGACCTTGCGCTTCTTCTCCACCGGTGCGTACGCGAACCCGATGGTGGTGCGGATCGCCGGACTCGCCTACCAGAAGGGATTCGGCGGCCACTTCCACAA
>JBBSQJ010000078.1:0-17873 GCA_038257965.1 Propionibacteriales bacterium
GGAGCGTCATCGTCGGGATCGCCGGGAACCGCAGCCTGGCCGAGGGCCGAGCATTGGAGACCGCCGAGTTCGGCCTCGCCCTGGAACCCGCGCCGTCCGGCGCCACCGCATAGGAGTTGTCGATGTCATCTCTCACCCTCGACGCTGATCGGGCTCTGCCCGTTCCCCCAGAACAGCGAGCCATCGCCCGCGACATCTACGGCGAGACGAAGAATCTGCCCCTGATCTGCATGCACGGGCACGTGGAACCGGAGGTGTTCGCCGCTGACCTCCCGTTCGCCGACCCGGCACAACTGATGATCGTCCCCGATCACTACGTGTTCCGGATGTTGGCCTCCCAGGGAATCGAACCCGCTCGGCTCGGTGTGCCGAGGGTCGACGGCGGAGCCGTGGAGACCGATTCTCGAAGGATCTGGCGGACGTTCTGCGAGAACTGGAAGCTCTTCCGCGGCACGCCGTCGCGCTACTGGCTGGAGCACGAGCTGGTCGACGTGTTCGGGGTCGATCTGGTTCCGAGCGCAGAGACGGCCGACTCGATCTACGACCAGATCTCGGCCCGGGTGGCCGAGCCCGAGTTCCGGCCACGCGCGCTGCTCGACCGCTTCCACATCGAGGTCATCTCGACGACGGACCCGGCGACCTCGGACCTGCGACACCACCTGAGGCTTGCCGCCGACGGAATGGGTGAGCGCATTCTCCCGACCTTCCGGCCCGACGCGGTGGTGTATCTGGATCGACCGGACTGGCGTGCGGACATCGCTGAGCTGGCAGCCGTGTCGGGCGTCGACACCGCGACGTACGACGGCTTCCTCGACGCGCTCCGCTCGCGACGGGCGGCTTTCGTGGAGGCGGGCGCGCGTGCCACCGATCACGGCCACCTGTCGGCGGACACCACCCCGATGGAGCCGAACGCGGCCCGCGCGCTGTACTCCCGAGTGCTGAGTGGTGAGCAGGCGAGTGACGCCGAGGTGTCCGCGTTCGCAGCGAACATGCTGTTCCAGATGGCCGAGATGTCCTGCGAGGATGGCCTGGTGATGCAGCTGCATCCTGGCGTCCTGCGCGACCACAACACCGCCATCTGGAAGACGTACGGGCAGGACAAGGGCTACGACATTCCGGTCCGGACCGAGTTCACCCACGCGCTGCGACCGATGCTGGACCGGTTCGGCACCGATCCGCGGTTCCGGATCATCCTCTTCACCGTCGACGAGACCGCTTACAGCCGGGAACTCGCCCCCATCGCCGGTACCTACCCTTCGGTGCGGCTCGGTGCTCCCTGGTGGTTCCTGGACTCTCCCGAAGGGATGCGCAGGTTCCGCGAGTCCGCCGTCGAGACCGCGGGCTTCTACAACACCTCCGGCTTCGTGGACGATACGCGGGCGTACGCGTCCATTCCGGCCCGGCACGATCTCTTCCGCCGCGTCGATGCCGGCTACCTCGCGCGGCTGGTCCTCGAGCATCGGCTCGGCCTGACCGAGGCGGTGGAGACGGCTGTCGACCTGGCCTACAACCTGCCCAAGGAGTCATACCGGCGTCGCCGCGAAGGTTCCGCCGGCAGTGCAGGAGAATCTCCCCGAAAGGTCACCGCATGAGAGCCAGACCCGACGAGCTCGTCCCGTCCGCCGACGCTCTGCTCGGTGAACGCGCCTACCCCGACTCGCAAGTCTCCTACCGGGGTGCGACCTACTGGCTGGAGCGATCGATCGACGGCACGAAGCGACTGGTCGCGTTGGCCGACGACGAGTCGGCGCTCCGCGCCTTCGCCGGCACCACGGAGAGCGTCGACGACCAGGTCCGTCTCGTCGCCGAGACGACGGACGACAACGCGCTGGCGCTTCGATCCGCACTGCCGTGGCTGACCCCGTCTCGCTTCGGACTGCACACCTCCGCCGGCTTTGGCGACCGGCTCGGACTGGCGACACCTGGCCACATCCGGGCGCTGAAGGCCGTCGGTGGAGCAATCAACCCCGTCTTCGCCCAGCAGTCCATCCGCGAGATGGGCCGCTGCCGACGGACGCCGCGCAACGTGCTGGACGACGCGACGTGGGGTGCGTTCCAGGCCGGCTGGACAGGGCCGGTCGGTGGCGATGCAGATCATCTGGAGACCGTCGACGACATCGACGCCACGGCCGCAGCCGGCTTCGTGTTCTACACGCTGGACCCCAAGGCAGAAGTCGACCCCGAGGCCGAGCATGCGGATCCGGCGATCATCCAGCAGAAGGTGGAAGCGCTCGACTGGGCGAGTCTGGAGTCAGATCTCGCCACGTTCACCAAGTCCTACGTCGGACACCGCATCGACCTGGAGCACGAGGCGGTCGAGTTGGACGCGGAGTCCGTCCTTCGCGCGATGGCGAAGTACGGACCGTCCCTTTCACACGCCCTGGCCATGTACCGGCGCCTGATGGCGAAGAACATCGACTGCGAGGTCGAGTTCGCCGTCGACGAAACCGACTTCCCCACCAAGCCGGCCGAGCACGTCGTGGTGGTGAGCGAGTTGAAGCGACTCGGGATGGACTTCGTCTCCTTCGCCCCCCGCTTCGTCGGCCGATTCGAGAAGGGTGTGGAGTACATCGGTGACATCGAGGCGCTTCATCGTGACTTCGAGATCCACGCCGAGATCGCCCGGGCGCTCGGGCCGTACAAACTGTCCCTGCACTCCGGTTCAGACAAGTACTCCACCTCCCCGCTCGTGGCCGAGGCAACCGGGGGGATGGTTCCTCTCAAGACGGCAGGCACCAGCTGGGCCGAGGCCCTGCGGGTGATCGCGCACAACGATCCTGATCTCATGCGCGACGTTCTCGCGCTCGCCCTCGAGAGCTTCGAAGCAAACCGGAAGAGCTATCACCTCTCCTGCGATCCGAGCAGGATCCCGACCGACCCCACCGACCAGGAGGTCGCTCGCCTGATGGATGTCGTGGACTCGCGACAGGTCTTGCATGTCGGTTACGGTGCGATCCTGGACGAGTTCAGAGATCGCCTGTACTCGGTGTGGAACGACCACGAAGATGAGCACTACGAGATGGTTGCGGAGCACTTCATCAAGCATCTGACGCCGTTCGCGTCGTGGGCGAGTTAGCCGTCTCATCGATCAAGACCGATGTGCGGATGGCCGGCCTGCCGACCGGCATTGTGTCCTGCGGTGAGAGCGAGTTCAGGGTGATCGAGTCATCAACATCGTGATCTGCGCGCGCACGCGGTCGGCAGCCTGACAAAGGAGATCCATGGAAACCGGGACAACCGATCTCGATACTGTCGTCGCCGCGGCGGCCGGCGCCGCGCCAGACCTGGCGGCGGCAGGAGACGAGCAGCGGGCACACTGGCTCGACGCGATCGCGGACGCGCTCGACGCGGCCGCTGACGACCTGGTGCCCATCGCAATCGCCGAGTCGCACCTGCCGCAAGGCCGGCTGGCCGGCGAGGTCGGCCGGACCACCGGGCAACTGCGGATGTTCGCCGGGGTGGTGCGGGACGGCGCGTATCTCGAGGCGATCATCGACCATGCCCGACCGGTTGCGACCCCACCCCAACCCGATCTCCGCCGCGTCCTCGTGCCGGTCGGACCGGTGGCCGTGTACGCGGCCAGCAACTTCCCCTTCGCGTTCAGCGTGGCCGGGGGTGACACCGCCTCGGCCCTGGCCGTCGGTTGCCCGGTGGTGGTCAAAGCGCATCCGGGTCACCCTCAGCTGTCGAGGCGGACGGCCGAGATCGTGAGCCGGACCCTCGCGAGCGGCGGCGCGCCGGCCGGCGCGTTCGGCCTGGTCGAAGGATTCGAAGCCGGGGCGGAGCTGGTCACGCACCCGAGGATCAGGGCGGCCGCGTTCACCGGCTCGCTACGTGGTGGTCGCGCGCTGTTCGATCTGGCCGCCGCTCGGCCCGCACCGATTCCGTTCCACGCCGAGCTCGGCAGTATCAATCCCGTGGTGATCACCCCGACCGCCGTCGAGCAGTCCCGCGACGCTCTGGCCCAGGGTCTGGTCGGCTCGTTCACGCTGGGCGCGGGTCAGTTCTGCACGAAGCCGGGCGTCGTGCTGGTTCCCCAGGGCGCAGGGTTCGAAGATGCCGTGGTGGCCGCCGCGGCCGATCTCACGCCGGCGACCTTGCTCAACGACCGGATCGGCGAGGGATTCGCACACGGTCTCGACGCCCTGGTCGGCCACGCCGACGTCGAGGTCATCGTCGGTACGCCGGGCGCCGGCAGCGTCGAAGCTCCGACTCCGGTCGTGCTGGCCACGTCGGCTGCAGCGGTGGCCGCCGACCCCGAAGTGCTGCTGGCCGAGTGCTTCGGGCCGGTCACGCTGTTGATCCGCTACGCCGGCGAGACCGAACGGCAAGCCGTGCTCGAGGCGCTCGAGGGTTCGCTGACCGCCACGGTGCACGCGGCCCAAGGCGAGGACATCCGCGATCTCGCGACGAGGCTCGCCGGGCGGGCCGGTCGCGTCCTGTTCGGTGGCTGGCCGACGGGGGTGGCGGTGACCTGGTCGCAACAACACGGCGGACCATGGCCTGCCACCACCTCGATCCACACGTCCGTGGGGGCCACCGCCGTGCGCCGCTTCCAGCGCCCGGTGGTGTTCCAGGACGCGCCGGAGGAGGTGCTGCCACCCGCGCTGCGCGAGGTCAACCCGCTCGGCATCCCACGGCGGGTGGACGGCCGCCTCGAGTCCTGAGGTAGGCCGAGACTGGAGTAGATCGTCACGGGAGTAACCGTGAGGATCTACTCCGATCTGGCTGAGGTCGAATTTCTGATCAACTCAGCCAGGCTGCGCCGACCGACTCGAGCCCGACCGCACGTTCGGCCGCGTGCTGCAATGCCTCGTCCACACCGACGACGATCGGTCGAGCATCGAGGCCCTCGCCTTCCCAGCGGACGTACCTTGGCGGGATGGGTTGTGGGTCCGGAGCGGTCCGAACCGCCTCCATCACCCGCACGAACGCTCCGTTGTCGGCCAGTGGGTTGAGCAGGGGCTCCCCGGCACGCCGCGCGGCCAGCAAGTTGGTCAGCAGGTCCGCCCTCGGGTGCTCGGTGGTGATCGTGTCGCCGTCGTGGGTCCAATGCACGCGATCGAGCGTGTAGTCGAGTCGGATGCTGCCGGTAGTTCCGTAGATGGTGACCCACGGTGTCCGCTCGGTCTCGGCACACAGCGTGAAGCCGCCGACCACCGTCGGGCCGCCGGCCGTCTCGATGCGGACCGTGGAGGTGTCGTCGGCCTCGATGTCGTTGGCCCGGAACAGCTCGAGTTCGATCGCGGCCACATCCTCCACCCGGCGAGCGCCGGCCAGTCGTAGGGCGGTCGCGGTCGCATGGGCGAGCGGGTTGGTGATCACTCCGTCGACCACCGGACGTCCGTTCAAGGTGCGCCTGCCAGCCCACGCGGCCCGCTGCCAGTACTTGCGGCGGCGGACCCAGGTGCCGACCGCGCCGAGATGGGTGACCGTCCCGATCGCGCCCGAGTCCACGAGTTCACCGACCCTGTCCAGGGCCGACGAGCCGAGGCTCTGGAAACCGACCTGGCACAGCTGTCCAGTCTCCTCGGCCACCGCCAGCAGATCGGTGAACTCCTCCAGCGTCGTCGTCGGTGGCTTCTCCAGCAAGACATCGACGCCACCTCGGAGCAGCGTGGTGGTCATCGCTGCATGGGTGTGCAACGGCGTGCACACGACGACCGCATCGAGTTGGAGGTCGGCTCCGGTCAGGGAGTCGAGGTCGGCCAGCCACCGGACCTCCGGCGCCCACGCCGGCGAGTCCGGCTCGGGCGGCCGTGGATCGACCACGGCGACGAGGCGTCCCACCCGCTGGGCGTTGAGCACATGGGACGCTCCGTGCCCGTGGATACCGACCACCGCGATCCGGGCCCTTTCGGACGCCATCCGATCCTCCTCGTCGAGCCACCCGTCACTGACTGCGAAAGCGCTTGCGTTCGCATCAGGATAACCCGATTCGCATCGCCTCGGCCAATCGACCTTGTCGGTCAGGCCTTCGTGCGACGATGACTCTTGGGCCTTGTCGGTTCGACGCCGGGCGTCCAGTTGAGCACGCTCGCCCGCTCCATGAACTCGTCGGTTGCGATGTCGCCGCGGGCGAATCGCTCGGACAAGATCTTGCGAGCTTCCAACTCGGGAGAGAAGTGTGTCGACATCCACCGTGGCGGCGAGATCCGCCCCGTGCGCACCAGATAGAACAGGGCACCGGCGACCAGCATCAAGAACAGCAGGAACATGAGACCTCCTAGAAAGGGAGCGAAGGTGAAGGCGTTCGCCTCGGGGCCGCCTACGGGAAACGGATGATGGTGGTCCATGCGGACTAGCCTGCCCCGGCACGGTTGTCGGCACATCGGTACTGAGGCGACACCTCGACTACGTCAGCGGACGTACGAGCGTACGCAATAGATCTGATGTGAGTCACGCGCCGACTCGCCTAGGCTCGGACCATGCCTGGCGCCGGGTTTCGTCGGGTGCTGCCGATCGACGCCGCACTCGCTTTCCTCGTCGGCGCGCTCGCGCTCGCCGGCACCCAAGGGCGCGATCGAGCGGAACCCCCGATGCGTCACCACGGCGGACCGCCGTTTCGACCGATGGTGGTCGACGAGCCGTCGACGGCGTGGTCGGTGCCCTGGCTGGTCGGGCTCGGCATCGCGACCGTCGTGGCCGGCACCGCGGTACGGCGCGTGTTTCCGCGGGCCGGCTTCGTTGCCATCATCGCCGGCACGGCGGTGTTCCTGGCTGCCGGCGGCCCGTACGGACCAGTCCTCCTGGGACCCGTCCTCGCTGTGCTCGGCCTGGCCGACCGGTTGCCGCTCCGGTCGTGGCTGCCGTGGCTCGTCTCGCTGCCGATCATGATGTCCGCCGGCTTCTGGCGTCAACCGTATGTCGGGTTGCTCGACCCGGCGATATGGCCCGCTGCCCTGTTCGGCTCGGCGGCAATCATCCTTCCGGCGCTGTTCGTCGTACTGCGTCGATCGCGCCGAGAGGCCGACGCGCGAGACCGGGAGACGGAGCGAGATCGCTATGTCTATGCCGAGCGGATGAGGATCGCCCGCGAGGTGCATGACGTGGTGGGCCACAGCCTGTCGGTGATCAATCTGCAGGCCGGCGTGGCGCTGCATGTCCTCGACAAACGGCCCGATCAGGTCGCCGCCTCACTGGAGGCCATCAGAGCATCGAGCAAGGACGCGTTGGCCGAACTACGTCAGACCCTGGGAATGTTTCGCGACCAGGACCCAGAACCGACTGCACCGCAAGCCGGCCTGGACCGGCTGGACGACCTGGTCGCGGCCGTCCGCGCGGCGGGTCGACGTGTCGACCTCCGCTTGGACGGGGTCGTACCGGGTGTTGTCCCGGCCGCCATCGATCATGCGGCGTTCCGGATCGTCCAGGAGGCATTGACGAATGTGGTGCGGCATTCTGGCGGGGCCTCGGTGATCATCGAACTGAGGATGGTCGGTGATCAACTCCGAATCGCGGTTTCGGACGACGGACGCACGGTCGAGGCCGAGGATCTCTCGACCGGCAACGGGATCCGCGGCATGCGTGAGCGGGCGGCTGCCGTCGGCGGCCGGCTCGATGTTCGCCCGGGCCAGGCCGGCGGCGTGGTGGTGATCGCAGCCCTGCCTGCCGTGATCGAGCCGGTGATGAACCAGGCTGACCAGACGTGATCAGCCTCGGAATCGTCGACGATCAGCAGTTGATCCGGATGGGTCTGCGGGTGCTGGCCGAATCGGAGGACGATGTCGAGTTGGCCTGGGAGGCCGAGGACGGTCGGACGGCCGTCCGGCTGGTCCGCGAGAACCCTCCAGACGTGATCTTGATGGACATCAGGATGCCCGTGCTCGATGGCATCGAGGCCTTGCGCGAGGTCCTGGCCATGCCGCAGGCTGCGCACACCCGGGTAGTGATGTTGACCACGTTCGAGTCCGACGAGAACGTCTTCGCCGCATTGCGCGCCGGAGCGACGGGCTTCTTGTTGAAGGACAGCGAGCCCGCGGACCTGCTCCGCGCCGTGCGAATGGCGGCGGCGGGGGAGTCGCTGCTCTCCCCATCGGTCACCAGACGGTTGATCGATTCGCTGCACTCCTGTGGTGCACCGGCGGATCGGATCCACCCCTTGCTGCACACACTCACCGAGCGCGAACGTGAGGTGCTGGTCCTGATCGGTGAGGGCTGCAACAACGCCGAGATCGCCGACCGGCTGGTGGTCAGCCCGGCCACGGCGCGTACCCACGTCAGCCGGATCATGATGAAGCTCAGGGCTCGTGACCGAGCGCAACTGGTGGTCGTCGCCTACCAGTCCGGCCTCGCCCGCTAGAAACTCCGCGAGAGACTGGAAGGGTCAGGCGAGGGGGAGGTCACGGCGCCGTGGACCGGTGGACGATCGCGCCTGCGCGTAGCCGACGGCCAGCCCGTCGCGGACCGCATCGAACGGCAGGGCCCACTCGCCACGCGACTCCGCCTCGTCGAAGGGCACGCCCAGACCGGCCAGCCGGGTGATCTCGCCCGATATCGCAGCGATCCGACCGCGCTGGCCGAAGACGAACTCGCGGTCGACCGTTTCGCCGTGTCCGGGCACGGCGCGGGTCGACCGGGTCATCAGCCCGATCAGCCCGTCCAGGGTCGCGGCCCACTCGTGCGGGAACGAGTCCGGCCCGTACGAGGGCGGACCTGCCGACTCGATCAGATCGCCGGCGAACACCAGGTCGGCGTCCGGCAGCACCACGAGCAGGTCGCCGTCGGTGTGCCCGCGACCCAGGTGTGCGACCTCTACCCGACGCCCGCCGCCGAGGTCCAGCGCGGCGGCCAGGGCGATCTCCCGGGTCGGTGCGGACAGGTCGTCGGCTGAGAAACCGAGCTCGGCGGCCAGCTCGGCAGCCTCCGCGGAGGCCAACCGGGACCGTAGCGACTCGTGCCCGATCGTCTGTACGTCGTCCGAACCCGAACCCGACTTCGCACCGACCAGACCGGCGAGCCCGAAGGCGTGGTCGTAGTGCCAGTGCGTGGCCACCACCGCTATCAGCGGGCGGTCGGTCAGATCGGCAACGGCTGCGCCGACGGCGCGCCCCTGCGCCGGAGACGATCCCGCATCCACCAGGAGCGCGGCGTCCGAACCCACCACCAGCGCCAGATTGACCGAGGCGGGTTCGGCGACCAGCACGTGTACGCCCTCGGCGATCGTGCGCCAGTCGCCGAGCCGAGATGCCGAGGAGGGAGTGCTCACCGCGATAGACTGGCACTCCGTCTGCCCGAGTGCCAAGCCAGGCGACGGTCAGGATCCGACGACAGCGTGGTAAGTGGGCTGAGTCAAGATGGCGAAGCCGGTCACCGAGGAGGTGGGAACAGTGGACGATCGCAAGCTCCAAGTGCTGCGTGCCATCGTCGCCGACTACGTGTCCACCCAGGAGCCGGTCGGGTCGAAGGCCCTGGTCGACCGTCATGATCTCGGCGTCTCCCCGGCGACTGTTCGCAACGACATGGCCGCGCTGGAGGAAGAGGGCTACATCACCCAGCCCCACACCAGTGCGGGCCGGATCCCCACCGACAAGGGCTACCGGCTCTTCGTCGACCGGCTCGGCAGTGTCAAGCCGCTGTCGAGCGCGGAGCAGCGCGCGATCGTGACGTTTCTCTCCGGCGCGATCGATCTCGACGACATCCTGCAGCGGACCGTGCGGCTACTGGCCCAGGTGACCCAGCAGGTCGCCATCGTTCAGTACCCAACGCTGAGTCACTCCACCGTCCGTCACGTGGAGGTGGTGCCGATGACCATCACCCGGGCGCTGCTGATCCTGATCACCTCCACCGGCCGGATCGAGCAGCGGGCCATCGAGCTTCCAGAACACGACGAGCAGACCCTGGCCGAGCTGCGGGCGCACCTCAACGCGGCCACGGTCGGCAATCCGTCTCCGGTGGCGGCTGCCCGGCTGCAGCAGTTGGTCGACGAGTTGCCGCCCTCGCTACGGGTGATCGGTCAAGCCGGCATCGCCACCGTGCTGGAGATGCTGGGCAGCGAGAGCTCCACCCGGGTGGTCGTGGGTGGCATGCCGAACCTGACTCGCTTCGGGCAGGAGTTCGAGACCGCCGTCCTCCCGGTGCTCGAGGCACTGGAGGAGCAGGTCGTGCTGCTCAAGCTGCTCGGTGAAGCCACCACCGACGGTGACGTGACGGTGCGGATCGGGCAGGAGAACCCCTTCAAGGAACTGCAGACCACCTCCCTGGTGGCCAGCCCGTACGGCAGCCAGCTCGATACCTTCGCCACGCTCGGCATCGTCGGGCCCACCCGGATGGACTACCCCTCAACCATGGCATCGGTCCGCGCCGTAGCACGCTACGTCGGTCGATTCCTTTCCGAAGGATGAATCAACACACGATGAGCTCGGACTACTACCAGATCCTCGGCGTGGGCAGAGATGCGTCGCCGGAACAGATCAAGAAGGCGTATCGCCAGCTGGCGATGAAGCTGCATCCCGACGTAGCGACCGAGACCGGCGCAGGGGACAGGTTCAAGAAGGTCGCCGAGGCGTACGAGGTTCTTTCCGACCCCAAGAAGCGTGACCTCTACGACCGGGGCGGTGATCCGCTCGGCGGCGGGATGGGCGGTGGCTTCAGCGGCGGTTTCGGTGCGGGCGGCTTCGGCACCAGCGGTTTCGACTTCACCAATCTGGTCGATGCCATGTTCGGACAGCAGGCCTCCCGCGGTCCTCGCTCGCGCGTGCGTCGCGGTCAGGATGCCTTGGTCCGACTCGATCTCGAGTTGGCCGAAGCCGCCTTCGGTGCCACGAAGCCGCTCAGGGTCGACACCGCGGTGCTGTGCCCGCGTTGCAGCGGTTCAGGTTCTGCCGAGGGCTCGGATCCGGTGACCTGCCAGACCTGTCACGGTCAGGGCGAGGTGACCCACGTCCAGCGCTCGTTCATCGGTGACATTCGGACGACCCAGGCGTGTCCGACCTGTCGCGGATACGGCACCGTGATTCCTGATCCGTGCCCTGAGTGCGCGGGTGACGGTCGGATCCGTTCGACCCGCACCATCAACGTGAAGATCCCGGCCGGAGTCAGTAGCGGAAACCGGATCCACCTGTCGGCCCATGGCGAGGTCGGCTCCGGGGGTGGACCAGCCGGGGACCTGTACGTGGAGCTCAACGTGTCGCCGCACGAGCTCTTTCGCCGCGAGGGAGACGATCTCGAGGTCGTGGTGAAGATCCCGATGACTGCCGCGGCGCTGGGTACCGAGGTAGATGTGGCCACGCTGGAGGGCGACCTGCCCGACGCGGACGTGGAGACCTCGACGGTCAAGGTCCTCGTCCCGTCGGGAACCCAGTCGGGCGCGCGAATCGCCGTGGAGGGCAAGGGTGTCCCGAGGCTGCGCGGTTCCGGTCGCGGACAGCTGGGCGTCACCCTCTTGGTGCAGACCCCGACTCGGGTGGACGACGATCAGCGCGAGCTCCTGCGGCAACTCGCCGAACTCCGGGACGAGACCCGTCCCGAGGTCACGATGCAGAAGCACGGCAAGGGTGTTTTCGGTCGGCTGCGAGACGCGTTCGCCGGCCAGTGAGTCACCGCGTGAACGGGCGGGGACCGGCTGTTACGGCGGGGCAGTGTCGTGAGTGACGCGGTCTTCTTGACCGAGTCGCTGGGCGAGCCGTCGGGAGGTGACCGGGTGCGCCTCGATGGCGCCGAGGGCCGCCATGCCGTGAAGGTACGTCGGATTCGTGTCGGTGAGCCGATCGTGGTGTCCGACGGATCGGGTCGCGGAGTGCGCGGGCCCGTCGTGGAGGTCGAGGCGGCCGCGCTGACCGTCGAGGTCGCCGAAGTGCTCGCCAGCCCGACCGTCGCGGTTCGTTGGGTCGCGGTGCAGGCGCTGGCCAAGGGCGATCGTGACGCGCTCGCGATCGAGATGCTCACCGAGCTCGGCATCGACGAGGTGGTGCCCTGGCAGGCATCTCGGTCGGTCTCGCGGTGGTCTCCGGACCGGATCGAGCGTGGACGGGCTCGCTGGCGATCGAGGGTGCGCGAGGCCGCTAAGCAGTCGCGTCGGTTGCGTGTCCCGGAGGTGGTCGAGCCGGTCGACCTCCGCCGGTTGGCCCGACGCGTCGCGGCTGCCGACCTCGCCGTAATCCTGCACGAAAAGGCCAAGGAGCCGATCGCGGCGATATCGCTGCCCGCCGACGGGGAGGTGCTGATCATCATCGGGCCCGAGGGGGGCATCGCTCCGGACGAGCTCGCTGCACTGACCGAGGTCGGTGGACGTCCGGTCACCCTCGGCGACACGGTGCTGCGTACATCGACGGCCGGAGTGGTTGCACTTGCTGCGCTGAGATTGGGCAGTGGTGGTGCCCTTCGACAGGCTCAGGGCAGATGACCGCGACGGGCTCAGGGCAGATGACCGCGACGGGCTCAGGGCAGATGACCGGGACGGGCTCAGGGCAGATGACGGCGACCGGCGGGACAGGTTTCGCGTTCGAGATCGGCGCTCGGTTGCCCGGCCACCTGGGTCGGACGGGAACCATCACGACCCCACACGGTCAGATCCGGACCCCGGCGTTCGTCGCCGTCGGCACCAAGGCGACCGTGAAGGCGGTGCTGCCCGAATCGATGGCCGCCCTCGGGGCGCAAGCGGTGCTGGCCAACGCGTACCACCTCTATCTGCAGCCCGGCGCGGACGTCGTCGACGGAGCCGGCGGACTGAGCCGATTCATGAACTGGCCGGGACCGACCTTCACCGACAGCGGTGGATTCCAGGTGATGAGCCTCGGCGTCGGTTTCAAGAAGGTCCTGGCGATGGACACGGCCGGGCTCGAGAACGACGACGTGATCGCCACCGGCCGGACCCGGCTGGCCAGCGTGGACGACGACGGCGTGACCTTCACCTCCCATCTGGACGGCAGCCGACACCGGTTCACCCCCGAGGTCTCGATGCAGATCCAGCACCAGCTCGGCGCTGACGTGATGTTCGCGTTCGACGAGCTGACCACGTTGATGAACACCCGCGGGTATCAGGAGCAGTCCGTTGAGCGCACACACGCGTGGGCAGCACGTTGCCTCGCCGAGCACCAGAAGCTGACCCGCGAGCGGGCGCATCGGCCCTACCAGGCGCTGTTCGGGGTGATCCAAGGAGCGCAGTACGAAGATCTCCGCCGATCGGCCGCCCGTGGCCTGGCCGAGCTCGACGTGAACGGTCAGCGCTTCGACGGGTACTGCATCGGCGGCGCATTGGAGAAGTCGATTCTCGGCACCATCACGGGTTGGGTCACCTCCGAGCTTCCCGAAGGCAAGCCGAGGCACATGCTCGGGATCTCCGAGCCCGACGACATCTTCGTCTGCATCGAGAACGGCGCGGACACCTTCGACTGCGTCAGTCCCTCACGGGTCGCGCGAAACGCCGCGGTCTACACCCGCGACGGGCGATTCAACGTCAACACCGCGGCCTCGCGCCGGGCGTACGAACCGATCGACGCCGAGTGCGATTGCTACACCTGCGCCAACTACACCCGGGCCTACCTGCATCATCTGTTCAAGGCCAAGGAGATGCTGGCCTCGACGCTCTGCACGATCCACAACGAGCGGTTCATCGTGTCTCTGGTCGACCGGATAGCACAAAGCATCACCGATCAGACCTACGAGGCGAACAAGGCCGAGACCCTCGGGCGCTACTACGGCTGACCGGCCCCCCGTCAGGTCGGCAGGGTGCCGCGGACCAGACTGTGTCGCGAGTGCAGTGGATTGCCGTCATCGGGTTCGAGCGAGACGTCGACGATCGTGAAACCGTTCAGCCCGTCGGTGAGCACCGACGGCAGCGGGAAACTGCCCGTCCCGTCGGGCGGCAGCGAGCCCAAGGAGTACATCCGCGAGCCATCGACGTTGATCAGCCACAGCTCGCGGTAGTCGCTCAGTGGCACGGCGGTCTCGACCTGGACCCTGAGCAACGGGGTGGCGCCGTCGCGTACCAGCTCGGCAGCCCCACGGCCCTGCCGACCCGGCAGCGGCTGCAACGCGACACTGGACACCACCTGCTGCGGCGTGCTGAGCCAGCGCTGAGCAAGCACGGTCCCTCCGGCGCCCATCACCAACCCCACGACCGCCGCAACGACCCAGGTCAGCGCGGAGCGGCGTGGATCCCGTTCCCGTGCGGCAGGGGCTGGAAGGGCCGGCCACGCGGCCGACGGCTCCGGCCCGGTGGCCGACTGCTCCGCAACGGTGGCCTCGATCTCGGCTCGCACCTGACCCCACACGCGCAGCGCCGGGGACTCCAGGTTGTCGGGTCGAATCGTCGAGACCACGCGCGATACATGTTGCAGTTCGGTGAGCAGGCTGCGACAGGCAGCGCACTGATCGAGGTGGGCGAGCTCGTGCGTCTCCAGTGCCTCGGGCTCACCTGCGGCCTGGCCGGCGAGCTGTTCGGGATCGACGTGGATCATGGGGTCACCTCCTCCAGCCGCGAGCGCAGCTGGAGCAGGGAGCGTCGGGCATGGCTCTTCACCGTGCCGAGCGGAAGCTCGAGCCGATCAGCGATCTGGCTATGGGTCCAGCCTTCCCAGAAGGCGAGCTGGAGGATTGTTCGGCGTGGTTCAGGGAGCCGGGCGATCTCGTCGCTCAGCACGAGTTGATCGACGAGGGCGGCGATCGGCTCCCGGGGCGTGACCCGGTCGGCCTCGCCCTCGATCTGGTGGTTCAGTCGCAGTTCGCGTCCGCGACGCCGTTGACAATCCACGATCCGGTGTCGCGCGATGCCGACCAGCCATCCCACCAGGGATCCCTCGTCGGGCCGGAACGTGTGGCGACCGCGCCAGGCTCCGACGAAGACCTGCTGAGTAACCTCCTCAGCATCGCCGACGTCGCCCAACCTGCGCAGCGCGACCGTGTAGATCAGCGACGACCAGCGCCGGTACGCCGCCTCCAGGTAACGGTCATCGCCGGCGGCGAAACCGTAGCCCAGTCGCAGGTCGGCACCGGGTCCCTCGTCGAGGTCTTCGGGCCGGTCAGGTTGGATGTCGGCCGCGCGCTGACCGGTCATCGGGGCAGCGCCGTGATCACGAGGTTGTCCCGGTAGCCGCCCTCATCGGCGCGGTACGGACCCCCGCACGTCACCAGTCGCAGTACGCCAGGTCCCGCTCGATCGAACAACCGATCGAGTGGCAAGGTCTTCTTCTCCACCAGGCGGATCGAGTCGACGGTGAACCGTCTGGTGCCGTTCGTGGTCGTGACGATCAGCTCATCACCTTTGCGGGCCTGCCTGAGCGAGGCGAGCGGGCCGATTCCGTAGCGATCGCTGTCCACGTGTCCCGCCAGCACGGCGGAGCCGCGACTGTCGCCCGGGGCCGGGCCGTAGGCATACCAGCCGAGTTCGGTCGGCCGCGTCGGCAGGGCCATTCGACCGCCGCCGTCCAGCCGGGTCGGTCGGACCGGAAGCCGCAGCTGCAGTCGGGGAATCGCCAGCGACGTAGGGACGGCGGACCGGGCAGCGGGCCTGGGGACGGCTGGTCGGACCCCGATGGCGGGCATCGGCTGGTCCGCTCGCCGGTTCGATCGAGTAGGAGTAGGAGTAGGAGTAGGTGCAGGGATGGGCGGGGCGGAAACCGGCAACGGTCGGGAGCCATCGCTCGACCGGGCGCCTCCCACACGTTCACTGGGCCAACCGCTTGCCGCGCTCGGTGCGGCCTGCCCGACCAGCTGCCAGGCCGCGCCCAGGAGCAGCGACGCGGACGCGACGAGAACGACCAGCCACAGCCGGCCGCCCCGTCGCATCTGCGAAATCTTCATAGAGCGTCGTCGTCAGTGTCGATGTCTGGCCGTGTCGACTATCACGAGACCGAAGCCGAGGTCCGGGTGCGCCGGACGCCGACAGCTGCGACGACCATGCCTAACACCCCGAGCCCGAGCAGCCCGACGAGGACGGGATCGGTTCCCGCGGCCTGACCACCGGTGCCACCGGGCACACCGCCCGGCGCACTGTGCAGCCCGCTGATGGTCTGCACAGCCAGCTTCAGGTTCTTGTCGTCGGCCGAGCCCCAGGCGTACACGATGGTGCTCGTCCCCTCCTGGAGGTTCAACGTTGCCGGACCGATCACCACGGTGTCCGTCCCGGCCAGCACGACGTCGGCCTTGACCGTGCCGGCGTCGACCTCGGCGGACTGCTCCTTCGGGTTGGTCAGGTCGGTGAAGACAGGCTTGCCGCCCGCTCGGACGTCGACAGCGGGTGCAGCGGCATCGTGCCTGACGGTCAGCCGAGCCTTTCCGGCGGGCAGCTTGGAGACGTCGTTGACGTACGGCGTCAGCGCCGGTGAGCCGTCCGCATGCAGGTGCGCGACCACGGTGATATTGGCACCGCCCGGGACCTTGACGTCGTTGGCCTCGACCACGGCCTTGCCGTCCGCGCCGTCGCCGGCCTTGACCACCTTGATGTCGTAGCTGCCCGGATCGAGCTTTACCGGATCGGTCAGGGTTCCCGGCTTGAAGTTCTTCAGCAGCTCGTCCCCGTCGACGTAGACGTCGACCGTGGCGCCGGGGACGCCGTGCAGGACCGACACTGTAGCCGGGTTGGCGGCGCTCGCCGGAGCGGCGGTGAACAACAGCAGCGCACCGCCCGCGAGGAGGAGCGTTGTGCCGAGTGAAGCGATCCGTCTGGGATATCGCACCGTGGTACTCCGTTCTGGAAGGGGGTTTTCCTCTAGTTGCGTTCCTGAGCCCGAACTGGATGCAACACTGCTGGTGCCCTGAGCCCTTCACCTGTGCGCCGGAGCCCCCACCTGTTGCCCTGAGCCTTCACCTGTGCCCTGAGCCTGTCGAAGGGCTGGTGTGCGCCTGAGCCCTCACCTGCGCCCTGAGCCCTCACCTGTGCCCTGAGCTTGTCGAAGGGCTGGTGTGCGCCTGAGCCCCCACCTGTGCCCTGAGCCCTCACCTGTGCCCTGAGCCCTCACCTGTGCCCTGAGCCTGTCGAAGGGCAAACTGGTGTGCGCCGGAGCCCCCACCGGTGGCCGGAGCCTGTCGAGGGATTCAGCGTTCGAGCTCTTCGAAGATGGTGAGCTGGACCCCGGCGGGGGCGGTCAACCGTGCGTTCAGCGAGTGCCACGGTGTGACGATCGGCTCGGCGATCACCGCCGCTCCGGCCG
This sequence comes from Propionibacteriales bacterium, assembly GCA_038257965.1. Classification (GTDB taxonomy): domain Bacteria; phylum Actinomycetota; class Actinomycetes; order Propionibacteriales; family Propionibacteriaceae; genus Microlunatus. Next base: position 17,091 of record JBBSQJ010000078.1, read on the forward strand.
CCTCCGCGCTCCGCGCCGCGGCCGCCGCGTCGTCAACCTCCAAAGCGACCCGCCAGCTCGGGCTGACGCCCGGTCGACCTACTTCCATGTCGTCGATGTAGTCCACCTGGGCGGGGTTGGAGAGCTCCAACGTGGCTCGGCCCGCGTCAAGGATGGTTACCCGGGCGGCTCCGGTGGAATAGCTCTCCTCCTCGGTCATGCCGAGCGTGTCGCGATAGAAGCGAACCGCGTCGTCGTAGGCCTCGGCCCGGATCACCAACCGGAGTTGCTTCACCGTCCGCGGCTCGCGTGCGGAGGCTGAGTAGTCCGGCTCGCGCCTCTTGATCGCCTTGATCACTGCATAGGTGACGGGAAGGAAGATCACCTCGACCAACACCTTGTAGAGATAGCCGACGATCGTGTAGCTGATCAGGGCACCCCAACCGTCGATCACACCCGCGAACGCGATGAAGCAGAACAGCGCAGTGTCGGCGAACTCACCCACCACGGTCGAGCCGACCAGGCGCACCCACAGCTTGCGTTCGTCGGTCCGGTTCTTGATCTTGACCAGGACGTACGCGTTCAGGAACTGTCCGGCGAGATAGCCGGCCAGGCTGGCGACCACGATTCGCGGCACGAAACCGAGCACCGCCAAGAAGGCGTCCTGGTTCTCATAGCCTGGCCCCGGTGGGGCCATCCCGACGACCAGGAACGTGACCGAGGCCAGCGCGGCCAGGAAGAAGCCGAGCCAGATCGCCCGCCTGGCCTGCTTGAGGCCGTACACCTCGGCCAGCACATCGCCGA
>JBBSQJ010000079.1:0-17739 GCA_038257965.1 Propionibacteriales bacterium
CGACTACGGCTACTTCGCCGATCCGGACTCGGCGGAGATCTTCGAGCACGAGTTGACCTGGATGCTGCTGCACCAGTACTTCTCTTTCAACTCACCTGTCTGGTTCAACGTCGGCACCGCCTCGCCGCAGCAGGTCAGCGCCTGCTTCATCCTCAGCGTCGACGACTCGATGGACTCGATCCTCAACTGGTACCGGGAGGAGGGATTCATCTTCAAAGGCGGTTCGGGTGCCGGGCTCAACCTGTCCCGGATCCGATCCAGCAAGGAGCTGCTGAGCTCGGGCGGGACGGCTTCGGGTCCCGTCTCGTTCATGCGCGGCGCCGATGCCAGCGCCGGGACGATCAAGTCCGGGGGCGCCACGCGTCGTGCGGCGAAGATGGTGGTGCTGGACGTCGATCACCCCGACATCGAGGAGTTCATCGAGACGAAGGCCAACGAGGAGCGCAAGATCCGCGCACTTCGTGACGCCGGGTTCGACATGGACCTCGGCGGCAAGGACATCACCAGCGTCCAGTATCAAAACGCCAACAACTCGGTCCGGGTCACCGACGAGTTCATGCGCGCTGTCGAGGATGATGCGGAGTTCGGTCTCCGGGCGCGGCAAGACAACCGGGTGGTCCAGACCGTCGAGGCGCGGTCGCTGTTCGACAAGATCGCACTCGCGGCCTGGGAATGTGCCGATCCGGGAATCCAGTACGACGACACGATCAACGACTGGCACACCAATCCGGAGACGGGCCGGATCACCGCGTCCAACCCGTGCTCGGAGTACATGAGCCTGGACAACAGCTCCTGCAACCTGGCCAGCCTGAACCTGTTGAAGTTCCTGCGCCCAGGGCAGAACGGGGCGGACGACACGTTCGACGCGGAGTTGTTCGAGTCCGCCGTCCAGCTGATCATCACCGCCATGGATATCTCGATCTGCTTCGCCGATTTCCCGACGGAGGCGATCGGTGAGACCACGCGGGCCTACCGCCAGCTCGGCATCGGCTACGCGAACCTCGGGGCGCTGCTGATGGCCACTGGTCATGGCTACGATTCCGATGGAGGACGAGCCTTCGCTGCCGCCATCACCTCGTTGATGACCGGTGCGTCCTACCGGCGCTCGGCGGAGTTGGCCGGGATCGTCGGGCCCTACGAGGGCTACGCCCGCAATGCCGAAGCCCACAAGCGGGTGATGCGCAAGCATCAGGCGGCCAACGACTCGCTACGGACGGTCGGCTCGATCGACGAGACGGTGCACAGGCGCGCCACCAAGGCATGGGACGCATGCTTGAAGGTCGGCGAAGCGAACGGCTACCGCAACGCACAGGCGTCCGTGCTCGCCCCGACCGGCACGATCGGTTTCATGATGGACTGCGACACCACCGGCATCGAGCCGGACTTCTCGCTGGTCAAGTTCAAGAAGCTGGTGGGGGGTGGGTCGATGCAGATCGTCAATCAGACCGTCCCGCGGGCGCTGAAGCGGCTCGGCTACACCGACGAGGCCGCCGAGGCGATTGTCGAGTACATCGCGGAGAACGGGCACGTCATCGACGCGCCCGGATTGCGGCCGGAGCACTACGAGGTATTCGACACCGCCATGGGTCAGCGAGCGATCCGGCCGATGGGCCACGTCCGGATGATGGCGGCGGCGCAGCCCTTCCTGTCGGGCGCGATTTCCAAGACGGTCAACCTGCCGGAGTCGGCAACCGTGGCCGAGATCGCCGAGGTCTACCTGCAGGGCTGGAAGCTCGGTCTCAAGGCTCTGGCGGTCTACCGCGACAACTGCAAGGTGGGTCAGCCCCTTTCCGGTGGGAAGACCTCGTCGAAGGATGAGACTGCTGACACCACAGCGAGCGAGATCGAGGAGCCGCAGTCCGCCGATACCGTCGACATCGAGAAGATGGCCTATCGGCCGACCCGCAAACGGCTACCGAAGGCGCGTCCGAGCCAGACCCGGTCGTTCGCGGTCGGCGGTGCGGAGGGTTACATGATCTCCGGTTCCTACCCCGACGACGGCTTGGCCGAGGTGTTCCTCAAGCTGGGCAAGCAGGGCTCGACGCTGGCCGGGGTGATGGATGCCTTCTCGATCGCGATCTCGATCGCCCTTCAGTACGGTGTGCCCCTGGAGACGTATGTCCAGAAGTTCACCAACCTCAAGTTCGAGCCGGCCGGTCTGACCGACGACCCGGACATCCGGATGGCGCAGTCGATCATGGACTACATCTTCCGGCGGCTGGCGCTGGACAACCTGTCCTTCGACGAGCGAGCCGAGCTCGGCATCTACACCGCTGCCGAGCGCGCTCGCCAGGTGCAGACCGGGTCGTACCTGCCGATCGAAGCCGAGGACGAGGTGATCGAGTCGGAGGCGCTGAAGAACGACGCCGGTGACGACGTGGACACCGACCAGTTCGATTCATCCGTCATCGCAGCGACCGTGGCACCCGCACCGGCCGGTGCCCGGACAACGTCTGAGCTGTTCGAGAGAATCACGGGCACCAGTGTCGACGCACCGCTGTGCCTCACCTGCGGCACGAAGATGCGGCCGAGCGGTTCTTGTTACGTCTGTGAGGGCTGTGGCGCCACCAGCGGCTGCAGCTGAGCGGGCCGGCGGTAGCTGAGCGGGGCCACGCCGACGGCGATTCGGTCACAGATCGACTGGATCGCCGTCGCTGAGCGGCCGGGGCGGTTACATTGACGGCGAGGTGGGGGCCTCGCGCTCGGCATCCCGCCGGTTGTCCGCCGAATGCGTCGCGAGTGTTGGTCGTGCCAGTTCTCCGCCGGGCCGTTTGCGGTGCCGTCGCCCTTGTCATCGTGGCGTTGGCCGACTGCGCCGACGAGACTCCGACGGCCCCCGTCTCGAGTCCCGATTGGAAGGCTTCGGTCAACAAGGCCCTGTCACTGTCTCTCACCAGCGTGAACAGGGGGAAAGCCGGCCAGAAGATCTACCTCACGCGGGTCACGGTGACGATCACCGCCCGCGACGACACCGGCCCGCTCGACTCGCCACGTCCTTTGGTGGACACCGCGAACATCTCACCCGGCTTCATCGTGACGTTTCCGTACACGTACGGCCAGGAGTTCGTCGTCCCGGCGCTCGACGAGGGTGCGACCTCGGTCACGCTCGACTTCACCTACGAGTTCTTGCTGCAGCTTTCCAAGGACTCCCGCGACTACTACAAGCAAGCCGCTGTCGACTCTCTGGTCGTCCCGATCACGGGCTGAGACCCCGCACCGGAGATGGGGTCGAGATCCGGCACGGACGAGCGATCCTATGCGTTCCACAGGTATGGCGGATGTATCCCCGATGCCGCGAACGAGTGCGCTAGGTTCGGTCGCGAGGAGGTGTCAGGTGGCGGAGATCGACGGGTTCGACCTCGACCGGAGCACGGCGCAGGCCTGGGCGGAGTTCCAGACCCGCCTTGCCGAGGTGGTGTCCATGATGGACGACACCGCCGACCTCACGATCGGGACGGACACGGGCGCATCCGAGCGCGGCCCGTACGTCCGCTTCAGCTCGCCCAGCCGGGACAGCGTGCGAGCCGAGGCGGCCGGCAATGCCGAGCTGGGCGAGCACTTCCGGATGGGCACGCACGACCTCGCGTCGATGGAGGAGCTGGGTTGGCACCCGCCATCGGTGGAGCAGGGCCCGAACTTCTGGGCAGAGGTCTCTCAGGACAACTGCGAGTACGCCGCGGAGCTCGCCGTGTCGGCGCTCAAAGACGTCTACGGCGTGCAGCACCCGGTCTTCCTCTCTCCCGACCAGCTGGCCGAGGTGCTCCAGGCGCCGGCGCCGATCGAGCCAGGGCCGATCGAGCCAGGGCCGATCGAGCCAGGACCGATCGAGCCAGGACCGATCGGGAAGGGGAGTGGGCTCGAGCGGGCTTCGATCGCCCCGGCGATCGAGTTCCGCTGTGTCCTGCCGCGGGATCGGCAGCAGTTGACCGAACTCGTCGACGCCGAGCTGACCGAGCTGTACGGTCATCCGCCGATCCGCGACGAGGAAGGCGACGTCGCGATCCGGGTGGGCTCGACCATGATCTTCCTGCGGACGGCCAGCGACGCACAAGAAGTAGTGGTCTTCGCCGCCGTCGTGCACGATCTCGAAGGGCGCTCGCGTGCGGCTGAGGTGCTGAACGATCTCAACGTCGAAGCCCGCTGGGTGAAGTTCCAGCTGGTTCGCGACCGCGTGTTCGTCACCATCTCGGTTCCGGCGAAGCCGTTCGTTGCCGCGCACCTGCACCAAGCAGTCCTGATCATGTCCGACGTCGCCGACGGCATCGACGACGAGCTGGCCGCCAAACTCAAAGGCCGGACCACGTTCTCCGACGGAGGCGACGGGGCTTGACGTTGTCGGCCCTCCGGGTCGGTCGAACACTCGCCGTCCTCGGCCTGGTCGCGGCCGTGATCGTCGGTGGCCTGCTGATCACCGGGAGTTCCGCACACCGCTTCATCGCCGTGGGGTCGCCCGTGCCGAGCCTCAGCCCCTACCCGGCCCCCGATCGTGCCCCCAGCACGGCACACGTAGTCACGCTCGGCGACTCGGTCACCGCCGGCACCAACTGCGACTGCTCAGCGTTCCCGCTGCTGTACACGAAGGAACTGGCGCACCGCTACCACATCGCAACTTTCCTGCGCAACGACGGCCAGAGCGGCGAGACCAGTCAGGACCTTCTCGACGATCTTCGCGGTGACACCGAAGCGCGAGCCGACGTCGCCCGAGCCGATATCGTCGTGGTGACCATCGGCGCCAACGATTTCGGTCCGCTGTACGACCAGGTCTCCTCGGCGCGATGTGGCGCTGATGAGACCGTGTCCTGTGCGCGGGAGGATCTCGACGATCTCCAGGACAACCTCGACGCCATCGTGGAGCAGATTCGCGAGCTGCGCAATGACGCTCCGACGGCGATCCTGCTCACCGGCTACTGGAACGTGTTCGAGGATGGCGACGTCGCGCAGCGTTCCAAGTCGGCCCGGGGTCGCGCTACGAGCGATGCCCTGACCAGCGCGACGAACCTCGTGATCCACCGGGTTGCCGAGGCGCAGCACGCGACGTATGTGGATCTGTACACGCCATTCAGAAGTGACGACGGCTCCGGCGACCCGACGGGTCTGCTCGCTGCGGACGGAGATCATCCGAACGCAGCCGGACACGCCGTCATCGCCCGGGCGCTGCTCGTGGCCGGGAGCGCGCCGCTGTCGCTGGGCCGGTGAACGTCTCCGTCGGCCTCAGCCTCCGTCGGGCTCAGGTGGACTCGCCGGCGTCGACCCGCCGCCACAGCAGCCAGCCCGAGATCCCGATCACGGCGAACAGGGCGGCCAGCAGATAGCCCGCGTACTCGGTGTCGAGGGCGGCGATCCAGCTGAACCAGGCGAGCCGGACGCCGGCGACCTCGGACAAGATCGTGGAGATGGCAATCGTCCCGACGGCGAACGCGGAGAAGATGCTCACTCCGGTGATCAGCAGGTTGTAGTTGACCTTGCGGGCCGGGTTGTCGTTCGCAGTCTGGTACATCTTCAGCATCATCAAGCCGTTGGAGGTGTCACCGAGCGTCATGGCGGCGGCGAACAGGATCGGCAGACAGAGCAGACTCAGCGGCGGCGCGCCGGCCAGGGCAGCACCTGCGGTGATCATCATCAGCCCGATCTGACTGCTGGTGTCGAAGCCGAGGGAGAACAAGAATCCGATGACGTAGATGTGCCGGGGATGCCGGACCCGGCGCAGGGGTGCGGTCATCACCCGGGCCGCCGGTCCTCGCGGGGTGAGCGCGTGGGCTGGGACCTCCAGTCCGGGGTCGTGCTGCAGCGCCCACCGGAGTTTCCAGGCCTGGATGAACGTGGCCAGGTTTGCGATGGCGACCAGGAGGAGGTAGAGCCCGGACACCGACAGCCCGATGATGCCCAACACGCGGGCGGCTCCGGAGGACTCGTCGAGGGCCACATGGACGAAGCGGGCCCCCGCGATCACCAGGAGCCCGGTGAGGACCACGACCGTGGAGTGGCCGGCCGAGAAGGCCAGCCCGACCGAGGCCGGGTTGCGACCCTCGGTCACGAACTTCCGGGTCGAGTTGTCGATCATCGAGATGTGGTCGAAGTCGAAGGAGTGGATGAGTCCGCGGAAGTAGGCGAATGCTGCGGCTCCGATCGTGACGGCTCCGGCGGTGCCTCCGGCCACGCCCACCCCCAGCAGGCTCAGCCCGATGACGTGCAGGACGGCGATCGTGACCAGCGCGGCCGTGACGCGGGTGCGGAACGATCGCGCTGCACGCCCTTCGGTGGTCAGCAGTGAGCGCAACTTCGGCTTCGGTCGCGTTGTGTCAACCGTCGTCTCGGTCATGGCGTAACCTCGCTTCACCGGCCGTCGGCGGCCGGTCCTGGCCCGGGGGACACGCTACGGTAAATGTGTGCGGGCGAACACAGGACTGTGACCTCAGTTCGGAACGAGGGAGGTCGGATTGCGACCCGATGCACCGGCGTCCGATCCCGGCGTCGAACCTTCCGTGGTCGCCCGTGAGGCGGTCGACGAGGCACACAACGCGCTTCCGGTCCTGGTGGAGCGGCTGGCTGCCTTCTCCGATCCGACCCGACTTCAGCTCCTGATCGCCATTCACGCGGCTCCGGGATCGCCCGTCAAGGACCTGGCGGCTGCGACGGAACTGGCACCGAACACCGTCACCCAGGCGCTCGTCTCGTTGCGTGAGTCCGGTCTGGTGGACAAGGTTCGCGACGGCCGGTTGAGTCGTTGGAACCTGACCGACACGGCGGCGCACGACCTGCTGCATCACCTGGGCGCGCCGCACTCACCCCTTCACCCGCCGCATTGATTCACCCGCCGCATCGACGGGTTGGAGACGATCAGCGCAGGGTGAGCACCTGCGCTCGCTGTCCGGACTTGCCGTGCAGGTGCAGGATGAGGGCCTGCGTCGAGTAGTTCGTCGCCACCGTCTGCGACCCGGCGTCCCCGATCGCCGCGGCCGCCGACGAGCTCGGGCGCACGCTGTACGGCACGGTCGTTCCACGGCGATCGGCGAACACCGGGGTCGCGACGTTCAGCACGGGCTTGACGAGGTCGGCCGACACCCAGCCGGTGGAGTCCACCAACCCGTTCGCGGGGTCGCCGTAGCTGCTGAACGCGAGCGCCCGGTAGCGGATCGGGAACGACGTGGCATTGTCGGGAACGCCGAGGTCGCCGAGCATGAATGGCAGAGTCGCCACGTTCGTGTCGTAGGCGTTGGTGTCGATGTCGGCGTCGAAGAAGTTGACCGGGTAGGCCGCCAAGGGGTGGCCGCTGGCGTCGACCACCAGCGACATCGGTCGGTCGGCCTGGCCGGGCAGGTAGACGACGATGTAGTCGGTCTTGTTGTCGGCGTTGGTGTCGATCGCGAAGTCGACCTCCCCACCCCCGACCGCCATCGAGCTCCAGTTGCCCCAGGTGGAGAAGCCGAACCAGCCGATTCCCGACGATGCCGCGTTACCCGGCATGGAGCCCAGACCGGTGTACTGCAGGTCCGCCGCACGAGCTGTGGCGTTAAGCACACAGTTGTTCACCTGCCGAGGCGCGCAGATCGGCAGCTTGCGGCTGGTGGAGCCGAGACTGACCACGGAGCCGATGGACTGATACGCGCTCCGGCCCAGTCCCTGGACGAAGCCGTTGCCGGACACCTTGAGCACCTTGGTTCGCCCGGCGGTCGTGGCGGCGACGCTGGTCTTCGACACCGGCTTCGCCGCACCGTAGACCGGCACCCGCAACGCGGCCTTGCCGGACGGTTTGACGAGCAGATGGCCCGAGGCGTCCGAGACGAACTGGCGGGGGCCCTTCCCGACGAGATCGTCGACCGTGGTGGCGCTCATCGTCGGGTCGAGCGTCCGACGCAGCGAACGGGGCTTGACCGTCATGGTGACCTTGACCGTCGCTTTGCTGCGGGCCTTGAGCCTCAGGGTTCTCGGGCTCACCGAGTAGCTGACCCCGGGCTGGGTGACGACCGGTGAATAGCTGAGCTTGACCGTGCGCCTGCTGGAGGCCTTGTTGGCCACGGTGACCAGCTGGGACTTGGCGACCTTCCTCGAGGTCGTCGGGGACTCGACGACGCCGAAGCTCGCACTCACCACGCCCGGCTTGGACTTGCTGTACGCGAGGATCGCCGTGCTCACCGAGTACCGGGCGTCGGTCCGGCCCGCGCCGACCCGGTTCGGACCGTAGCGGTGTCCGGACTTGTCCGGGCCGGTGTAGAGATCGTGCACGGCCGTGTTCATCACGGCGGCCTTGATCTGCTCGGCCGTCCAGCTGGGGTGCCGTTGCTTCACCAGCGCAGCCACGCCGGCGATGTGCGGCGCCGCCATCGAGGTCCCGGACTCACTGGCCCGGCCGTTGCCGGTGCCGACTGCCGCACTGATGATCGTGTCGCCGGGGGCGGTGACATCGGGCTTGACGACGCCTGGAGCACCGTGCGCGCCGCGCGAGCTGAAGCCGTCGAGCGTGTCGATGGCCACCGGGGTCCGGACCGGCGCCGTCAAGGCCAAGGCCCCGTCGAACGTCACCGTCAACGTGCCTGCCGCGGCGGCCGGGCGCAGCTTCGTGGTCGACGCCGCGTTGAGCTGGAAGACGGGGATCGTCGGGCTCCCCGTGATACCGGCGGAGAACTCGGTCAACGTGCTGGTGAACAGGGCGCCCACGGCTCCCGCCGTGGCGACGTTCGCGCTTCGGGCGGCAGACCCACACGCTCTGGTGGCGTCGTTGTCGTCCCACTCCAACCATGCGACCTTGCCACTCACCCGAGCCTGGTCGGCACTCGACAGTGCTTTGCAGCCGTCGAGGTTCGAGGCGTCACTCAACGCGACGACCGGGCCGGTCACCGGGGCGGCGGACGACCATGGGTAGGCGGCCGACATCTGTCCGGTGACCGTGCCGGCCAGGTCTGCCGGTGCATCGACCTTCAGCCCGTCCAAGATGCTGAAGCCGTCGATGCTGCTGGCGACGCTCAACGCCCGCGGCGCGTTCCCCGGCGAGCCCCCGATGTCGGTGATGTCGCCGGCGTTCCCGGCGGAGATCACCGGCAGGACGCCGTGTTTGGCGAGATTGTCCACGACCGGCGTCTCCGGATCGTCGGGCGCGCCGAAATCGGCTCCGAGGGAAAGGTTGACGACGTCGAGGTGGTCGGAGAAGTCGCCGTCGCCATTCGGGTCCAGCGACCAGTCGAGGGCGGGCAGCACCATGTCGGTCGATCCCTCGCAGCCGAAGACGCGAAGTGCATACAGCGATGCCTGCGGCGCCATCCCTGGGCCGATCGACATCGTGCGAAGCGTGCCGGCGCTCAGCGAACGGTAGCTGCCCGCAAACGTCTTGCCGCCGGACGTCACACCGTAACCCGCGGCGGTGCCGGCCACGTGGGTGCCGTGGCCATCGCAATCCAGCGGGTTCGGGTCCGGCTTGGGCACGGGCTGGTAGTGGGCCGAGCTGGGATCGGCGTTGTAACTGTCGCCCACGAAGTCCCAGCCGCCGACGACCTTCGCGGTCGGCGCCCAGGGTGTGCCGGAATCCGCGGTCTTGTGCGCGGCCTCGTACGCCGCCACGGTGCCGGGACCGCCGAAGTCGGCATGGGTGTAGTCGATCCCGGTGTCTATGACGCCGACCCGGACGCCTTTGCCCGTGATCCCGGTCCGTTGCCAGGCGGCCAGTGCCTTGATCAGTTCACCGGACGCGGCGTTGTCGTGGGTCTTGGCCACGATCGGGGTGATCTTGACGACATCGGGTCGTGCGGCGATGCCGGTCAACGCTTCAGCGGTGGCGGTCAGGCCGAGACCGGGAACCGAGTTGCTGGTCGTGAACAACTGTCTGGCGCTGGGGTCTGTTCGCTGGGCCTGGTCGGTCACCTCGGTCGCGTTCGATCGGACCTCAGCGCGGCGGACCCTTGCCTCGCCACTCACGGTCTTGGCGCTTCGGCCCAGGTCTTGTGCCCGGACGGCCACATCGGCCGCGCCTTTGCCGTCGAGCTGGACGAAGACGGTCATCGTCTTGTCCGGCGTCGCCGACAGGCGGGGAGTGATTTTCGTGTTCTTGTCGAGGGGAAGGTGCTCGAGTGCGCCGGGTGTGATCTTGACCGGTGTCGGAGCGGCCTGCGCACTGCCGGCTCCGAGTGACCCTACGACCACCAGGCTCACCGCGGCTGCCCCCGCGACGATCCTTCCGCCTCGAAACGGTCCTCGCATGTTCGACTTTCCTCCCTGGGGCGCACAATGCGCGTCGAGAAGGCACGCTACGGCTTGACGCGCGGGACGGGAAGGGGCGGCGATGCAGAACCCCGAAGGAAACGGGAACGGAAGGCCGAAGGAGCCGGTTACTAACATGGACCGGTGACCGACCGCTCGTCCCCGCACGAGCCGGGCCCGGGTTTGGAGATCAGCTATGACGAGGCTCTGCCGATCACCGCCTGGCACGACGAGATCGCCGCGGGGATCCGGGACCATCCGGTGCTGATCGTCGCTGGAGAGACCGGTTCGGGCAAGACCACACAGCTCCCCAAGATCTGCCTCGAGCTCGGCCGACGCTCGATCGGGCACACCCAACCGCGTCGGATCGCCGCACGTACGGTTGCCGAGCGCGTCGCCGAGGAGCTGAACACCACGATCGGGGATCTGGTCGGCTACCAGGTGCGCTTCACCCGTCGGGCCGGCCGGCACACCCGGCTCAAGATCATGACCGACGGCGTCCTGCTTGCCGAGATCGCCCACGACCGCGACCTCCGCCGCTACGACACCATCGTCATCGACGAGGCGCACGAGCGCAGCCTCAACATCGACTTCCTGCTCGGCTATCTCAAGCAGTTGCTCACCCGACGCCGCGACCTCAAGATCATCGTCACGTCCGCGACCATCGACACCGAGCGGTTCGCGGCCCACTTCGCCGACCCGGCAGGACAACCGGCACCGATCATCGAGGTGTCGGGCCGGACGTACCCGGTGGAGCTGCGCTATCGACCGCTGCTGATCGACGGCGAGGCAGACCAGATCAAGGGCATCACCGACGCCATCGCCGAGCTCTGCGCCGTAGGCGACGGAGACATCCTCGTGTTCCTCTCCGGAGAGCGAGAGATCCGTGACACCGCGGACGCGGTCAACGGCCTCCGGCTGCGTGGTACCGAGGTGTTGCCGCTCTACGCCAGACTCTCTTCGGCCGAGCAGCACCGGGTGTTCTCCGCACACACCGGGCGACGGATCGTGCTGGCGACCAACGTTGCCGAGACGTCGCTGACCGTGCCCGGGATCCGGTACGTGATCGACGCCGGCACGGCACGCATCTCGCGCTACTCGGCTCGGACCAAGGTCCAGCGCCTGCCTATCGAGCCCATCTCGCAGGCGTCGGCCGACCAACGGGCCGGGCGGTGCGGTCGGGTAGCGCCGGGCGTGGCGATTCGCCTGTACGACGAAGAGGCCTTCCTCACTCGGCCGGAGTTCACCGAACCAGAGATCCTGCGCACCAACCTCGCGTCGGTGATCTTGCAGATGGCGGCCGCCGACCTCGGTGACATCGCGTCCTTCCCCTTCGTCGAGGCGCCGGACGGGAGCCAGATCAACGACGGCATCCGGCTGCTGGAAGAACTGGGAGCGCTCGCGGGCGGCGACCGGGACCATCCCCGACTCAGCGCCGTGGGCCGGAAGCTGGCCGCGCTCCCGGTCGATCCGCGGATGGGCCGGATGTTGCTGGCCGCCGAGCGGCAGGGCTGCCTTCGCGAGATGTTGATCATCGTCTCCGGGTTGTCGATCCAGGATCCGCGGGAGCGGCCGGCCGAGCAGCGGGAGAAGGCCGACCAGTTGCACCGGCGGTTCTGGGCGCCGCTCGGCGGTGAACCGGAGTCGGGCCCCTCGACAGGCTCGGGGCACCTGGCCGGCTCAGGGCGCACTGCACCACCCGCCGACGGTGACTTCATGGCGCTGCTCCGGTTGTGGGCCTACGTCCGCGATGCCCAGCATCGCCTGTCCGGCAATGCCTTCCGGCGACTGTGTCGTGAGGAGTTCCTGCACTTTCTTCGGATCCGTGAGTGGCAGGACCTGCACGCCCAGCTTCGTGACATCGGCAAGGACCTCGGGCTCGACCGCAATGTGTCGCCCGCCGCGCCGGATCGGATCCACACCGCCGCGTTGGCCGGTCTGCTGTCGCAGGTCGGCCTCGCCGACCTGCGAGCGGAGCGGCCGACGTCCGGCGCTCCCCAGCGCCGTCGCCGCACACCGATGCGGGAGTACCTGGGGGCCCGCGGCACCCGTTTCGCGATCAACCCGGGATCGAGTCTGGCCCGGATCCAGCCGCCGCTGATCATCGCCGCAGAGATCGTCGAGACCACGCGGCTGTGGGCACGTACGGTCGCCGAGGTGCGGGCGGAGCAGGTCGAAGAGGTCGCAGCGCACCTGCTGAAGCGGACGTACTCCGGGCCGCACTGGTCGTCCAAGGCAGGCTCGGTGCTGGCATACGAACAGGTCACCCTCTACGGCATCCCCATCGTCGCCGGCCGTCGCGTCGGGTACGCCAAGGTCGATCCGGCGCAGGCTCGCGACATCTTCATCCGGTCGGCGCTGGTCGAAGGGCGCTGGCGGACCCGGCACCGGTTCTTCGCGCGCAACAACGAGGTCCGCGCCGAGGCAGAGGAGCTCGAGGAGAAGGCTCGTCGGCGCGACCTCACGGTTGACGACGAGGTGATCTTCGACTTCTATGCGGCACGGATCCCGACCGAGGTGACCGGTGCGGTCCAATTCGACCACTGGTGGAAGAACGCGCGCCAGCAGACCCCGGAGCTGCTCGACCTCAGCCTCGACGATCTCGTCGTGGGCGCGGTGACCGGTGCGGACGCTTTCCCGACGACCTGGACGGTCGACGGTCACGAGCTCGCGGTGAGCTATGTCTTCGATCCGGGCGCCGACGCAGACGGGGTCAGCGTCGAGATCCCACTCGCGCTGCTCAACCAGCTCGATGCCGCTCCATTCAGCTGGCAGGTGCCGGGGCTACGCCGCGAGCTCGCCGCTGAGTTGATCAAGACGTTGCCGAAACAGGTACGCCGTCAACTCGTTCCCGCCGCCGAGTTCGCCGGGCAGGCGCTGGACTGGCTGGCCGAACACGCGCCGGACGCGGCGGAATCGGGAGAGTCGTTGCCGATCGCCCTCACCCGCGCCATCCGCGCGCTGAGCGGGTTGCCGGTCGACGGCTGGCGACCGGCCGACGTGCCGCGGCATCTGCAGGTCCGCTTCGAGATCACGGCCGCCGACGGCACGGCCACCGCCCGGGGTCGGGACCTGACCCGGTTGAGAGAGTCCCTCGCCGGCCAGATCCGCGACAGCCTGGCGCGGGCGAGTGCCGAGCTGGCGAGGACCGGCGCGACGACCTGGGTGTTCGATGCGGTGGAAGAACAGATCGAGCTGAGCCGAGCGGGACGACGGCTGATCGGCTATCCGGCTCTGGTCGATGAAGGGACGACCGTGGGCCTGCGAGTGCTCGACACCCCAGCTGGGCAGCGACGCGGCCACGCGGCCGGCATTCGCCGGCTCGTGCTGCTCAACACCCCCGATCCGACTCGCTGGGTGGTGGGCCACCTGACCAACCTGGACAAGCTGGCGCTGGGGCACAGTCCCTACCCCAGCGTTCCCGCCCTGCTGGCCGATGCGCGGCTGGCGTCGGTCGGCGAGCTGGTCGGTCGGGTGAATGGCGATCGGGTTCGAGACCCAGCCGCGTTCGTACGGCTGTGCGACACCGTGCGCGCCGACAACGCGGAGCTGATGCGGGCCATCACGAACCTGACCGCGGAGATCCTGCGCGTCCATCAGCAGCTGCTCGCTGAGTTGCCGCCGACCGCCCAGGTCGACGCCGCGGCTGCGGCCGACATCACCGAGCAGATCGGCAATCTGGTCTTCGCAGGGTTTCTGGCGGCGACCCCGTACGTGCATCTGGTCGATCTCCCGCGCTATCTGAACGCTGCACGGCAGCGGGCGGCCAACCTGTCGACCGGGACACCGACGCGTGAGCGGGCCGGTTTCGACATCATCTCCCGGTGTGAGGACGCCTATGCCGAGCTCTGCGACCTGGCACCGCCGGGCCGGCTGCCCGAGCCGGTCGAGGAGGTCGGTTGGCTGCTGGAGGAACTGCGGGTGAGCCTCTTCGCGCAGAGTCTCCGGACCAAGGTGAGTGTCTCGGAGAAGCGGGTCCTCAACGCGATCGCGGCTGCCAGGGCTGTCGCAGCCGACGGTTGACGGCCCGGATCGTGGGAGCAATGGGCAGGTCCGGTGTTCCGGCGACGGTAGATTGGAGCGCATGATCTCCGATCCGCGCGAGCTGTACGACCTCGTCGACGACGTGGCCGCGAAGCTCGTCGGTCAGCGGCCGGTCCTGGTCTACCAGTTCGACGGGTTCATCGACGCGGGCCAGGCCGGGCGGTTGTTCACTGCTCACGTGATCGACCGGCTCGAGCACGAGGTGCTCGCGGAGTTCGATCACGACCAGCTGCACGACTACCGGTCGCGGCGCCCGGTGATGATCTATGACACGAATCAGTGGAAGTCCTACGCCGAGCTGCAGTTGCGCCTGTACCGCGTGGTCGACGACCACGGCGAGGTGTTCTTGCTGCTCACCGGCCCGGAGCCGGACGTGCAGTGGGAGCGGATGGCCTCCGCGGTGATCGGTCTGATCGAGCAGTTCGACGTGCGCCTGTCGGTCAACCTGCACGGGATTCCGATGGCCGTGCCGCACACCCGACCCGTCACGCTCACCGCGCACAGCACCGAGCCGGGTCTGGTCAACGGCTATCGCAACTGGATCGACCGGGTCGAGGTGCCGGGCAGCTTCGCGGGCCTGCTGGAGTTCCGGCTGGGCCAGCGCGATCGCGCCGCCCTCGGGTTCGTCGCCCACGTCCCGCACTATCTCGCCCAGGCGTCCTTCCCCGAGGCCACGTTGCGGCTGACGCGCTCGTTGAACCAGGCCAGCGGTCTGGCCGTGCCGGTCGAGCCCCTGGAGCAGGCGTCGGCGGAGACGATGAGCGAGATCGCCGGGGAGATGGCCGGGTCCGCGGAGGTCCAGGAGCTGGTGGCAACGCTGGAGCAGCAGTACGACGCCATCGCCGGTGAGGGCGACTCCCAGATGCCGAGCGCCGACGAGCTCGCGGCCGAGTTCGAGAAGTTCCTCGCCGACCGCGAGAAGGACGAGTAAGGCTTTCAGCCGGACGGTCCAGGAGGTAGACGGGCCATCGGGATTTGTTTGAGGTCGGCGATGACTTGCTCCGACGATGGCATGGTCAGGGTGGCACTGTTCGGCTTGGACCATCGGCAGGGGCGTGTTCGTGAACACCGCGTGCTAGCCGAAGCCCGGTATCAACTCGATCGGGAGAACAGGCGCCAGCCCGAACCCCATGCCCATCAGCATTTTGGCCACTTCTTCAGGTGGAAGTTGCTAAACATGAAGGCGACGGGATCGACGGCTACCTGCTGACCGACGACCCGGCCGACCTCCAGTGAGCATCCGCGACGAGATGCGGCAACGCCGGAACCGGTCACGGCCGTTCCTGTCGTTCCCGACGTCGACGTCGTCGCGATCAGTTGGACAGAAGTTCGAGCTCGGGCGTCGTGCGTGAGCTGCGGCATCGCAAGGTTCCGTCCAAGGCTGGTGGTGGCCTTTTGGGGGGCTCGGGTCTAGCGTGCCGGATATGCGCATGATCCACCGGAGAGTCACCAGTTCGTTCCTGATCTGTGCACTGTTGTTGCTGGTCCCTCCGGCCCTGGCCGGCGCGGCGCCGACGGCCACTCTCCCGCTCGGGCCGGCCGGCTTGATCGAGAATCGGACCGTTCGCACGCTGCAACCAGGTGTCACGTTGACCACGATCGTCCGCGGCAGGGTGGATCCGGCGAACTTCTGGACCGTGGAGATCGTCATTCCGTCGGGCGTCGGCTCGCCTGATCCGGACGCACCACCGGCGGCGCTGTCGGACCGGGTGGACGCCGAGGCTCTCGCGGCGAAGATCGCCGACGCGGGATTCTCTCCGCGGGTCGAGGAGGTCACCGCTCCGCCGACCGCCGACTACACCCCGGGCACTCTCGGCTGGCGGGTGCGGGTGGGTCATCTGCGCAGCAAGGTGGAGGCTGACACGCTGCTCGCCCAGTTGGTCGCCGCCAAGTTCGCGGGCGCGAGCCGGTTCACCGGCTGGGACTCCTCGTCGGCCGACCGTGGCCCGTGGCGGCTGCAGGTGCTGACCATCGACCCCAAGACGTTCTCGGGGCGACTGCTGGCGTCTTTCGGAGCCAACCTGGAGGATCGCGTGACCGCCAGCGAGCTCAGTCGGGCCGTCGGGGCGACCGCCGCAACCAACGCCGGCTACTTCGTCCTCGACCCGGCGTCCGGCGCGCCCGGCGACCCGGCCGGCGTCGGGGTCTACGCCGGCCGGCTGCTGAGCGAGACGATCAACTCCCGTCCGGCGCTGGTGCTGCGGGCCGACGCCCGGCGGACCCAGGTCGACCGGTTGCACTGGCTCGGCACCGTGGCGACCAGCACCGGTGTGCTCCGGCTGGACGGGATCGACCGGGTGCCTGGTCTGATTCGCAACTGCGGCGGCCGTGGCGATACCCCGACCAACCGGCCGGTGCACGACTTCACCTGCACCGACGACGGCGAGCTGGTGGCGTTCACCACCGATTTCGGACCGAGTACGCCCCGCGGCTCTGGTCTGGAGGCGGTGCTCGACGACCACGGGCGCGTGGTCTCGCTGCGGACCCCACGCGGCGGAACCTTGGTGGCGGGGTATCAGACGATCCAGGCCACCGGCGACCAGATCGGCAAGCTCCAGCGAGCCGCCGTCCTCGGTCAGCGGCTGAGGGTGCACACGTCGCTGCTTCAAAGAGGCGGTCAAGTGCTGCGGCCGACGGGCACGACCTCGGTCGTGAACGGCGGGCCGGTGCTGGTCAAGGACGGACGGGTCCACGTCACTCCCCGCCGGGACGGGTTCGTCCGGCCGACGAGCCCGAGCACGTACTACGGGTTCAGTGCCGAACGAAACCCGCGGACGTTCGCCGGCGTCGACAATCGCGGCCGGACAATCATCGCGACCGCAGATGGACGCAGCACAGCCAGCCTCGGGTTGAGTATCACCGAGACCGGGGCGGTGGCGAGCGCGCTCGGGATGGTCGATGGCATCAACTTGGACGGCGGGGGCTCGACCACAATGGTGGTCGGCGGCGCGGTCACCAACCAGCCGTCCGACCCCACCGGCGAGCGGCCGGTAGGAGACGCCCTGCTCATCCTTCCCCGCTAACGCCGCCGGATCGGCGGTCCACGAGGGTCGGTCAGGTGTCGAGCTCCGGCTAAAGCTGATTGATCTTGATCAACAGCCCGTCCGGGCTGGCGAGCCCCGAACCGGGCGTCCGCGACTGTCAAGCGCAAAGACTGGGGGCATCACCTGGACCCGGTGGGGTACCGGTCAGCGACAAGATCACGTCAACATCGATATCTCCACATTTATCGACATCTCCACATTTATGGTCAAGCAGGACAGTTGCAATTCGCCCGCGCAGGGGTCGTGCCGATGCTAGTCACAGCCGCGCTGGTCGCGGCGACGTGCCGCGCCGTGCGTCAGATGGCAACGTCGACGGCATGGACTGAGCCCTGATCCACCGATGATCATGGTGTGGGTGGGTGTGTCAGAGGCCGAGAATGTCCCTCTGATCAGGGAGAATGGTGGTTACGACGCCATGATTCTTGCCAATCAGAGGGGACACCTCGTAGGTGAAAGCATCTCA